>NZ_JAIUHS010000034.1:0-1032 GCF_020165235.1 Mesorhizobium sp. CA13 | reverse complement strand
CAGGCTTTGATGGGGCATCCTTATCCTCCGAATCGAAGGAGGCACTATGGGCCAGGTTCTCCATGGGAGCGCCACGACGACAGAGGCGGTCCGTCGAGCGATACAACATAGTCAAGAGAGCCTGAGAGCCCTAGCCAAGCGCTACGGGATCAACCAGAAGACTGTCGCGAAGTGGCGGGAGCGGACCTCAACAGCCGACCTTCTGACGGGGCCGAAAGAGCCGCGGTCGACGGTTCTTTCCGTCGAGGAGGAGGCGGTCATCGTCGCCTTCCGGCGCTACACGCTACTGCCGCTCGCCGACTGCCTCTATGCGCTGCAGCCGACGATCCCGCATCTGACGCGATCTTCATTGCACCGTTGCCTCCAACGCCACGGCATTAGCCGCCTGCCCGATGTCGAGGGTGACAGGCCGGCGAAGAGGAAGTTCAAGAGCTACCCGATCGGCTACTTCCACGTCGACATTGCCGAGGTGCGGACAGAACAGGGCAAGCTGTACATGTTCGTGGCCATCGACCGCACCTCGAAGTTCGCCTTCGTCGAATTGCATGAAAAAGCCACCACCGCCGTCTCGCGAGAGTTCCTGCTTCGGTTGATCGCGGCCGTTCCCTACAAGATCCACACCGTGCTCACTGACAACGGCATCCAGTTCACCACGCCCGGCGCAGGAGGATCAGCCGTGCCGCTGATCAAAGAGGCCATCGCCAACGGCGAGCGCTTCTGGGCTCATGCCTTCGAATACACCTGCGCCACCAACGGCATCGAACACCGTACCACCAGAGCCAAGCATCCGTGGACCAACGGCCAGGTCGAGAGGATGAACCGCACCATCAAGGACGCCACCGTCAAGCGCTTCTATTACGAGAGCCACGATCAGTTGCGCCAGCACCTTGCCGACTTCGTCACGGCTTACAACTTCGCCCGCAGGCTAAAGACCCTCAAAGGACTCACACCCTACGAATTCGTCTGCAAGGCGTGGACCACTCAGCCCGAACGCTTCAGACTAAATCCGCTCCAGCAAATGCCGGGACTAAA
>NZ_JAIUHS010000033.1:0-1246 GCF_020165235.1 Mesorhizobium sp. CA13 | reverse complement strand
TGGGCTGCTGCCGGTTTCGTGGACACCGAGATAAGGTGTTTGACGGAACTGGAGAGTGGGAATGCAAAGAAGGAAGTTCAGCCGCGAGTTCAAGCTTGAGGCGGTGAGATTGATCAAGGATCGGGGCGTTGCGGTGGCCCAGGCTGCCCGCGACCTCGATGTCCACGAGAATGTGCTGCGCAAATGGGTGCGCGAACTGTCAGCCGATCCGCAGCATGCGTTTCCAGGCCATGGACAGATGAAGCCTGAACAGCTCGAGATCGACAAGCTGCGACGCGAAGTGGCGAAGCTCAAGGCGGAGCGCGACATCCTAAAAAAGGCCGCAGCCTACTTCGCGAGGGAAGTGACATGAGGTTCGCTTTCATCGCGAGGCACCGGAACATCTGGCCGGTGGCATGGCTGTGTGACGCGCTGGATGTCTCCCGTTCCGGCTTCCATGCCTAGTTCAACCGGAGCCCCAGCGCCCGGTCCCGATATGACGAGGCTCTGCTTGTCGAGATCGACCGAAGCTTCAAAAGCAGCGACCGCACCTACGGCACACGCCGGGTCTGGCATGACCTCCTGGCGGAGGGGCTCTCTTGCGGCCTGCATCGCATCGAACGGCTGATGCGGGAGAACGGCCTGCGAGCCCGACCACGCCGGCGTGGCCTGCCGAAGGATGCTGGGGAGCGGCTGGTCGCGGCAGTGTCTCGGAACATTCTCGACCGTGCCTTCGAGGCATCGGCGCCGAACCAGAAGTGGGTGGCCGACTTCACCTACATCTGGACCGCGGAAGGCTGGCTCTACGTCGCCGCAGTAGTCGACCTGTTCTCGCGCCGCGTCGTCGGCTGGTCGATGAAAGCCGAGATGACGGCCCAGCTCGTCACCGACGCCCTCATCATGGCGATCTGGAGGAGAGGCAAGCCCGACAGTCTGCTGCACCATTCCGATCAGGGGAGCCAATATACGAGCGAGCAGTTCCAGCGGCTGATGGCCGACCATGGCATCACCTGTTCGATGAGCAGGTCCGGCAATGTCTGGGACAATGCGGCGATGGAGAGCTTCTTCTCGTCGCTCAAAACCGAGAGGACGGCCCGCAAGGTCTACAGGACGAGAGATGCCGCCAGGGCGGATGTGTTCGACTACATCGAGCGCTTCTACAATCCCAAGCGGCGTCACTCTACCCTGGGCTACCTCAGCCCTGTTGAGTTCGAGGAAACGGCGATGTTAGCTTAAGTGCCTGTCCATGGAACCGGCAGCAGGCCAG
>NZ_JAIUHS010000032.1:0-1713 GCF_020165235.1 Mesorhizobium sp. CA13 | reverse complement strand
GTCTGATGCATGTCGTTGTCCCAAAACCGCTGACACTTTGGGGCGACATGCATAAAGGCCCGCCAACGGGACAACGGGCCGCTCTAAGCGGCCCTTTCAATTTGGCGGCGCGAAGCAGGCAAACGCCCGCTTCCAAAAATCGAAGCAGAAAACACCTGCTTCCAGAGATCGAAGCAAGCTGACGCTTGCCCACAGGTGGCGCGGGGTGGAGCAGCCCGGTAGCTCGTCAGGCTCATAACCTGAAGGTCACAGGTTCAAATCCTGTCCCCGCAACCAAATACAAAACAGCCCGGCTCAACCCGGGCTGTTTTGTATCCGGCTGATCGCGCCAGGCTGATTCGAGAACCCTCATCAGAGCCCCGCAAAAACCCAAAGCCCACCCCACCCCACGCCACAAAAGCAAATCCTCTCCCCAAACCAAACCAAACCCAATCCGCCCGCCAGAACCATACAAGCCAAGCAAAAGCGTTCACGGAGCCAGGCCTCAGTCGCTCCATGCCTCGGAGCCAAGACGAGCTCTGAGTTCGCGCAGCGGACAAATCGGGCTCCCAGAGCCGAGGCCCACCACGAAAATGCGAATCGAGGCGGCGGTCCGTAATTAATGCGAAATGAATTCAGCCGGCAGGATCCCATCTCAGCCGGCTTCGGTGTCAGCCGTCCCGCCTGGATCGCGAGGAGCAGACCCCATCCATCGGCTGCAGGCGCGAACCTCGATCGCGTCACCCCGACTAAGGCGGTTTCCCGGTTGTGCCGAAGCAAGCGATCCGAGCCTGTCTGCGAGACAATCGGATCAAAATGCAGGATGGTCGACGTCGGCCGAAATTGCTAATATCTGACATCTATTGCTAAATCCATGCCGTGATCCCATATCTCTTTCCGGGAGATTGTCATGCCCAACTACGCTCTGAACGACCACTATGAGCGCTTCATCAGGAAGCAGCTCGAATCAGGTCGCTACAACAATGCCAGCGAGGTTGTCCGCGCCGGCCTGCGCATGCTCGAGGATTTCGAGGCGGAGCGGGAAAGATGGCTGCGCGAGGAAATTCCGGGCCGCTTGGCCGAACTCCAGCAGGATCCAGCTAAAGGAATCCCGGCCGAAGCGGTTTTTTCTCGGCTGGAGGCGCGCCATCGCGCGAAACAGGCGAAAGCCAAGTAGGGGATGGACTATCGGATCGTCTTTCATCCCGCTGCACAAGCCGAACTCGAACGGCTCTATGACGACATAGCCGAGCGGGCATCCCGGCGATCGCCTGGAATTTTGTCGCGGGTATTCAAGACCATTGTCTCGGTCTATCGACTTTTCCACAGCGTGGCACCGAGCGGCGCGAGATCATGCCCGGACTGCGGATCATCGGCTACCGACGGGCGGTCAGCATTGCCTTTGCGGTCGAGGGCGAGCAGGTGCTGATCCTGGGCATCTTCTACGCAGGCCGGAACATCACACCGGAATCGCTGGAGGATCGCCGCTGAAAGCCGCTCGCGCAAGGTCCGCGGCCGTCGGGCGGACAGCGGTTTCAAAGCGAGGCATACGGTCCGAAGCGAGTATCCCAGGCGCGACCAAGCGCAAAAAGCGATGTGGAAACTCAGCCTAGCCAACTCACGAATCTCGACCCCGTGGATATCTCCACGAGAAATCTCAAAAACTTCTTGGATCGGTGTTGACAGTTTGTCTGGGTGGCGACTATATACGCCTCACGAACGAGGGCGGTGCGC
>NZ_JAIUHS010000031.1:0-1753 GCF_020165235.1 Mesorhizobium sp. CA13 | reverse complement strand
GCGGTCGCCAAGGACCGGGTTGTAATTGCCGTTATGGTTGCTGTCGACAAAGCCGACCAGCGTGTTGCCCTGGACCACCCAGCTCAGCTCGGCGCCCTTCGACGACAGCCCGATCGCCGTCATGTCTTGGGCCGCCTTGCCGGTGAAGCCGAAGCCGCCGCCGGCGGCCGGGCCGTCGGCGCCGAAGTCGACAAGCCCGTTCAGCGAGCCGGATGCGATCGCCGCACCCAGCGGAGCCTCCGTGCCCGAACCGTCGCCGGACCCGTCATAGGGCGAGGTCCCCTGCGACCAGGGGCTGAATATGTCGTCCTCGTCGATCGTCACCGGCGCGGCATGGCCGCTCAGGACTTTCGGCCCGTCGTCCTCGAAGACGACAGTCTGAGAGATGTCGGCGCTTTGTGTGACGTGGTCGCCGTCGCCATCGGTCGCCGTCACGGTGACCGAGACTGAGCCGGCGCCGAGAGCGATGCCCTCGTCGTTGCTGCTGGTGTCGGGATGCTGGAGCGAGACGTATTGCGCCACCGCGACCTGGCCGGTGGCGGCATCGACATGCAACGCGATGGCGACCTTGTCGGTGGCGGTGATGCCGTTGTTGTCGGCATCATAGACGCCGATCACGCGGCCGCTGCCGTCGGTGAACAGCGAGATTGCATGCCCGTCCGTGGTCTTCAGGCCGGAATCCACGCCCGTATTGCTGGCAAGGGTAAGCGCATAGACAAGCGAATTGCTCGTTGCCGGGCCATCGGCGCCGAACAGCGCCGTGGCGTTCACGACGCCGCCGCTGCCCTGCGCGTATTGCGGCAGCGGCATGTCGGGATCGGCTCCGGCATTGACGCCGGCAAACAGGTTCGCGAGACCGAGAGTGTCGTCGGAATCGGCATCGACACCTGCGGTCTCGTCGATGACGATGATGTCGCCGACCTTGATGTTGGCAAGGAAGGTGCCGGTGTTGTCGCCCGCTTCGCCGATCTCACGGAAGGTCAGTGAGTTGTCGCCGGCTGTCGCCGTGACGTCGATGGCGATGGTCTGCATGAGGCCGGAGGTCGGGTCGTAGGTTCCGACGCTGGTCCCGTTCCAGATCACTTCGAGCCTGGCGCTGTGTGGGAGGCTGGTGTCGTTGGCGGCGCCGATCTCGAACGAGATGCGGTATTCGCCGGCGCTGAGGCCATGCAGCGTCTGCGAGATCTGGACGTTGCCGGGGCTGGCCTCGAGGTCGACCATAACGCTGTTGGTCGGGCTGTCGGCGCCGCGATAGCCGTCACCGACCTTCTGCAATTCGATGCTGCTGGCGCCTTCGTAGGGCGAAGCCGTGACGGTCCAGGCGCCGGCGGGACCGGTCGTGGTACCGCTGCCCGCGCCCCAGGCGTCGCCATTGGGAACGAAGCCGTCCAGGAACAGGCCGTTCAAGGCACCGTTCGGCTGCGAGATGGTCAGGCTCGGCCCATCGTCGTCGAAGCTGATCTGGCCCGAGACGTCGGCGCTGGCGCTGGCGGTGTCGCCGTCGCCGTCGGTGACGGTCACGCTCACCGCGACCGAATGCGAGGCCAGCACCACCGTGTCGTCGGGATTGCCGGTGTCGGGATGATGAAGCGACAGATATTGCTCGACGGTCACCTTGCCGGTGGCCGGATCGATCGACAGCGCGAACGCCGCATCGCCCTTGAATGCGCCGCCCTGGACGACGCCGACGACGACGCCGTTGCCCAGCAGCTGCAGTTGGATCGCGGAGCCGTCGGTGACGGCAAGGCCCGAG
>NZ_JAIUHS010000030.1:0-2820 GCF_020165235.1 Mesorhizobium sp. CA13 | reverse complement strand
GTTGGCATCATAGCTGAGGCTGGTCTTGAATCCGGGCAAGGGCGCGTCGCTGAGGCCGGCGAATTTGGTGCCGCCGACACCGCCGGTGGCATTGAGGATGGTGTAGTTCCTGGAAACAGAGCCGCCTGCCGGGAACGTGACATCGACGGTGCCGCCCGAAAGATCGGCGGAGCCGGTGACGTTCGCGCGGTCGGCCGCGCCGCCGGAGACCTCGACGGCGTAGACCGAGCCTGCGCCGAACGCAAGGTTCCCGATGATATTGATCGTGCCGATCGAATTGCCCGGTGAAAGCGTGCCGCCGGCCAGCGTGGCGGAGCCGACACTGCCAGTGCCGCCAAGTGTCGCGCCCGCATTCACCGTCAGGCTCGAAAAGACGATCGAGCCGTTCGCCACAAGCGTGCCGGCGTCGACGATCGTCGCGCCGGTGTAGGTGTTGTTGCCGGATAGGAAAAGCGTGCCGGTACCGGACTTGACCAGCGTGCCGGTGCCGCTGATCACGCCGCTCCAGGTCAGTGGAGCCGATGCACCGAAGAAACCGCCGCTGTTCGTGATTGTGACGGGGCGATTGACCGTCTGTGCCGAAGCAACCGAAGCTAGCCCGATCGTGCCGCTGTTCAGATTGATGGCGCTGCCCGCGGCGCCTAGGCTGGCGTCGGTAGTGAACAACAGCGCGCCGGCCGAAACGGTCGTGCCGCCCGAATAGGTATTCGTACCGGAAAGGATCAGGTCGCCGGAGCCGAACTTGACCAGCACGCCGCTTCCTCCGATGACGCCACTCAAGGTGAGGGCCTTGCCTGGGTCGACGAGCAAGACGCCGTTACCCCTCAAAAGCCCGACGGGCCGGGAACTGGTGAAGGTCTCGGAGGCGTGCAGACCGCCGCCGTCGAGCAGGTGGAGATGGGCATCTGCCTTGCCGAGTTTGGCGTCGGAGGCGACAAGCAGGGTTCCGCCTTCCACCCGCGTGCCGCCCGCATAGGTGTTCTCGCCAGTGAGCGCGACCTCGCCGTTGGCTCGTTTCCAGAGATTGCCGGTGCCGGACACGATGCCAGCATAGGTGCCGCTGCCCGCCTGATCGAAGAAGATGGAGGCATTATTGTTGATGGTGATATTGCGCTGCAGGCTCGACGTGTTGCCCTGCAGGATGCCGGCATTGACGATGGTGCCGCCGCTATAGGCATTGGCGCCGGTGAGGACGGTCACCCCGTCGCCATTCTTGACCAGAGACCAGCTGCCACTGTCGGTGCCGGTGCCGCCAGCTCCGGTCTGGTCGATGATGATGTCGCTTATGGTCTGCGTCTGTCCGGCGCCAGGGGCGACGCTGAACGACCCGTTGCCGTCAAGGAAGATGCCCGAACCGGTACCCTGGCCGGGATTGCCACCACACACTGGAGATACTGGAAGGCCTTTGCATCCGTTTTCCACTCCACCGTCACCGCCAGCGACGGCATTTCCGGAAATGTTGAGAGCGCCGGCCAGGGTCAGGCTGCCGCCCTCCTGAACGAAGATCGCACCGCCGAGACCGGCGCCGCCGCCGCCGCCAGCACTGGGGTCCTTGCCGTTGCTATTGCCGCCGCCGAAGCCACCGAGCACGACCACTGAGTTGAAGATATCGCCGTTGCCGCCGGCTCCGCCGCCAAAACCGCCGGAGCCACCTCCATTGGGGCCGCCACCACCGCCACCGCCGAAGCCACCGGGGTGGCCCTGCTGCTCGAAGGCGTGGGCACCGTCGCCGCCGCCGCCTGTACCGCCGCCACCATTGACGACAGGGCCGGCGTCGCCGCCGTTAGCACCGGTGGGCCAATAGCCACCACCGCCGCCACTGGTCCAACCGCCGGTATCTGGCCTGAGCGCGCCGCCGTTGCCGCCGTGCGCCTGGTTGGCCTGCAGGTTGACGTTTCTCACCGTCACGTTGGCGCCGCTGGCGACGAACAGCGCGCCGCCCAGTCCAGCGCCGCCACCGCCGCCGCCGCCTCCAATATACAGCTCGCCGCCATACCTTGCGTCGCCTCCTCTGCCGCCCTGGGCCTTGGCGTTGGCAATGGTGAGATCGTTGACGACTACTGTGCCGGACTGGACGAACAGGCCGCGATACTGGTTATTGCCGGACAGCGTGAAGTTGCCACCGTCGATGGTCACGTCTTTCTGCATGGTGGGCAAGTTTGCGCTCAGGGTGACGTTCGCGGTGAAGGTGATGGTGTCGTTTTTCTGGGCGTTACTGATGGCGTCCCTGAGCGTCGCCTCGTCTTTGACAATCCAGTCAGTCTCGACAGCACTTGCCGGAAGCGCGGCCGACAACATGCCGGCTACCAGGAGGATGGCCAGCGCCAGGCGCGAGCCGGACTTTGACAGACAAGTCTCTCTGCGCAGAGCCGTCGTCGGATGAGCCCGCATCGGTGCATCGACTGTTCCACCCACCTGCTTTGCTTCCCGAAAGCCCCCGAACTTGTGGATCTTGAGTTCGATTGCTGACAAAGGAAATTTCAGGAGAAGGCGGGCAACAATCGCGGCTCTCGCCCAAAAGCCCGATTTCGTACGTTTGCCTGAAACGGCCGGCATGATGAAACCGATTGACGCGAAGATGAACTTGATCGTTTTCCAGCCCTCAAACATCGTATCGTTACCTTTCTCACCATCGCGTTGGTCGCCAAGATGCGCATAGCCTCACCAGGTGATGCCGAGCTTTAGCTTGCCGGAATAGCTCTTCACGTTGCCGGAGAACTCGCCCTGGAAGGTGGCCGCGGCGAAGACGCCGGAGGGAGAGGTGTACTGGGCGCCGGCGTCGACGAGCAGGGCGTTGCGGTCGGGTTTGGCGCCGTCGAT
>NZ_JAIUHS010000003.1:0-492149 GCF_020165235.1 Mesorhizobium sp. CA13 | reverse complement strand
CTTTCCGGCGGCCAGCGCCAGCGCGTCGCGCTGGCGCGCGCCATGGCGATCGAACCCAAAGTGCTTCTGCTCGACGAGCCGTTCGGCGCGCTCGACGCGCAGGTGCGCCGGGAACTGCGCCGCTGGCTGCGCGACATCCATGACGCCACCGGCCACACCACCGTCTTCGTCACCCACGACCAGGAAGAGGCGCTGGAGCTTGCCGACCGCGTCGTGGTGATGAGCCAGGGCCGCATCGAGCAGGTCGGCACCGCCGACGACATCTATGACAGGCCGAATTCGCCTTTCGTCTATGGCTTCATCGGCGAATCGAGCTCGCTTCCGGTCAAGGTCGAGAATGGCGAGGTCTGGCTCGCCGATCGCCCGGTCGGGCTGTCGGCCCCGGACGCCGCCAGCGGCAACGCCAGGCTGTACTTCCGCCCGCACGACGTCGAATTGCTGAGCGGCTGCTGTGGCTGCATCGCCGGCACGGTGGTCGCCAGCCGCCGCGTCGCCGGCACCCGCCGGGTGGAACTCGAGATCGGCGGCGAACGCCAGCGCGTCGAAATCGAGCTGCCCGTCGACCATCCCGCCGCGCAGAAGAGCCGGATAGCGTTCCGCCCGGGCCGCTGGAAGCTGTTTCCGGCTGCTTGATATTAGACCGAGCACTACTCCAGCCAGTTCTCGATCTTCAGGTTGCGGATTTGGATGAACTCGCCCGTATTGGCCGTTACCAAAGTGATGCCCATAGCGCAGGCGTGCGCAGCAATAAAGAGGTCGTTATGGCCAATGGGTTGGCCGGCGGCCTCCAGTTCTGCACGAAGGGCGCCATACTCTGCATCCGCCGGCACATCGAGCGGCAAGACCGGAATCTCGGCCAGCAATTGCTCGACTTTTTTGAGCAGCTTGGCTGATCCGTTCCTGGCACAGCCATACCGCAATTCCGAGGCCACCACGATGCTTGTGCAAATGGCGTCGTCTCCCTCGCGCTCCACTGCATTGGCGGCTTTGCCAGCCGGATTTCGGATCATGTCACTGATGATGTTCGTGTCCAGCATGAACCGCATCAAAAAATGTCCTCGGATTCGACCGGCGCATCATTGATTTCGGGAAAATCGTCCTCGGGGCCGAGCGGCGGCTCGTTTGCCCATTGGGCGAGCAACGCGCCGAGCCCAGCTTTGCGGATCGGCTCAATGACAAGGCGGTCACCTTCACGGCTGATCAGGACCTTCTCGCCGGGGAGTTCGAACTCGACAGGAATGCGCACCGCCTGGCTGCGGTTATTGCGAAACAGCTTCGCTTCCTTCGACGGCCGTGTCGTTGAATGGCGGTGTTGGGGCATGGTTGCCTCCCTTTGTATATGCATATTGTATATGCATGCTGGCCCAGCAATGCAAGGGTAAGAAAGCGTTGGGCGGAACAGAATTCTAGTGATAGCGCTCGTGACGACATTTTTTCTTACGGTGGCACCGCGAAACCATTGCAGGTGTCTCGTCGGGCCAGTGGCGCAGGGCTATGGTCGGGCGATTAAGCACTAGACGGAGTCTCATTTCATGAAGCGATTTCTCCTCGGCGTCGCCACCGTCGCCGGCCTGTTTCTCGCATCTTCCCAAGCCTGGTCTGCCGACAAGCTTCTCAACGCCTCCTATGATGTCGGCCGCGAACTGTTCGTCCAAGTCAACAAGGCCTTTACCGAGAAGCACCCGGGTGTGAGCATCGACCAGTCGCATGCCGGCACCTCGGCGCAGGCGCGTGCCATCGCCGAAGGGCTCGGCGCCGATGTCGTCACCTTCAACCAGGTCACCGACATCGACTTCCTGGTCAAGAAGGGCCTCGTCTCGGCCGACTGGCAGAAGGATTTTCCCGACAACGCCTCGCCCTTCTATTCGCTGCCATCCTTCCTGGTGCGGGCGGGCAACCCCAAGCACATCAAGGATTGGAGCGACCTGGTGCGCGACGACGTGCAGGTAATCTTCCCCAACCCGAAGACCTCGGGCAATGCGCGCTACACCTATCTGGCGGCTACCGCCTACGCCAAGGAGGCCTTCAAGGGCGACGACGCCAAGGTGAAGGAATTCATCACCAAGTTGTTCAACAACGTGCCGATCTTCGACACGGGCGGGCGCGCAGCCACCACCACTTTCGTGCAGCGCGAGATCGGTGACGTGCTGATCACGTTCGAATCCGAGACCCGCGGCATCCGCAAGGAGTATGGCGACGACAAATTCGAGCAGGTCACGCCTTCCGTCAGCCTGCTGGCAGAATTCCCGGTGGCGATCGTCGACAAGGTCGCCGACGAACATGGCACGCGTGATCTGGCCAAAAGCTATCTCGATTTCCTCTATACGCCCGAGGGCCAGGACATCGCCGCCGACAATGGCCTGCGTGCCCGCGACGCCGCGGTCGCCGCCAAACACAAGGCCGACTTCCCGGACGTGCGCCTGCTGACGGTGGAAAACGTCTTCGGCGGCTGGGACAACATCCAGAAAGAGCATTTCGCCGCCGGCGGCCTGCTCGACCAGGCCTATGGCAGCCGATAAGGTTTTCGCGGCGCGATAGCAGGGCGGGATAAGCAAATCAGGAAAGCCGGCGCTTTGCCGGCTTTCTCCGTTTGCGGCAAAGCATGGCAAATACGACCTGCCGCGCACAAGGTTACGAAGAATCAACGCGTTTGCGCCTAATGTGCCGGTAAATCGGCTTGTTCGCGAAACGGCAGCGCTCCACAAGCCCCGTCATCATTTGCACACAAACAGCCGCCAGATGCGGGTTGTTGGGGCTTCATGGGTTGACTCGGGCATGCTGACAAAAAAAGGCAAATACGGCCTCAAGGCCCTCGTGCATCTGTCCGGCTTGCCGGTTGGCCAATTGGCCTTCGTCAACGACATCGCGGTCGCCAACAACATCCCCAAGAAATTCCTCGATGCCATTCTAGGCGAGTTGCGCAATGCCGGCTTCGTCCAGAGCCGCAAAGGCAAGGAAGGCGGCTATCGCCTCGCCCGCCCGGCCTCGGAGATCAAGATCGGCCATGTCGTGCGTGTGCTGGACGGGCCGCTGGCGCCGATCCCATGCGCCAGCCGCACGCAATATCAGCGCTGCGAGGATTGCGACGAAGCGACGTGCCAGGTCCGGCACATGATGCTCGAGGTGCGCCAGGCAATCGCCGAGGTACTGGACAACCGCAGCCTTGCCGCCATGCGCGATGCCGACAATGATGATTTTCCGGTCGAGTTGACGTCGCAGATCTAGGCCCTGCGCATGCGCGGCATTTGCCGGCGCAAGTCGAATGCCGGCATGGCGCCGATCAAGGTTCAGAACCGCCGCGTCACACGCACCGCCTCGGCGACAAGTTCGGCGATCGGGTGCGTCGCATCGAGCGTCAGCGCCCGCTCGTCCGCCGCCGGCGGCTCGAGAATGGCGAACTGGCTGTCGACCAGGCTTGCCGGCATGAAATGACCCTTGCGGTTGCCGACGCGCTGCCGCGCCGTGGCCGGGTCGATCTCCAGGTAGAGGAAGACGATGTCACGGCGGAAGCCGCGCAGTCGTTCACGATAGCTTCGCTTCAGCGCCGAACAGGCGGCGACCACGCCCTGCCCTTTGCCGGCCGAGGCCGCGATGCGCTCGCCGATCGCGTCGAGCCATCCCTCGCGCAAAGTGTCCGTCAACGGCTCGCCTCTGGCCATGCGGGCGACGTTTTCCGGCGGATGCAGCCGGTCGCCTTCGATGAAGACGGCGCCCAGTCTCTCTGCCAGCGCCATGCCGACGGCCGACTTGCCGCAACCGGCGACGCCCATCGCCACGATGACCGGCGCCTGCCCGCTGGCGCCGGTCGGCGATTGATCTGTCCTTTCCGCCACGATGGGCTAGCGGCTTGCCGGCGCGCGGCCGTAGAGCAGCAGCATGGCGACGATGACGACGCCATAGATGATCTGCCTACCCGCCTCCGGCATCTGCATGACCGACAGTATGGATTGCAGGAGCGTGATCAGAATGACGCCGGCCACAGTGCCGAGATAGGAGCCGCGCCCGCCAAGGATCGAGGTGCCGCCCAGCACGACGGCCGCGATCGACGGCAGGAGATAGGCGTCCCCCATCGACTGCGCCGCCTTGGAGGCGTAGCCGGCAAGCAGCACCCCGCCGAAGGCGGAGAGCCCGCCGGAGACGGCGAAGGCGATCATCACCACGCGCCTTGTGTCGATGCCGGAGAGATAAGCGGCACGCTCGCGGTTGCCGATACCGTAGACGGTGCGGCCAAATCCGGTGCGGGTCAGAACGAACACCATTGCGGCGCCGATCAGCGCCCAGATGATGACCGCATTGGGAACTCCCGGAATGGCAAAGCCGGTGGCCAGGTAGCGCATGGCGCCGGTGGCCGAATCCTGGGGCGAGAACCCGCCGGTGTAGACCACCATCAGCCCTTGCGCGACGGCGTTGGTGGCGAGCGTGATGATCATGGAGGGAATGCGCAGATAGGCGACGCCGATGCCGTTGACGATGCCGATCAGCACCCCGCACAAGATGCCGAATGGAATGGCCAACGCAACGCCGGCCGGGCCATAGGCGGCCGCGGCGCAAGCCATCATCGCGCCCGCCGCCACCGACCACGGCACCGACAGGTCGATCTGGCCGAGCAGGATGACCAGCATCATGCCGGTGGCGATGACGCCGAGAAAAGAGGCCACCTTGAGCTGCTGCAAGAGATATTCAGGCGACAGGAAGCTGCGCGAATAAAGGCTGCCCAGCAGGAGCAGGACCACGATGCAGGCAAAGGCCGTCAACACCGCGGGATCGGCGCGGCGAATGAATTTCGGCATACGGCCGGCGATGCCGCCCAATGTCGTCTCGCTCACAGGAACCACTCCAGCCGGTTGCGGACCCTAAACAGCGCGAAGGCGCCGAGGCTGACGGCGATCAGCAGGATAACGCCCTGGAACAGCGGCTGCCACAGCGGGTCGAAATCGAAGACGAACAACAGATCGCCGATGGTGCGGAAGGCGAGCGCGCCGAAGATAGCGCCGACGGCACTTCCCTTGCCGCCGAACAGCGAGACGCCGCCCAGCACCACGGCGGCAATGGAAAACAGCGTGTAGGAGTTGCCGCTGGCATAGGCCGCTTCGCCCGTATAGGTGAAGAACGTCAGGAACAGGCCGCCGATCGAGGCCAGCAGCCCAGCCAGCGTATAGGCTGCGAACTTGCCGCGCCGGATGGGCACGCCTGACATGTAGGCCGCCATTTCCGACGACCCCGCCGCATAGGCCGCGCGGCCAAGCACCGAACGGCTGAACGGCACCCAGATCACCAGCACGACGGCCAGGAGCACAACCATGCTGGCCGGCACCACGTCGAACACACGGCCCGTCAGCGCATCGGCCAGATCCTCGTTGACCGATCCGCCCGGGAACGGCCGCAGTAGAAGCCCGATGCCATAATAGACCGCGCCGGTGGCGATGGTGGCGACGATCGGCTGCAGCCGCCCGTAGATGACGATGGCGCCGTTGATCGCCCCGCACAGCAGTCCGACGGCCAGTACCGCCAACACCCCAAGCGCCGTCTGCATCGGTGTGCCCACCACCAGCCACGAGGCCAGGCAGTTGGTCAACAGGAAGATCATGCCGACGGAAAGGTCGATGCCGGCGGTGATCACCACCAGCGTCTGCGCCATGGCGACGAAGGCCAGCAGCACGCCCTTGTTGGCCGCCGTCTGCACGACATTGGCGGTGAAGCCGGCCGGATGGTTCGCGGTGTAGATGACGAACATGACGATGAAGATGCCGAGCGCCAGCAGCGTCCCGCGCTGCTCCGCCAACCAGTAGCGCCAATCCTTCACGCCAAAATCCCTTTCACGCGTTCGCTCCCTGCTTCACCGGGCTATCCCCGCCAGGCATGTTGAGCGCGCTTGATATCAGCGCCCGCTCGGTGATTTCGGCGCCCACCAGTTCGCGCTTGACCGCCCCGTCATAGAGCACCAGCACCCGGTCGCAGCAGCCGATCAGCTCGTCATAGTCGGTCGAATAGAACAGGATTGCCGCCCCCGCGTCCGCCAGCTTGCGCATCAGCTGATACAGCTCCTGCTTGGTGCCGACATCGATGCCGCGCGTCGGATCGTTAAGCAGGATGATGCGCGGCTGGCGCATCAGCCATTTGGCGATGACGACCTTCTGCTGGTTGCCGCCCGAGAGCGCGCCGACCGGAATGTCGAGGCCGGCCGTCTTGATCGCCAGCAGGCCGACCATGTCGTCGATCAGCCGCTGCTCGGCGGCGCGGTCGATGATGCCGCCTTTCGACAGCCGGTCGAGCGCGGCGAAGGACAGGTTCTCGCGCACCGTCATCGGCAGCATCAGGCCTTCGGTCTTGCGATCCTCGGGAATGAGCGCCATGCCGATGCCGTTCTCGCGGGCGGCGGCGGGGCTGGCGATGCTGACCGGCCTGCCGTCGACCAGGACCTGGCCGGAAAGGCCACGCAGGACGCCGAAGAAGGCGAGCAGCAATTCGCGTTGGCCCTGCCCGTCGAGGCCGCCGAGGCCAACCACCTCGCCTGCCCTGACAGACAGCGAGATGTTATCCAGGCGATCCGTCCAGGACAGCTTGCGGGCTTCGAGCACAGGCGCCGTGACGGCCGGCGCGAATGTCGGCTTGGGCGGGAAGATGTGGCTGTATTCGCGCCCGATCATCAGTTCGACGACTTCACTGTCGCTCTTCGAGCCGGCGGGATAGCTGGCGACATTGCGGCCGTTACGGAAAACCGTGCACTGGTCCGCCAATTCGGCGATCTCGTTCATGCGGTGCGAGATGTAGAGCAACGCCAGCCCTTCCGAACGCAGCCGCTTCAGCACGGCGAAGATCTTCGACACATCCGCCGCCGTCAGTGCCGAGGTCGCCTCGTCGAGGATCAGGATGCGCGGCTTCCTGGCCAATGCCTTGGCGATCTCGACCATCTGCCGGCGCGACAGCGGCAGGTCCTTGACCAGTGCCAGCGGATGGATGTCGGAAGCTCCCGCACGCGCCAGCGCGTCCTCGGCGATGCGCCGCTGCGCCTTGCGGTCGATCATGCCGAAACGTTTCGGCGGATCGGATATGACGATGTTATCGGCGACGCTGAGTTCGGGAATCAGCGACAACTCCTGGAAGATGCAGACGATGCCGGCCTTGTTCGCGGCGCCCGGCGAGGCGAAGGTCGCCTCGCGCCCGTCCAGCAGCATGCGGCCTTCGTCCGGCGCAACGACCCCCGCCATGATCTTGATCAGTGTCGATTTGCCGGCGCCGTTCTCGCCAAGGATGGCGTGAATGCTGCCGGCCTCGACCGACAGCTCGGCCTTCTCCAGCGCCCGCACGCCGCCATAGCGCTTCGATATGCCTTCCATGCGGAAGAGCGGAGCCGCACCGTCCATCAACCCTCCCAGGGCGCTCGTATATTCGGGGACCGGCGCCGCGGGGTTAGCCGCAGCGCCGAAATGGCATCCAGCGGAACTACTGGTTTTCCTTGGTCTGGCCCATGATTTCCTGGGCGCTGAAGTTGATGCCGCAGGTCGGGAAGGAATTGCCGACGAAGAAATTGTCGGACTCCTTCGGGAAGTAATCCGTGCCTTCCTTCATGTCCGGATCAGAGGCGACGGCCAGCGGCAGCTTCACCTCTTGCGGCACCACCTCGCCTTCCAGCGCCGCAATGGCCGCCTTGATGGCGACGGCGACCTGGGCCGGCCCCGAGCCGGCGGAGGTGCACTTCAGGCCGTCGGCCGAATGCGCCGCGCAGAACTTGCGGAAACCGTTCTCGGTTTCGCCGCCGAACGGCACGAAGGGATGCTTGGCGTCGATCATCGCCTGCACGATACCCGTGTCACCGCCCTGACCGGTGATGCCGTCGAAGGGACCATTTGTGGCGATCGCATCCGCGGTCACCTTCTGTGCCACGCCGTCGTCCCATTTGCCGGCAACTTCGGTGACGTCCCACTTCTTGCCGGAAGCGTCGAGCACCTCATGAATGCCGTTGTGGCGGTCTGTATCGACGGAAGTGCCGGCCACACCACGCACTTCGAGGATCTTGCCGCCATTGGGCACTTTCTCGACCAGCCATTTGGCCCATAATTCGCCGAGCCCCTTCTGGTCGACATTGACGTTGATGGCGTCCTTGGTGTCGAGGATGTTGTCGAAGGCGACCAGCACGATGCCGGCTTGCTTGGCGCGCTTGATGACCGGGCCGAAGGCGGTCGGATTCTGCGCGTCGGTGACGATGGCGTCATAGCCGGAATCGATGAAGTTGTTGATCGCCGAGATCTGCGCCGGCACGTCCTCGCCGGTCGAGACGACCTTGAATTCCTTGATCTTGGCCTTGACATCCGGCTGGGCGGCATAGGCCTTTGCGGTCTGCACCATCTGGATACGCCAGGTGTTGGCGATATAGCCATTGGCGAAGGCGATACGGTATGGGCCTTCCTTCTTGGGATATTTGAAGAATTTCGTGTCCGCGCTCCAGGGCGCGAAGCAGTCGGCTTGGGCGGCCGGGCCCGGCACGATCTCGGGGCCGGCGGCCATGGCGGCCGAGTTGAGCATGACGAATGCGCTGGCGGCAATGATGCCACCCACCAGTGACTTGATCATCGATAATCCTCCCATTTTGTAATTCTGATGTCGTTTCGCGATGTGAATTTCGCACGGTCGGCTCGGGCTCCTCCTGCGTTGCCCTACCTGCCTTTCCGATGGCCAAATGGCCTATGCGATGCCTCCTCCCCCTCGTTCCCAGGCCGTTGGGGAAAATAGCATATTATACATAATAAACAAGAATTAGTTGTCGCTTATGTATAATAGACAGGCTGCGTGCCGTTGCATTCTCTTCCCTGTCCGATAATTATGGTAGCGCTACCAAGAGTGCTGTGTAAAGCGCCCTTTCTCCTGATCGCGAAAGTGTGTTCAGCGCGCCGTGCTCTCGCGGCGCATGAGTTCGAAACCGAGATCCACGACGCGCTGCTGCGGCGGCTCGCCTCCTATCGCCGCCAGCGCCATGGCCACCGCCCGCCGTCCGATCTCGTAGCGGGGCGTGCGGATGCTGGTGACCGAGGGAAACGCCACCTGCATCATGTCGAGATCGTTGAAACCGACGATGCCGATCCTCTTGGGCACATCGATCGAAGCGCGATGACACTCGAACAGCGCGCCTAGCGCGATGTCGTCATTGTTGCAGAATACGCCGTCGAGCGTCGGCATCTTGGCCAGCGCGTCGCGGAAAAGCTCGCGCCCCAGCGTCACGCTGGACGGCACCGGCGTGGTGGTGATCAGGCGTGGATCGAACAGGCCGGCTTTCTCCACCGCCATGCGGTATCCGGCCAGGCGTCGCTGCGAGCGCGGATCCATGCGCGCTCCGATGAATCCGATGCGACGGTAGCCCGCTTCGATCAGATGCTCGGTCGCCGCCCTGCCGCCGTCCAGATGCGAGAAGCCGACCATCATATCCACCGGATCGGGGCCGGTTTCCATAACCTGCACCACCGGGCAGCCTGCGTTCTCCAGCAATTTTCGCGAAGCTGGCGTCTGGTCGATGCCGGCCACGATCAGCGCCGCCGGCCTTTGCGGCCCGAACACCTGCAGCAGCCGCTCTTCTTCAAGTCCGGAATAGTGGGTGTTGCCGAGCTGGATGCGGAAGGCGCTGTCAGACAGGCTGTCATAGATGCCACGCACCACCTCGGCAAAGACGCTGTTGGTAAGCGACGGCACCAGCACGCCGAACACCTCGGCGCGGGCCGAGGCCAGCGCCCGTGCGTTGGGATCCGGTACGTAGCCGAGTTCGTCGACGGCGGCGTGGATCTGGCGACGCAGGTCCTCGGAGACCCGCTCCGGCTCTCGCAAGGCACGAGACACGGTGATTGCGCCTACGCCGGCCTTACGCGCGACGTCTGATATGGTCGGGCGGCCGCCGCCTCGGCGCGAGCGCGGCTTGATCAAGGACAGGCCCCATGCGGTGCGTGGCCGCCAAGGCGCTGCCGCAATACGATCGACGTTGCTGTCGCCATCTCACCAGCCTGTGCCACACCCGCTCGCCTCTGGCGTCGCGCAGCCCCGGCCCGTTGTCAAGCCGGGCGCTTGCGGGCGAGTGCTTCCGCTCTGCCTCAGGCCATTGCCGTCGCGCCGCGTCTTGCCTTCCAAAGCACCAGCACCATCATCAGGATGTTCAGCAGGTTCCAGGCGATGCCGTTCAGGAACGCGGCGGCGTAGGAGCCGGTCAGGTCGTAGATCCAGCCCGACATCCAGCCGCCGATCGCCATGCCGAAAATGGTCGCCATGATGACGATGCCGACGCGTTGGCCGGCCTCCCTGGCGGGCATGTATTCCCGCACGATGATCGCATAGCAGGGCACGATGCCCCCCTGCGACAGGCCGAAGACCAGCGAAACGACGTAGAGCGAGGCAAGCCCGTCGAAGGGAATGTAAAAGAACAGTGACAGGCATTGCAGCACCGAGCCGATAAGCAGGGTCTTCACCCCGCCGATGCGGTCGGCGACGAAGCCCGAGGCTACGCGGCTGACCACGCCGGCCGCCATCATGATCGACAGCATGTCGGCGCCATGCGCCACGCCGTAGCCAAGATCCATGCAGTAGGCCACGATATGCACCTGCGGCATCGACATCGCCACGCAGCAGCCGAGACCGGCAATGACAAGCAGCACCTGGAGTGCCGTCGGCGACAGCGAGATCGGCTGCACCAGCCGGCTGCCCGCGGAACCGGCGACCGCGATCGGCGCACCGCGCCGCAGCATCAGCACCAGCGGCACCATGGTCGCCAGGCAGAAGAGGCCGATGGCTACATAGGTGAAGCGCCAGCCTTCCGCTTTCATCAGGGGCGGCATGACGGTCGGCCAGATCGTTCCGGCGAGGTAGCTGCCGGCCGCGGCCGCCGCCACGGCGACACCGCGCCGGCGGTTGAACCAGTGCGAGATGTCGGCGATCAGCGGCCCGAAGATCGCCGATGTACCGACCCCGATCAGCAGGCCCTGGGCGAGCGTGAATTGCAGGATCGAGGTCGACAGCGCCGCCAGCAGAAAGCCGGCAACCAGGGCCATCGAGGAAGCAAGCGCCGGGATCCAGTAGCCGACGCGGTCGATAGCGCGCCCGACCAGAACGTTTCCGGCGGCAAAGCCGACCATGGTCGCGGTATAGGGCAGCGCGGCGTCGGCCCTGTCGACGCCGAACTCGGCCTGCACGGCCGGCAACACCACGACCACGGCCCACATGCCTACGCCGCCGACTGTCGATAGAAGCATCGATACCGCCAGCCGTATCCATGCATGCGAGCTGTCGACGACGGCACTACCGGCTGCTGGTGAGGAGAAGATCGAGGCCAAGCTGTTTCCCATTCCGTCATCGACATTGACCATTGTCGCGGTCATGCGGCCTAGCGGCCGACGGTCCTTTCGCCACTATCGGCGCATTCGCCGCGCCGAGCAGCGCCACATGGGTAATTCCATGGTTCCAGAGTTCGTCGGTTCCGGGCTCACCGGAACGTGCGACGACGAATGACGTTTTGCAATCAGCTCAACGCGAAGGAGATTGCCATGACCGCGAAACGGAAATGGTCGGCTGAGGTGACCGAGCACAGCAATGCCATGGATCTCGAAGACCATGTCTTCGAATCCCATGACCCGAAGAAGATCGCGGCTTCGCTCAAGCAGTCGGCCGAACACAGCGACCGGCGCAAGGCCGAACCGTTCCAGTCCGCCATGTCGATGCTGAACTTCTACATCAACCGTGCCGGCAAGAACCTGCCGGTGAAGCAGAAGAAGGTCCTCGAGGACGCCAAGGACGAACTGCGCGCGGCGTTCGGACGTGAGAAGGAAGAGTAGGCGGAAAGCCACGCAACGGGTTCCTGGAACGTCTTATCGTGACCTGATCACGCCGTCTGTGTTGGCGAGCAGCTTGCGTACCGCGGCACGCGCCGCGTCGGGCCGCTGCAGGCGAATGTTCTTCTCGATCGCCTCGTGCATCTTCTGTGCGTGCTGCAAATCGTCGAGTTCCCGCGTCGTATAGGTGAAGAGATGGTCGAAGGCGGATTCGATCAGCACCCCGAGCGGCACCAGGAGATCGTTGCCAGACGCCCGCAGGATCGCGAGATGAAAGCGCGTGTCGGCGCGGGTGCGCTCCTGCAGACTTGGCGCCTCGCCCATCTCGCGGCAGGCTTGGCTTATTTCGGCCATTTGTTCGTCGGTGCGCCGCATGGCGGCAAAAGCCGACGCCTCCGGCTCGATGATGTGGCGGAATTCCTGCACGGTCTTCAGAAATACCTCGCGATCCGGCGAGGTCGCGTACCAGGCGAGCACGTCGCGGTCGAGCAGATTCCAGCGCTCCTTCGGCTCGACCCAGCTGCCGATCTTGGGGCGCGAGGCGAGCAGGCTTTTGGCCATCAGCATCTTGATCGCCTCGCGTACCGCCGAGCGGCTGACGCTGAAGGTCTCCGACCATTTGGCTTCGTTGGGCAGGATGGTGCCGGGCGGATAGTCGCCACGCACGATCCTGAGCCCGATCTCGCTGGCCAGCGAGGTGTGCACGCTGGAACCCGGAATGCGCGCCGCATCGGTGCGGCGAACGCCGGCCTGACGCTCGGCCGATCCCCCTTTTGCCGGCGATGTTTCCTTCTTCGGCTTCGCGTCCCGCATACGCTCCAGAAAGTCCGGATTGAGCAGGGTGTCAAGCACGGCAAGCGGGTTCACCCGCAAAGCCGGCTTCTGTGCACAACTCAAAACCCCTGCGGGGCCTGTTTTCAAGCGATCTTGACGTATTTGCGCCAGCTGTGTTCCGGCCGAAAGCCCAACATGTCGCGCGCCTTGCGATTGGACAACAGCGTCTCGAATTCGCCGAGCTCACCCTTGACCGGTACGCCGGGATAGAAGCGCTTCAGCAGTTCCGCGGTCGGCAGATCCGACGAAGTGTCGTCATTGGCGGCGTTGAACACCTGGTAGCCGAGCCCGTCCTTCTCGATGGCGCGCAGCGTGATCTGGCCGAGGTCGCGCGCATCGACATAGCTCCAGGCGATACGCTTGCGGAAACCCGGATCGGCGAACCATTTCGGAAACAGGGAATATTCGTGCGGCTCGATGACGTTGCCGATGCGCAATGCATAGATGTCGGTACCGTCGCGCTGCGCAAAGGCCCGTGCCGTCTTCTCATTGACGACCTTGGAAAGGGCATAGCTGTCCATCGGATCGACGTCGTATTCTTCGTCGAGCGGGAAATATTTCGGCGCGCGCGGCTCGTTGGCAAAGACCAGCCCGTAGGTGGTCTCGCTGGAGGCGATGATCACCTTGCGGATGCCGAGCTTCACCGCCGCCTCGATGACATTGTAGGTGCCCATCGCGTTGATGCGGAACACCTCGTTATCGGGCGTGATCATGATGCGCGGGATGGCGGCGAAATGCACCACGGCGTCGACGGGCTGCGGGCGCAGCGACGGGTCGAATTCATGCAGGCCCGCATAGCTCGACAGCGCGTTGAACACCTGCCCGCTGTCGGTGATGTCGGTAATCAGCGTGCGCACCTTGGGATTGTCGAGCGGCTTGGTGTCGATGTTGAGCACCTGGCAGCCCTGCTCCACCAGATACTGCACGACGTGGCGCCCAGCCTTGCCGCTGCCGCCGGTGAACATGATCCGCTTCGTCATTCTGGTCTCCACGAAAGCCCTGGGATTATGTGTATTGTCAGACAATATTGCTTTCTGCAACCGCATACGGCTAAAACAGCAGCGACATTATCGATAATCGCAAAACAGGACACACAGCATGAACACGACCGCAGCGAGCGAGAAGATCGGCTTCATCGGCCTTGGCCTGATGGGTCATGGTATCGCCAAGAACATCGTCGACAAAGGCTATCACTTGACCTTCCTCGGCCGCAAGAACCGCAAGCCGGCGGAGGATCTGGCTAGCCGGGGCGCCCACGAAGCCGCGACCTCCCGCGACGTGGCGGCGGCATCGACAATCGTCTTCATCTGCGTCACCGGTTCGCGCGAGGTCGAAGCCATCATTCGCGGCCCCGGCGGTCTCAAGGAGGGACTGAAAAAAGGGGCGGTCGTCGTCGACTGCTCGACCTCGGACCCGGTCTCGACCGTGGCGCTCGCCGCCGAGCTCAAGGCGCTCGGCGTCGACTATGTCGACGCGCCGCTCAGCCGCACGCCGAAGGAGGCTTGGGAAGGCACGCTCGACGCCATGGTCGGCGCCCCCGACGCCGTCTTTGCCAGGGTCAAACCGGTGATCGAAACCTGGGCCGGCCGTATCGTCCATATCGGCGACACAGGTGACGGCCACCGCATGAAATTGCTCAACAATTTCGTGTCGCTGGGCTATGCCGCGATCTATTCCGAGGCATTGGCCTTGGCCGAGAAGGTCGGCATCTCGCCGGCGCGCTTCGACAGCGTCATCCGCAACGGCCGCATGGATTGCGGCTTCTACCAGACCTTCATGCGCTGGACGCTGGAGGGTGATCGCGACGCCCACAAATTCACCGTCGCCAACGCCTTCAAGGACCTGACCTACCTCGAATCGATGGCGGGTTCTGCCGGCATCGCCAACCCGCTCGGCAACGCCACCAAGAACGCCTTCGCCGGGGCCTTCGCCACCGGCCCGGCCGAGCAGTACGTGCCGATGCTGGCCACCCATATCGGCAAGGTCAACGGTGTCGACCTGATGCCGATGAAGGATGGAAAGAAACAGACGATTTAAGGGGTGAGAAGCGGTCCGCGCAGCGGATGAAAGGCCAATAGCTTGGCTTTCGAGCTTCGAACGCCTTGAGCCTGCGAAGGGCCGACGAAGGCTACGCATTGCCCATGGAAAGGCGATCACCAAGCGCGAGCGCCGATTACCCTCGGCCCCTTCCGACTCTCTCATCGGTATCGGCGAGCAGCTTGTGCACCGCATTGCGCGCCGCCGCGGGTCGCTGCAAACGAATGTTCTTCTCGATCGCCTCGTGCAGCTTCTGTGCCCGCCGCTGGTCGCCGACCTGTTGAGTCGTGAAGACGAAGAGATGATCGAGCGCCGATTCGATGAGCACGCCGAGCGGCACCAGCAGGTCGTTGCCGGAGGCCCGCAGGATGGCGAGATGAAAGCGCGTATCGGCGCGAATGCGCTCCTGCAGGCTTGCCGCCTCGCCCATCTCGCGGCAGGCCTGGCTGATCTCGGCCATCTGCTCGTCGCTGCGCCGCACCGCGGCAAAGGCGCTCGCTTCCGGCTCGATTATGTGACGGAACTCCTGCACCGTCCGCAGGAACACCTCCCGGTCCGGCGCGGTCGCGTACCAGGCGAGCACGTCGCGATCGAGCAGGTTCCAGCGCTCCTTCGGTTCGACCCAACTGCCGATCTTGGGGCGCGACGCCAACAGGCTCTTGGCCATCAGCATCTTGATGGCCTCGCGCACCGCCGAGCGGCTGACATTGAACGTTTGCGACCATTGGGCTTCGTTGGGCAGGATGGTGCCTGGCGGATAGTCGCCGCGCACGATCCTGAGCCCGATCTCGCTGGCCAGCGAGGCGTGCACGCTGGCACCGGGAAAGTGCGCCGCATCGGGCCGGCGCATGGCGGCCGGACGGCGGCCGGCCTGTGCCTTGGTCCGAATGGCTCGCTTGTTTGACTTTTCGTCCGGCATCCACGTTCCAATGCGTCGGCCGTACCTGTTCCGGTCAGGAACTGTCGGTCCGCCGATGCCATTGCCGAAAAATTCGAACATGGGGCGCGCCAAAGCCGGAGCCGCTGCCCCTGAAATGCGTGTCCCTGTTCGTCAGCAGAGGTGGCGGGGCGCCCGCTGGCGAGCGCCCCGATCGAGACGCCTACTTCTGGATGCAGGTGTCGACCGTATCCTTGGTGCATTCGTCGAGGCCGGTGAACACCGGATCGTCGACCTTCTTGCCTTCGATCAGGTCGATCATCACGGACGGCGCCTTGTAGCCCATCTCGAACGGCCGCTGGCCGACCAGCGCGGTGACAAGGCCATCCCGGGCGATCGCCACCTCGTCGCCGATCGTGTCGGCGGCGCCGATGACGAAGTCGTTGCTGGCCAGCTTGTCCTTCAGCGGTCCGACCAGATCGCGATAGGGCTGCGGCGCGCCGAACAGCGGCCAGCCGCCCATGATGCCGAACGCATCGAGCTTGGGGTTGGCAGCAAGGATGTCGGTCATCGCCTGCACGCCCTTGGCGCCGTCGTCATTGGTGAACACCGGGCAGCCAGCCACTTCCGTCCAGCCGCCTTCGCCGGCAAGAGCTGCAAGTCCTTCCTTGCCCGACAGCGCGTCACGCATGCCTTGCGCGCGGCGTAGGATGTTGTCGGCCGCCGGATTGCCCTCGATGGTGCAGATCGTGCCGCCATTCGGCTTGGCCTTCTTGATGTATTCGCCGATCTTCTTGCCCATCAGATAGTTGTCGGTGCCGAGATAGGTCTTGCGAAGTGCTGCGTCCTCCTTGGCAAGGTCGGCATCGACGGTCATGATCGGGATCGACGGGTTGGCGCTCTTGATCGTTTGCGCGATCAGCGGCGCGTTGGACGGCGAAATCGCCATCGCCACCGTGTCCGGCTTGCTCAGCATATCCTGCACGATCTGCGCCTCGCCGGCCTCGTCGGAAGTCGACGCCGGACCGGTGTAGAAGCACTCATATTCCGAGCTGGCGTTTTCCTTGTTCCATTTCTCGCAGCCCTGGTGGATGGCCTCGAAGAACGGATTGTCGAGACCTTTCACCACGATGACGAGCTGCTTCTTGGCCAAAGCCGGCCCGGCGCCCAACGCCATGGCGGCGACGGCGGCGAGCAAAACTGTTTTCCTCATGTCAGTCCTCCCTTGGAAACAGACGGACACGGCGTGCCCGCCACACAGATCGCCCTGATGCGAGATGACAGAAGCAAGCGCTCGTGCCGTCAGGCCAGGCCGATAAGCATTTTCAGATGCGACCAGGCCGGCAACGATGCCGGCACGATCGGTAATCCTCCACCGGTTGCGCCGCCAAACGACGTCGTCAAAGCCGGCATATCTTCCTCCGACGCTCAACTAATAACGGCTTGCCGCCAACGTCAATTGCTATTTGTCCTACAAAACGGATTTTTCCAGAAAGGCAGGATCTCATTCGTCCGACAATTGCCCAAATCTTATTCGTCAGACAATTGACGCCCGTGCAGGCATTTGCGTAAATGACCGCGTCGCTGCTTCCGGGGAGGAGCTGGGAGAGCGAACCGAAGCTGTCGCCCCTTCCCGGGACAGACGGCCAGACATGGGAGGCAAAAGGCTGGTGGCGGTTCTCGAACTCACCAACATCTCGAAGCATTTCGGCGCCATCCAGGCGGTGAACGACGTGTCGCTGTCGATCGAGCCCGGCCAGGTCGTCGGCCTGATGGGCGACAACGGCGCCGGCAAGTCGACGTTGGTCAAGATGATCGCCGGCAATTTCCGCCCGAGCCACGGCACCATGCAGATGGACGGCAAGGATCTGATCCTGCACAAGCCGGTCGAGGCCCGCCAGCACGGCATCGAGATCGTCCACCAGGATCTGGCGCTGTGCAATAATTTGACGGCGGCGGCCAATGTCTATCTCGGCCGCGAACTGCGCCGCGGCGTCGGGCCCTTCCGTATCCTCGACTATGCCGCCATGTACAAGCGCGCCGGCCAGATATTCGCCGAGCTCAAGTCCGAGACGCGCCCGCGCGACCTCGTCAAGCAGATGTCCGGCGGTCAGCGCCAGGCGGTGGCGATCGCCCGCACCATGCTGTCGCAGGCCAAGATCGTGCTGATGGACGAGCCGACGGCGGCGATTTCGGTTCGCCAGGTGGCGGAGGTCCTCAACCTGATTCGTCATTTGCGCGACCAGGGCATCGCCGTGGTGCTGATCAGCCACCGCATGCCCGACGTTTTCGATGTCGCCGACCGCGTTATCGTCATGCGGCGCGGCAGGAAAGTCGCCGACAAGGCGATCGCCTCGAGTTCGCCCGAGGAGGTGACAGGGCTGATCACCGGCGCCATCGAGCAGGTGGTGTGAGAGCGGCAAAACCGGATTTCATTGCGCTGGCGCGTTTCGCTGCCGGCAGGAAAGGTCGATAATGGCAGTCACCCTTGATCAGACGATCGCGCAGAAACAGCACAGTTTTCTGTCGCGGCTGCTCTCCAGCCAGACGTTCTGGGTGGTGATCGCCGTCATCCTCGCCTGTATCTTCCTGTCCTTTGCCACGGATGCCTTCGCCACCCCGAAGAACCTCTTCAACATCACCCGCAACGTCACCTTCGTCGCCATTGTCGCGCTGGGCATGACCTTCGTCATCATCACCGGCGGCATCGACCTGTCGGTCGGTTCGGTGCTGTGCCTCTGCTCGATGGTGCTGGCCGTTACCATGCATGCCGGGTTTTCGATCGAAGTCGGCATCCTGGCCTCGATCGCCACCGCACTCGTCATCGGCGGCTTCAACGGCATTCTGATCGCCTATCTCGGCTTTCCGCCCTTCGTGGTGACGCTCGGCATGCTGTCGATCGCCCGCAGCCTCGCCATGGTCGCCTCCAACAACACCGTCGTCTTCCAGTTCGGGCCCGATCACGACAAGCTGCTGGCGCTGGGCGGCGGCGCCTGGCTCTTCGGCATCGCCAATCCGGTGCTCTACATGATCCTTTTGGCGCTGATCACCGGCTTCATCCTGCGCTGGACCAAGTTCGGCCGGCATATCTTCGCCATTGGCGGCAACGAGCATGCTGCGACGCTGACCGGCGTTCCGGTGCGCCAGATCAAGGTCGCCGTCTACATGATCTCGGCGCTGTCGGCGGGAATTGCCGGCATCATCCAGACCGGCTGGCTGGGCGCCGTCACCACCAATCTCGGCAACGGCATGGAGCTGCAGGTCATCGCCGCCACCGTCATCGGCGGCGCCAATCTCGCCGGCGGCGTCGGCACCGCCTTCGGCGCCATCGTGGGTGCCGCCCTCATCGAGGTGATCCGCAACAGCCTCGGCCTGCTCGGTATCAACGCCTTCTGGCAGGGCACCTTCATCGGCGGCGCCATCCTGCTGGCGGTGCTGTTCGACCGCATCCGCAACTTCAGGCGCAGCGATTAAAAGCCTGGCTTTGCCGAAGCGCCGTTCATTCGGGTCCTATCGCTCAGTCTGAAAATCGGCTGAAGCGGCCTGCCGCCAATACCGGCCGTGCGGCTATGCCTTGACGGATACGGAAAACCGGCCGCACAATCCCCAAGCAGGCGAAGGGAGGCCAGTCGCCTGCGGGAGGATATACCCATGACGGAAGCGATCAGGCTCTACTGGGGCCGGTTCGGACATGTTTCTGTCCTGAATGTCGCGAGCGACTTCGTCACCCATGCCCATGTCGAGGCACATCTCATCATCTGGCTGGAAGGCACCGCCGGCGAGATGACCATCGGTCGTGAGACGGTTCTGCTTGGGCCTGGCACGGCTGCCGGCATCAACTCGCTGCAGCCGCACAGCCATGTGCTGTCGCAGGACGGCACACCAGGCCTGTTCCTCGCCTTCTACATCGACCCCGACTGGGCACGGCGGCGCCGTGACCTGCCATCGTCCGCGCCGCTTTTCACGCAGGCGGCAATCACGCTCGAACCCTGGCTGCACCAGGCTGCTGCCAGCCTGCTCGATCATCTGACCGACAATGAGAGCATCGACGATGTCGCCAACTACGAGATCGAGCGCTTCATCGATTCGGTGCTCGATGCCGCCGACGCTTCGGCTCCGCAGGAGCCGCGCGGCCGCGTGAACACCGTGCAGGATTTCCGCGTCCGCAAGGCGATCCAGTTGATGAAAGCCAATGTCTGCGAGCGTATCTCCTTCGATGACGTGGCGCGCAGCGTCGGCCTCTCGCGGCCGCATTTCTTCGCGCTGTTCAAGGAACAGACCAGTTTGACGCCCAACGTCTACTGGAACACGCTGCGCATGGAGGAAGCGGTGCGCCAGCTCCAGTGGTCGCATGAGCCGCTGATATCGGTCGCCTGCAATCTCGGCTTCACCACCCAGGGCAATTTCTCGCGTTTCTTCCGTGACCATGTCGGCGTGCCGCCGACGCTCTATCGCGAAGCGGCGCGAGCCGTGTCCTGAGGGGCCGGAAACCGGCTATTTTCAGACTGATTGATACGTGCCCAAGACGCATTGATAAGCACCGCGACCACGGTCGGCCTACCGTCCCAAGCAGAACGTTTGCAAGGGAAAGAGCATATGGCTGATGTCACCATCTCCACCGTCATCGACGCGCCGGTCGAAAAGGTCTGGGCGCGCATCCGCGACTTCAACGGACTGCCGAGCTGGCATCCGCGCATGGTCGAAAGCCATATCGAGGACGGCAAGGACGCCACCACGATCGGCTGCGTGCGCAACTTCCAACTGGCCAGCGGCGCGCGGCTGCGCGAAAAGCTGCTCGATTTCTCCGATGAGAATTTCCTCGTCAGCTATTCGATCCTGGAAACGCCGCAGCCGCTCACCAACCACAAGGCTACGCTGCAATTGCGGCGCGTCACCGACGGCGACCGCACTTATGCCGAATGGACCGCCAGCTTCGACGCAGCACCCGAAGAAGCCGACAAGCTGGCCGAGGGCATGGGCGCCAATGTCTTCCAGGGCGGCTTCAACGCCCTGAAGAACCATTTCGCCGGCCAGGGTTGAGGAGCGGGCCATGGCGCTGGCATTGCAGAGTTTTGCAACGGTGAAAGACGCCAGCGCGGCGCTGAAAGCCGCCGGCACGCGCTATCTCGGCGGCGGCACGCTCGTCTTGCGCGCCGCCAATGAAGGCGATGTTTCGGTCTCCGGCCTTGTCAGGTCGACCGACCCGGCCTTGTCGGCCATCGCGGTCTCCGGCGGCACGATCCGCATCGGCGCTTCGGTGACCATGGCGGCGATCGCCCGCCATCCCGAGCTCAGCCAGCTTGCCAAGGCCGCGCGTGCCGTTGGCGGTCCGGCGATCCGCAACATGGCGACCGTCGGCGGCAATCTGTTTGCGCCAAGTCCCTATGGCGATTTCGCGGTCGCCCTGCTGGCGCTGGACGCCATCGTGAGCACCAATGACGGCGAAATGCCGATGGAAGCCTTTCTGGCCAAGCGGGACGGGAGCCGCGCGATCGTCACCTCTGTAAGCTTCACGTGGCCGGCACAGGGAAGCTTTCGATTCGTGAAGGTCTCGCGGGTAAAGCCCAAGGGCGTCTCGGTGCTCAGTATCGCCGCTATCCTGGAACAGGCCGGCAACGGCACAATATCCTCGGTGCGGATCGCGCTCGGCTGCATGGCCGACCGGCCGATGCGAGCCAAGACAGCCGAGAAAGCGCTGCTCGGCAGGACACTGGACGCGGACGGCGTCGCTTTGGCTCTGGCTGCCGCCAACGACGGCATCGAACCTATTACCGACCCGATCGCCAGCGCCTGGTATCGCGCGCAAGTGCTGCCGGTTCATCTTGGTCGGCTGCTGCTCAGCTAGTTTCGGGGGCGCGCGCTTGCCCTGCGGGGCAGGCGCGCAAGGAGGAAGAATGGCGAAGGTCCCGGTTCAATTCACGCTCAACGGTTCTGAAAAGGCCGAATTCATCGACAGCGGCACCACGCTGCTCAACGCCTTGCGCGACAAGATCGGCGACACTTCGCCGAAGGGCGGGTGCCATCAGGGCACCTGCGGCGCCTGCTCGGTGATCATCGACGGTGAGCTCCGGCTGTCCTGTCTGACGCTCGCCGAAACCTGCAACGGCGCTGCCATCACCACCACGTCGGGTCTTGCCGAAGGCGGCGTTCTGCATCCTCTCCAGCGCGCCTTCCTCGACGCCTTCGCCACGCAATGCGGCTTCTGCACGCCGGGCATGCTCATGGCGGCCAAGGTGCTGCTCGACCACATCCCCAATCCCAGCCGCGACGACGTCGTCGAAGCGCTGTCGGGCAACATATGCCGCTGCACGGGCTACGAGCCTATCATCCAGGCGGTGCTCACCGCCGCTCGCGCCAACTCGCAGAACGCGGCCTGAGGGAAGCAAGATGGAACTGCGCAAAAGCTATTTCTCGGACGTCCGCAAGGATGACCTCAACGAGATCGGCCAGCCGAGGCCCCGCTCGGATTCGCCCGGCCATGTCACCGGCAAGACAGCCTATTTCGCCGACCGCAACTTTCCCGGCATGCTGCATCTGAAGATGGTGCGCAGCCCGCACCATCATGCCCGCATCCGGTCGATCGATACCTCCGAAGCGGAAAAACATCCGGGCGTGGTGAAAATTCTCACCGCCAGGGACGTCCCGCACAATGTCTACACCATCCTGATCCTGATCCAGATCGGGCCGGAGGACGAGACGGTTCTGGCCGACGGCAAGGTGCGCTGGAAGGGCGAGGCTGTGGTGGCGGTGCTGGCCGAGACGGAGCGCGCCGCCCAGGAAGCCGCGGCCAAGGTCAAGGTCGATTACGAGGTGCTGCCGGCCGTCTTCGACATGGAGGAAGCGCTGAAGCCCGGCGCGCCCCTCGTCAACGAATATCACGGCCAGAACTACTATCTCTATGACAGCGGCGAGTGCCGCAAGGTGCGCTTCGGCGATGTCGAGACAGGCTTTGCCGAGGCCGACTACGTCCTCGAACAGAGCTATCATTCCTCGCCGATCGAGCATGCGCCGACCGAGACCACCGGCTGTATCGTGGCACCGGAGGGCAATGACCGCTTCACCTGCTATACCAACACGCAGGCGATGTTCTTCACCCTCGACAACACGTCGATCATTTTGCAGATGCCGGGCAGCAAGCTGCATTTCGTCGGCGGCACGGTGGGCGGCGGCTTCGGCGGCAAGGTCGATGTCATGGTCGAACCGATCGCCATTCTCGGCGCAAAATTAACCGGACGACCAGTCTGTTTCATCTACAGCCGCGAGGAGGAGATGCAGATCTCGTCACCTCGCGCGGCCGAAAAGGTCGTCATCAAGGACGGCGTGATGAAGGACGGCCGCATCGTCGCCCGCAAGGTCACCGGCTACACGGACGCCGGCGCCTACTCCCGCCATTCGCCCTATGGCGCCCAGAAGGGCGCGGGGCACTATCCCGGCCCCTACACCATCCCCAATGTCTGGATCGATACGTACTGCGTCTACACCAACCGCACCCCCTCCTCCGCCATGCGCGGCTTCGGCGTCACCATCGGCGACTTCGCGCTGGAGGTGCAGATGGACAAGCTGGCGCGGCTGATCGGCATGGATCCGCTCGAATTCCGTTTTATCAATGCCTATCGCGACGGCGATATGAAGGCGCATCGCCAGCCGACCGAAGGGGCGGCCCTTATCGAGTGCATGCAGGAAGCCTCGCGCGCGGCCAACTGGCCCGTGGCCGAGAAGTACATGGCGATGTCCTCCTACGCGAAGGGAGCTTGAGATGGCGATCAGGCGCGGGCGCGGCGTTGCCGCGATCAATTATCCCACGGGCATGAACCTCGGCGGCGACCCCACCCAGGCGCTGGTGCACTCCACCCCGACCGGCAATTTCATGGTGACGCTGTCATCGGTTGATCTCGGCCAGGGCATGAAGCAGATCATGGCGCAGATCTGCGCTGAGACGATCGGCGTGCCGACGGACCGCGTCGTCGTCGACACCGCCGATACCGACACCGGCCCGCACTGCATGGGCACTTTCGCCTCGCGCGGCACGCACCGCGCCGGCAACGCCGTCATCCAGGCGGCCAAGGAAGCCCGCCAGGTGATGCTCGAAGTGGCCGCGGAGGAGCTGGAGGTCAACGCCTCCGACCTCGAGACCGACGGCCAGGGCAACATATTGGTCAAAGGCGCGCCGCAGAAATCGATCTCGATCTTCGACGTCGCGCTGTCGGCGCATTTCAAGCGCGGCCGCTCGATCTCGGGACGCGGCATGTTTCTCATCCCGCGCTCCTATCCGGAGAAGGAGACCGGCGCGATGAAGCCATCGACCTGCTATGCGCATGCCTGCACGGTGGCCGAGGTCGAGGTCGACGACGAGACCGGGGAAGTCACCGTGCTGACGGTGAAGAACGTCTTCGAGATCGGCCGCGCGCTGAACCCGAAAATGGTCGAGCAGCAGCTGGTCGGCGGCTCGTGGATGGGCATCAGCCACGCGCTCTACGAAGCGACCGAACCCTATTATCCCAACCGTGACCATGGCGGCACCGATTTCAACCAGTACCTGATGCCGGGTCCCGGCGATCTCGCCGAGACCGAGATCATCGTGCTGGAGCGGCCCTCGGCAGATGGTCCCTACGGCGCCAAGGGGCCTGGCGAAATGTGCGCCAATCCACAGATTCCGGCGGTCGCCAATGCCGTCTTCGACGCTGTCGGCGTGCGCATCGACACGTTGCCCATCACGCCGGAACGCATTTTGCGCGCGCTCAAGGCGCAAGCGACGACCTGAGGACCGACATGCCCGAGGTAAACGCCGAAACGGTCGCGACTTCGCCAGAAGCGGTCGCCGAGCGCCTCGCTGCCTCGCATTATCTGGCTGATGAAAGCCTGGCGACGGCCATCTTCCTGGCGATCCGGCTGGGTAAGCCGCTGCTGCTCGAAGGCGCTCCGGGCGTCGGCAAGACGGAAGCGGCCAAGGCAATCGCCGAGTTGCTCGGCCGCGATCTGGTGCGGTTGCAATGCTATGAAGGCATAGACGCCGCACATGCGCTCTATGAGTGGAACTACCAGCGCCAGCTGCTCGCCATCCGCCATGCCGGCGAGCAAGAAGTCGATATCTACGACGACCGCTTTCTGATCGCCCGCCCGCTGCTGCAGGTGCTGAAGGCGCCGGAGCAGCGCATCCTGCTGGTCGACGAGATCGACCGTTCCGACCACGAATTCGAGGCGCTGCTGTTGGAGTTTCTTTCCGACTTCCAGATCAGCATTCCCGAGCGCGGCACCATCCGCGCCACCGCACAGCCGATCGTCATCCTGACCTCCAACCGCACCCGCGAACTCGCCGAAGCGCTCCGGCGGCGTTGCGTCTATCACTGGATTGGCTATCCCGATGCCGAGCGCGAGGCGGCCATCATCATGCTGCGCGCCGGCGATGTCGCAGAGGCAACGGCACGCGCTGTGGCGTCCGCCGTGCAGAACATCCGCGCGCGTCCACTCGCCAAACCGCCCGGCATCGCCGAGGCCGTCGAATGGGCGAATGCCGCGACCATCCTGGAAAAAGGCGGCAGCCCCTGGCCGGAAGCCTTCCGCCGCGCCATCGGCGTGCTGATCAAGGACGAGGAGGATCTGTCCTACATCGCGCCCGAGCTTGGCCGCATCGTCGACGAGGCGCTGGCGTGAGCCGCGATCTCAGCGCGCCCTTCTCCCTGACGCCGGCGGGACAGCGCGCCCCTCTGTCCTGGCGGACATCTCCCCCACAAGAGGGGAGATCAGCAACCTCGGCGCTTCGCTCAATCCTGCAACGTTGGAGATTGGCGAAAGCCGGGATGACATCCGATCTCCCCCCAAGTGGGGGAGATGTCCGGCAGGACAGAGGGGGGCGCGAAGGAACGCAACGGTTGGAATATTTCTGCCATGCCGCGCGACCGTAGCTTGCCCCGTGCGGCGGCGCCCTTCCTCAGCTTCGGCCGGATGCTGCGCCGCTACGGCTTTGCCATCGCCCCCGAACAAGTCACCAGCTTCATGCAAGCGATAACCTTGCTCGGACCACGCTCGATGGCGGACATACGCGAGGCAGCCCTTGCCACGCTGGCGCCGCCGCCCGATCGCCGCGCCGAATTCGAAGCCCATTTCCAGAGCCATTTCTATGGCAACGCGTCAGCCGTGATCGAAGGCGACGCCGACGAGGAAACGCGCATCAAGGATGATGGCGGTGCCGACGATGAACGGATCGAGGCCGAGCAGAGGCAGGAAGGCGGCGAGTTGTCTTCGGCCCTGGAGCAGTTGAGCACGCGCGACTTCCAGCGCGACCACGACAGTCTGACCACCTTTCGCCGAAAGCTGTCATCGGCCCTGCCCGCCCGTCGCTCCTTCCGCACGGTGCGTACTCATTCCCGCGGCAAGCTCGACCTGCGCCGCTCGCTCAGGGAAATTGTCGGCGCCGATGGCGATGTCCCCTGGCCGCTATTGCGTCGCCGCCAGATCGTGCCGCGCAAGCTGTTGCTGCTGATCGATGTCTCAGGCTCGATGAAACTGCACACCGCCGACTATCTCAAGCTGGCGCATGCCGCCGTGCAGGGCGCGGATCGCGCCGAGACATTCACCTTCGGCACGCGGCTCACCCGCATCACCTCGGCATTGCGCATCCGCGACCGCGATCAGGCGCTGGCGTGGGCAGCAAGCCAGGTCGACGATTGGGATGGCGGTACCCGCATGGGACCGACCCTGCTGGCATTCCTCTCGGTGCCGCGCTTTTCGTCGTTCACGCGCGGCGCCGCGGTCGTCATTCTCTCCGACGCGCTGGAGCGCGGCGACCATGCCGAACTGGAGATTGCCATGCGCAGGCTTAGCGCCCGCGCCTTCCGGCTATCGCTGGCGACCCCGCTGGCCGGCGATCCACGCTTCCAGCCGGCGACAGCGGCGCTGCGCGCCATCCTGCCCGACCTCGACGATCTGGTCGACGGCTCGTCGCTGGCCGGCCTCACCGATTTCATCCTGTCGCTCGCACGCCCCGCCCCGGCGGCCGCGACCATCTGGAAAAGGGTATCGTGATGCAGAAAGCCATCGACGCGCATTTCCACATCTGGCGCCAGAAAGACCAACCATGGCTGGTCGGCCCGATGGTGCCGCGCATCTTCGGCCCCTACGAGCCGATCCGCCGCGACTATCCGATCGGTGAATTTCTGGCCGACCAAAAAGGTTCGGGCGTCGAAAAAGCCGTCTATGTCCAGACCAACTGGGCCAAGGAGGATTTCGAGAACGAGGTCGCCTTCCTGCAGCAGACCGCCGACGAGACCGGCTGGCCGCACGCTATCGTCGGCTATGCCGACATGACAGTGGACGATGTCAGGCCGCAGATCGACCGGTTGATGAAATACAGGCTGCTGCGCGGCGTGCGCATGCAACTGCACTGGCACGAGACCCCGGCCTTCCGCTTCGCCGCCTCGGCCGATCAGGTGATCGACCCCAAGGTCCGCGCCAACGTCGCGCGGCTGAAGGATTATGGCCTGTCCTTCGACCTGCAGCTCTTCCCCGCCCAGATGAAGGACGGGCTGACGCTGGTCGGCGAAAACCCGGAGACGAATTTCATCCTGACTCACACCGGCATGCTGACCGGCATGGAACCGGAAACCACCGAAGCCTGGAAGGCCGGACTGCGCACGCTGTCGGGGGCACCCAATCTCTACGCCAAGCTTTCGGGCCTCGGCACCTTCGTTCACCGCAACGACCCGGCGCTGATCGCCTACATCATCGACAATGCGATCGACATTCTGGGCAGCGATCATCTGATGTTCGGCTCGAACTTTCCCATCGAAAAACTGTGGACCAGCCACGCCGAACTGATGAAGGCGCACCGCGATGCGGTGGAGAAGCATGGCACGGCGGCGGAAGCCGACATTTTCTGGAACGCGGCGGAGAAGGTTTATAGGCCGGTGTAGCGCATCTTTCCTCATCTCACCTCGAACTGTGGATCGACCGGGATCTGCATTGCCGTCACCAGATGGTTGGTCTGTCCCGCCAACCCGATGATCGACACCAGCTCGCCATGCTGTGCGTCTGTCATGCCCTTGGCCCGCGCCGCCGCGGTGTGCGAATGGACGCAGTAGGAGCAGCCATTGGCGGTCGACACCGCGATGTAGATCATCTCCTTGGTCAACGGATCGATCGCGCTGTCGGCGACCATGACCGCCTTGAGTTGCTCCCACACCCGCTTCAGCGCCGCAGGATCATTGGCCAGCCCACGCCAGAAATTATTGACGAAATCGGATTTACGCGTCGCGCGGATATCATCGAACACCGCCTTCACTGCCGGGATTTTCTCCACCTCGGCATCGTTCAGAAGTCTGGTGGTAGACATGGTGTTTCCTTTCGTTTCTCGATGCCGCACGATTGAATCGGACGCTGAACAGCCGCCGCCAATCCATTCACTTCATTCGCCTATTCGCTTTTGCAGTGCAAACGGCATCGCGACGGTGTGTCGAGATTCAGGTCAGGCCGACTCGAAAACGGCGGGTTCCGAGAACCGGAGCAGAGTGTACTTGAAGCACGTGAGCACCTGAAGCGCAGGAAGCCAGCGTTTGCAGGCCGGCCTCACCTGAATACCGACACAGCTCTAATGCACCGCGGCATACATGATCTTCTCCTCCGTCGCCTCCGCCGGCGAAAACTCCTCGACGATGCGGCCCTGACGGCAGACCAGGATCCGGTCGGACAGGTTCATGATCTCCGGCAGGTAGGACGAGATGACGACCACGGCCAGACCCTCGTCGGCCAGCCGGTTGATGATCTGGTGGATTTCGGCGATGGCCCCGACATCGACGCCGCGCGTCGGCTCGTCGAAGATGACGATGCGCGGCTTCTGCACCAACCCCTTGCCGATCACCACCTTCTGCTGGTTGCCGCCGGAGAGCTCGACCACGCGCGCATTGTCGTTGATCGCCTTGATGTTCAGCGTCTTGGTCCATTCGGCTGAAAGCGCGCGCATCTCCTGCTGGTTGATCACCCAGCCCTTTTCGCGGCCTGCTGCCAGCAGCCCGCCGAACAGGTTCTCGGCGATGCCCATCGTCTCGAAAATGCCTTCGCTCTTGCGATCCTCTGTGACGTAGACGATGCCATCGGCCACCGCTTCGCTCGGCACGAGGTAGCGCACCGGCCTGTCGTCCAGCTCGATCGCCCCGCCGCGCAGGAAATCGCGTTTGTAGATGCCGGACACGATTTTGAACGTCTCGGTGCGGCCGGAACCGATCAGCCCGAACACGCCGGTGATCTGGCCTTCGAAGATCGAGAACGAATTGTTGCGCACGACATTGCTCATTGAGATGTCCTGCACCGACAGAACTTTCTTCCCCGCCTTGCGCAGCTTGGCCTCGTCTCGCTGGCGATAGATCTGCCCCGATAGCGTGCGCCCGACCATGGCGGCGACGATCCGGTCGCGATCGAAGGCCGCCGTGTCGTCGGTGATGACCAACTCGCCATCGCGCAGGATGGTGATGCGGTCGGCAATCAGCAGCGCCTCTTCCAGCGCATGGCTGATGAAGACGATGGAGACGCCGCGCGCCTTGAGGCGCCGGATCAGCGCGAAGAAGTGCCGCTTCTCCTCCGGCGTCAACGTCGCGGTCGGCTCGTCGAAGATGATGATCTCGGCATTGTGGTGCACGGCGCGCGCGATCTCGACCATCTGGCGCTTGGCCGCGCCAAGCGTCGCCACCATCGCGTTCGGGTCGACCGGAAAATTCAACGACTGCAGGAACTGCTGCGCGGAAATGTAGGTGCCGCGCAGCCGGTTGAGGAATTTCTCGGTACCGAGATAAAGATTCTGCGCCACCGTCATCGACGGCACCAAGCTGGTTTCCTGGAACACCATGGCGATGCCGGCTTCGAGCGCTGCGTGCGGCGAGGCGTAGGCGATCTCCCGGCCCTTGTGGAACATCTTGCCCGAACTGGCGCCGACCACGCCGGCGATGACCTTGGTCAGCGTAGACTTGCCGGCGCCGTTCTCGCCGAGCAGCGCGTGGATCTCGCCCTTGCGCAGGTCGAAGGTGACGTTCTTCACCGCGGGCACGCCGCGATAATTCTTGGTGACATTCTCCAGGCGAACGATCGGTTCCATCAAAAACTTCCCGAAGCGATAGCCAACACGCAGTCGCCGCCCTTCGAGGCGACAAACAGTTCGCCATCTTTTTCAAGCACGCTGCAAATGCCGTGACGTATGCCGTTGGCGCGGCTGTGCAGGCTGAACCGAGGCTGCATGTTCTGGTCGAGCCTGACCACCAGACCGTAGGAGCGGCTCGGCGACCAGGGCTTGTGGATGCCCATCGTGCGGATGCCGCCGCATTGCAGCGGTTCGAGGAAGCTGCGGCTTGAGGCCAGCGCCGGTGCGATCCAGTAGGCCGGCGGCACCTGCTCGATCATGTCCTGACGGTAATGCGTCTCCTGCAGCACGAATTCGATCAGCCGGTTGCGCGGCGCAAACAGCGTCAGCCAGGCGCCTCCATCGGCGGATGGCGACAGCCGCGCGGGATAGCCGGGCAGATGGGTCAACACCGTCGAGCGGCTGCCGCTTGCCGCACCGAAGCGGATGAGCTGATGGCGCCAGCTCTCGCTGACCAGCACGTCCCCGCCGACGGGATGGAGCCCATAGGGAAAGGCGATGGCGCCGGCCAGCTTGCGGAAGTCCCCGCCTGCCGCATCCTGCTTCCAAAGCGATCCCGACGCGCCTTTCTTCATCAAATCGGCGGCCCATTGCGATGGCGCGTATTCAGCCGAACCATTGGCCAGCCACAGCGCGCCGTCGTCGGCATAGGCGAGCGCGGTGATGCAGCTGACACCGGCCGGCAGCGAAACATCCCTGCCGCCGACCAGCAACTTGCCGCTTTCCAATCCGACCGCCAGCTCGCCCGATGGCGAGAGCGCCAGCGCGGAAACGGTGGACGAAAAGGTCTCGACCAGCTTGGGCGCGGTTCCGGCGGCAATCGAATAGACGGCGTTGCCGCTGGAAACGAGCAGCTTGTCGCCAGCCACCAGCAGATTGTCCGGCTCGGTCAGTTCGACAAAAGCCGGCGCATCATCGAGCCGCGTGTTGGGGCGGAAAGCGCCGTCCAGCGGCGGGATCGTCACCGCCTTGCCGCGAAATATATCCAGGATCGGATCGAGGATCATTACTTTGCTCCCCAATAGGAAGCCGGGCTGGTCCAATTCGGGTCGGCGCCAGCAATCTTGTAGCGGCCGATGCGGTTGTTGAGGATGCCGCCGACGAAAAGATATCCCTTATGCTCGCGCATCGAGGTGACCATCGGATGCGCGCCGCCCGAGAGGTCGCCCATCGCTTCGACGATGCCGCCTTTTTCCGTAAATTTCACGACGCCCCCGGTGTTGATGTTGGGGAACAGCCATTCGTCCTGCGGCAGCCGTCGCGTCATGCGCTTGCGCATGTCGGGATGGCGCAGCGACAGGTCGAAGCTCGGCGTGCGCATGCCGAGCCACGCCATCCAGTAATTGCCGTCGGAAGCGCGGTTGATGTTATCAGGATAGCCCGGCATGTCCCGGATAACGCATTCGGCGGTGCCGGCCTTCGGCCCTTCCAGCCAGTAGCGATGCACACGGCAGACCCAGCTCTCGGCGAAGAACAGCGACTTGCCGTCATGCGCCATGCACACACCATTGGTGTAGCGGTAGCCGTCGAGCAGCGTCCTGGTCGATCCGTCCTTCGGGTCGTAGACCAGCAGGCGGCCGGTGGCGCGGTTCTCGATCGAATCCAGCGCCCAGTCATGCGCGTCGTAGCGCTTGGTCGAGTCGGTGAAATAGATGCGGCCGTCCGGCGCTATGTCGCAGTCGTTGGGATCGCGCAGCCGTGCGTCGTCGACGACCGACGTCCAGGAGCGCGACGTTTCGGCCGACAGGCGTTTCACCTCGCGATCGGGCGAGACGGAATAGAGCCCCATGGCGCCGACACAACTGATCAGATTGCCTGGTTTGTCGAAGGCAAGGCCGAGCGGAAAGCCGCCGATATGAGCGAACACTTCCGACTTCACGTAGTCCGGCGCGAAGAAGCGGACGATCTCGCCATGGCGCGTGCCGCAATAGAGATGATCGTCACGGTCGAGGATGACATCTTCCGGTCCTTCCAGTTCGCCGAGCCCGATATGGTCGGCGCCCGACAGCCCGTTGTCGAGTTCATAAGGCGTGCCAGAACCGGGCGCCGCCGACTGCGTCTCGCCCATCCTGAGATAGACCGGCGCGACGTAGACCTCGTTCAGCACCTTGTGGCGATTCTTCAACCAGCGGATGTCGATCGTCACCGCCACCGCCAGCATGATGCCCAGCACCATCTGGTTGGTGCCGGTGCCGTAGCCCAGCCGGATCAGCCCGTTGGTCATGGTCAAGACGATGATGGCGCCCATCAGCCCCTTGATCACCGAGCCGCGCCCGCCGCCAAGGCTGACGCCGCCGACCACCGCCGCGGTCAGCGCCATGATCTCGAGGTTGAGGCCGGTGCCTGGCCCCGCCCCGCTCAAGCGGCAGGCGATGAGGAAGCCGCCGATCGAGGCGCAGAAGCCTGAGAAGACATAAGTCATGAACACGGTGCGGCGCACACGGATGCCGGCATTGTGAGCCGAACGCCGGGAGCCGCCGACCGCCAGCACATGCCAGCCGGGCCGCGAGCGCGTCAGCGCGATATGAGTGACGATGGCGAGGATAATGGCCAGCCACACCGAGACCGACAGGCCCCAGAAGGTGCCGTCGCCGATGAAGTCGAGCACATCGGAGGTGGCCTGGGAAAGCTGCACGTCGGCGGCATAGGTGGTGACCAGGATATCGAACAGCGCCCGCCCGAAAATGAAGGTGACCAGCGTGGTGAGGAAGGCGCGCAGCCTGAGGTAACCGACGAGATAGCCGTTGACGGCGCCGAAGACGAGGCCGGCGGCGAGCGAAGCGGCCAGCGCCAGCCAGATCGACTGTTCGAGGATGAAGAAGACATAGACGGCGGAAAAGCAGGACAGCGCAAAGATCGAGCCGACCGACAGGTCGATGCCGCCGCCCAGCATCACCACCGTCATGCCGGTGACGACCATCGAGAATTCGCCGAGCTGGCGGGTCGATTCCTGCAGCGAGGTCAGTTTGAAGAAGCCCGGAATGATCGAACCGAACACGCTGAGTGTCGCCACCAGCGCCAGGAAGGGAATGGCGTTGTCGGTCCAGCGCTTGGTCAGGATTTCGCCGACCAGATGGTCGGGAACGAGATTGTAGCGCCAGGACTGGAGGCGTTCGCGAAAGGACATCGGCTCACTGCTGCCGCGAGAGAAAAAGGAAAAGGAAAGAGAAAGAGGTGGCCGGACGGTCCGGCCACCTCGCAGCTATCGGTTTCACGAGAACCGGTTACTTCGCCGCCGCTTCGGCCTGCAGAGCCTTCAGGTCCCAGCAGCTGTCGGGCTTGAGGTCGGCCTTGGTCGTCGCCTTCTCCAGCGTGTAGATGTAGGTGTGCGACGTGCCGGCCGGCTGGCCGCTCTGCAGCAGGAACTTTATGATGGCGTTCATGTCCCCCGACTGTCGGGCAAGGTCGGTCATGACAACCGCGCCATAGGTGCCGTCGGCCAGCTTGTCGCAGTCGGCCGCCTTTTCGCCGCCGCCAGTGGTGACGAGAAAAACCTTCCCGTCGAGCTTGGCGTCGCGGATCGCAGCGGACGCGCCGGTGGCGTCGCCGTCCCAGAAGTCGATGATGGAGCAGATGTCGGGATGCTGCTGCAGCATCGTTGTGGTCACATTGCGCGAGGTGGTGGCGTCCCAGTTGGAGTCCGGCTTGGCGACGACCTGGAAGTCGGGATGCTTGTCCAGCACCTTCATGATGCCGGCGTACTGGTAGAGGCTGGAGGAATTCGCCTGGTCGCCCTGCACCAGCCCGATCTTTTTGGACGAGTTCTCGCCGCAGCCCTTGATCGCGGCTTCCGCCTCGAGTTGGCCGAGCCGGTCCCAATCGCTGCCGACAAAGGCATCGGCCGGGAAATTGGCGGGATTGTCGACCAGGATCACATAGGTGCCGGCTGCCTGCGCCTTCTTCATCAGCTTGGAGTAGGAGTTGAGATCCGGGGCGTGGATGATCAGCACATCAGGCCTGGTGTCTGACGAGATGGCGTCGGTGATCGCCTGCGCGCCGGCATCGACGACCCAGTTCGGGTCGCGCGTCTCGAACGTGCCGCCCCAGGCCTCGACTTCGGTCTTCAGATAGTGAGCCCAGCCCTGCGCCAGGTCGAAGCCCATCGCCAGCGGCACCAGCATGACGCGTTTGCCCTTGAGTGCCTGCGCATAGGCAGCGGGACCCGGATCGTCGGCAGCGAAGCTCGGCGCCACGAAGGCCGTGACGGCAAGCGCCGTAGCGGCCGCCATGAGTGTCTTGATCAGTTTCATGTCACATCCTCTGGTTGGTCGTTGTTATCAGCGGCCGGCCCCAACCGCCCGCTTTGGCTTAGTCTTCCTGTTTGAGCATGATCTCTTCCGAAACCGGTTCCCATTTTTCGGGATCATGCTCTAGATGTCGCCCTGCTGCGCCGTCTGTTCGTCGCGCGGATTGATGATGCCGTCGACGATGATGGCACCGAGCAGGATCGCCGCCTTGATCAGGTTCTGGTAGAGCAGCGGAATGTCGATGATGGTCATCGCATTGAGCAGGATGCCGATCAGCGCCGCTCCGACCAGCACGTTTCGCACCCCACCTCGCCCGCCCGAAAGGCCGATGCCGCCGATCACCGCCACCAGCACGATGTCGTAGAGCAGCGTCGAGTTGACGACGCGGGTGTTGATCGAATGCAGGCTGGCCGCCGTCAGCAGGCCGGCAATCAGCGCGACGAAGGCGGAAAGCACATAGCGCAGTACCAGCATCGGCCGCACCGGCACGCCGATGTTGCGCGCGGCGACCGGATTGTCGCCGGCGAAATAGATGTAGCGGCCCCATTTGGTGTAGCGCAGGAACAGGAAGAACAGGAAGGCGAGCCCAGCGAAGACGAACACCTCGATGGGAATGTCGAGGAGGCGCATGCCGCCGAGCAGTTCCACCCAATGGCCCTGCGGCACCGGAACGGCATCCTGCGTGATCAGTTGCGAGCGCACATAGCCGAAGACGAAGGAGCCGGTCGCCAGCGTCACGAAAATCGCCGGCACGTCGGCATAGGCGACAAGAAAACCGTTGAGCAGGCCGATGGCGAGCACGCCGGCCAGCACATAGGCGAAGGCGAGCCCGTCAGGCGTTCCTGAATTCATCAACTGCAGATACCAGGCGACCGACATCGCCATGATCGCCACCGCCGACAGGTCGATGCCGCGGCCGATGATGACGACCGCCATGCCCAACGCCAATATGCCCAATACCGAGACCGAACGAACGATGGCAACGAGATTGTTCGGAGCGATGAAGCCCGGCAGGCCTATGGCCGCGGCAATGAACAGCATCACCGCTATGGCAAAGACAATACCCTCCTGGTTCAGGCTCTTGAAACTCGGCCGACCGATCGCGTTCATTGTCTGTCTTCACCCCGGCGGCAGCGCTGCCGACCCTGGGAAAGAAAGCTAATCGGCTCAACGTCGGTTCGTCAAATGAATCCGCGTTCAAAACACGGACTGCCGACGAGACTCGCGATGTGGACGCATTGATTGCTGAAGCTGGCGCAATGCCCGGAAACTCCAGCACTTTTGGCAATTGTTTGCGCCATCCCTGCGTCTTGCGCAAGCACGACACCAAGGCGCAAGGCGAAGATGGAATTTAACCGTGCGGTAGATGGGAAGATTCGATTTCAGTTCCCGGCCATGTGGCCGGAAACCTCGGCGCCGGCGGTCCTCGGCAACACCAGGAAACGGAACGACGCCACCAGCCCGATGACGCCGATCACCAGGAAGGTGACTCGAAAATCGACGAGGTCCAGCGCAGGCTGGGCCCTGGCGATCTGCGACAAATTGAGGATCGCCGCCGCTATCGCCACACCGAACAGCATTGCCACCTGCTGCAGCATCGAGGAGAGCGTCGCCGCCGAGCTGCGCTGCGCTGCGACGATATCGGCGAAGGCCAGAGTGTTCAGCGCCGTGAACTGCATGGAACGCGACAGGCCGGCGATCAGCATCAGCCCCACCATGAGCGCCTGCGGCGTCTGCGGCGAGATCGCCGCGCACGCCATGATCGACGCGGATGCAATGACGCCGTTGACGACCATCACCGAACGAAAGCCGAAGCGGCGCAGAATCGGCGTCGTCACCGTCTTCATCCCGAGATTGCCGAGGAAATAGGCCAGGATCATCATGCCGGCATCGACCGGGCTCATGCCAAAGCCGACCTGGAACAAAAGCGGCAGCAGGAAGGGCGTGGCGTTGATCGCGACGCGGAATATGGTGCCGGCCGCAAGCGTCGAGATAGCGAAGGTCAGCACCTTGAACGAGGACAGGTCGAGCAGCGGATGGGGGGCGCGCCGGAGATGCCGCACCGCCAGCCAGCCGATGACGATCCCTGCCGCGATCAGCAGCACTGTCGGCAGCACGCCGTCGTCGGGATGCGCGATGCGCTCGAGGCCGTAGAGCAGGCAAGCAAGTCCCGCCGATGTCAGGAAAAAACCCGGCCAGTCAAGTCGCTTGGGATCGGCTTCACGGTCGCCGGGGATGAAGCGGGCGACCAGCGCCAGGCCGAGGGCGCCGAGTGGGATGTTGATGAAGAAATTCCAGTGCCAGGACAGATAGGTGGTGATGAACCCGCCGAGCACCGGCCCGATCACCGGCGCGAACAGCGCCGGCCAGGTGATGAGCGCGGTTGCGTTGAGCAGTTCCGATTTCGACGCGTTGCGCAGCACGAGGATGCGGCCGACCGGCGCCATCAATGCGCTGCCGAGCCCTTGCGCGGCGCGCGCCGCCACGAACTCGGTGAGATTCTCGGAGAAGCCGCAGGCGAGCGAAGCCAGCATGAACAGTGCGATCGCCACCAGGAAGATGTTGCGCGCGCCGAACCGGTCGGCGAGCCAGCCCGACAGCGGCACGAACACCGCCATGGTCAGCATATAGATGGTGATGCCGATGCTCATCGCCACCGCCGGCACACCGAAGGAGGCGCCCATCTGCGGCAGCGACGTCGAGATGATCGTCGAATCCAAGAGCTGCATGAAGAAGGCGATGGCGACGATCAGTGCCACACGCCGCGAATTCCTGGCTGGGTCGGCTGAAGCTTCAATCTCGGGGATGGCAGTCATGACGGACCGCTTTGAACAGCATTTGGCGGATGTCGTCCAGACAAGAGCCAACAAACTTTCGTGTCGCGGCGCGGCCTGTTATGGATGAACGGGGCGGCCGAGGAACGTGCACGCATGAAGCCTATCTATATCGACTATCTCAACGCCCTCGACATCGATGCCCTTGCCATGACCGACGCCGAAATCCTCGACGCCGTGGAGACCGGCCTGGTCGCACAAGGCAACGGCCAGACGGTGATCGAGCCGCGCGTTCATCTTGAGCCTGATCCCTCCTTTCACGGCCATTTTAATGTTTTGCGCGGCTATGTAGCGCCGCTCGATGCCGCGGGCGTGAAGATCGTCGGCGACTATGTCGACAACTACCTGCACGGCCTGCCCTCCGAATTCGGTATCCTCAATCTGTTCGATCCACGCACCGGCGCGCCGCGCGCCATCCTCGACGCCACCGTCATCACCGACATGCGCACCGGCGCCGTCACCGCTATCGGCGCCAGGCATCTGGCGCGCAGGAATTCGAAGGTGCTTGCCCATATCGGCGCGCGCGGCACGGCCTACTGGAACGTGCGCCTGCTCGACCACCTCTTCGACTTCGACGAGATCCGCGTCCATTCGCGCCGGCCGGAAAGCCGCGACGGCTTTGCCGCCAGGCTCTCCGCCGACCTCGGCAAGCCGGTCAAGGCGGTGGCCGACTGGCAAAGTTGCGTCGAGGGCGCCGACATCGTCATCGAGGCCTCGCGGCTGCCGGAGCCGCAGCCGCTGCTGAAGACCGATTGGATCAAGCGTGGTGCGCTGGTCGTGCCCTATGGCACGATGAGCGCGGTCGAGCTGTCGCTGACCGACATCATGCAGAAAATGGTCGTCGACGACTGGGGCCAGTGCAAGGGTGGCAAGTTCGGCTCGCTGCGCGCCCATGTCGAAACCGGCCGGCTGAGCGAAAAGACGCTGCATGCCGAGCTCGGCCAGATCGCCGCCGGCCTGAAAACAGGGCGCGAAAGCGATGACGAAACAATCCTGTTCTGGCATCGCGGTCTATCGCTATCCGATATCGCGCTCGGCAAGGCAATGCTGGCCAAGGCGCAGGCACAAGGCATCGGCCAGAGGCTGCGCTTCGCATGAGCGCTCTGATCCTCACCGGAGCCGGCGTCAGCGTCGGCGATGTCGCCGCCGTTGCCCGCGGGGCACGCACGGTGGAAATTGGGCCCGATATTATCGGCAGGCTGGAGAAGGGGCGGAAAGTGCTCGACAAGGCCGCCGCGTCCGGCCAGCAGATCTACGGGCTCAACACGGGTCTCGGCGCCAATCTCGGCACAACGGTCGAGGGCGACGCCAGCGCCTTCCAGCGCCAGTTGTTGGAAGGCCGCAGCGGCGCCGTCGGCGAAGCGCTGCCGGTGGAGACCGTGCGGGCAGCCATGCTTGCCCGGCTGGCGATGCTTGCCGTCGGCGGATCCGGCCTTTCGCCCGCAGTGTTCGTCGCCCTGGTCGACACGCTCAATGCCGGCATCCATCCGGTGATGCCGTCGCTGGGCTCGATCGGCGCCGGCGATCTCGTGCTGATGACCGCTGTCGCCCGCGTGCTGATCGGCGAAGGCGAGGCCGACTATCAGGGCCGGCGCATGCCCGCGGCCAAGGCGCTGGTGATGGCTCGCCTGGCCCCCATCGACCTGGCCCCGAAGGATGGGCTGTCGCTGATCAACGCGTCCGCCGTTTCCGCGGGCAGCGGCGCGCTTGTGGTGACGGATGTGCTGTCCGCCCTTGCCCAGCAGCAGCAGGCCGGCGCGCTGACCATGGAAGGCATCGGCGCCAATCGCACCATTCTAGATCCCCGCCTGCATCTGGCGCGGCCGGCGGCAGGCCAGGCCGAGGCCGCCAAGGCGCTGCACGATCTGCTGGCCCGCGACGAGGCGCCGGCGCCGACCACCTTGCAGGATCCGCTGTCGATCCGCTGCATGCCCTCGATCCATGGCACCGTGATCGAGGCGATCGATCAGGCGAGACGTGCCGTCGAGATCGAGCTCAACGCCGCCGCCGACAACCCGCTGGTGCTGAGCGACGACGAGTTGGTGCTGTCGACCGGCAATTTTCACACCGCCTCGCTGTCGCTTGCTTTCGAGACGCTTGGTCTGGCAATCGCGCAATGCGCCGCGGCAAGCGCGGCGCGCTTCATCCAGCTCACCGGTTCGGGCCGCAACGGCCTGCCGAAATACCTGTCGCCGGTCGGCGGCGCGTCGGCCGGCTTCGTGCCGCTGCAAAAGACGGTGACATCGATCCTGGCCGCCATCCGCCACAAGGCCAATCCGGTGATGCTCGATTTTCTGCCCGTCTCCGAGGGCGTCGAGGACTCTGCCACGCAGACGCCGCTGGTGATCGCTAAATGCGCCGCTATGATTGCGCTGTGGCGGCGGCTGATCGCATTCGAGCTGATGGCCGCCGCCCAGGCCGTCGACCTGCGCGACGGATTGGTGCTGGCACCGCGCACGGCCGCTATCCACACCGCGATTCGTGCGCTCGTCCCGGCGCTGAAGGAGGACCGGCCGCTCGGCATCGAAGCCGACGCGCTTCATGCCGCACTTGCCGATGGGAATTGGCAGGCGACCTTAGCCCCGGCCGACCTTGTCGAGGAACAGGCGTAGCTCGGCCGGGTCCATGTGCACCACATGCCTGTCCTCGGGATAGGCGCCACTGTTGACGTCGGCGACATATTCGGAGAATGCGGCCACCCGCTCCGCCTGCAACCGATCATATTCAGCAGCGAAGTTGCGATAGACCTTGGAGTGTCGCGGCATGTGGCCCCGGTTCTGCCCAAGGATATCTTCGGCGAACAGATATTGCGCGTCGCAACCGGTGCCCGCGCCCATCGACAGCATGATCAGCGAGGTACGCTCGGAGATCGCCTTGGCGACCTCGACCGGCACCACCTCGATTTCGGCGCCGATGGCGCCGGCGGCCTCGAGTTGTTTCACCGCTTCGAACACCTGCATGGCGACGCCGGCAGTCTTGCCGACCGCCTTGAAGCCGCCGGTCCACGTCGCGCGGGATGGAATGAGGCCGACATGGCCGATGACGGGGATGGCATCGTCCGCCATCCGCTTGATGGTGGCGTAGCCCGCGCTGCAATAGACCGCGTCGGCGCCGGCCTTGTAGAGCCGGAAAGCCCAACGCAGGAAATCATCCGATGTGCCGATTTCGTAGAAATTGTCTCCCGGCATGGTGAACAGGCTCGGTGCCGCATCGCGGTATTGCGGGTTGAGCACGAGTTCCGGCGGCACGGAGACGATATCGACCCCTGCCCGCTCGGCGGCTTCCGCCTCGTCCAGGGTCAGCACGCGCAGCATGGTCAGCTGACGCTTGCCCTTCATGGCGCGCAGGTCGGCAACGGTCGGTCTCTTTCGGCTCATCAAAACGTCCCTCTTTTGCTTGCCGCGGTGCCGGATCGGTCACCGCGCTTCAGATCTCGATCATCACCTTGCCAGCCTCGATCTTCACCGGATAGGTCGCGAGATTGACGCAGACCGGCGCGCCCTTGGCCTGGCCGGTCTTATAGTTGAAGCGGCCATTGTGCTTGGGACATTCGATGATGTCGTCCATCACCAGCCCGTCGGCGAGATGTGCCTTCTCATGCGTGCAGAAACCATCGGTGGCGAAGAATTCATTGTCCGGGGAGCGATAGATCGCGAAGGTTCGGCCACCATGGTCGAAGCGGATGACATCCTCTTCCTCGACATCGTCCACCGCGCACGCTTCAACCCAATCTGCCATATCGGTCTCCTGCAAAAAATTCGCGATCGCTATTCGGCGGCCGCCGACATATCGACCTCGTGGAACTCACCGCGATAGGGCCTGGCGGTCGGCGGCAGCTCGCGCTTGAGGTAATAGTCCTCGTATTTCAGCTGCCTGAGCAGGACCGGCCAGACCTCGCGATAGGCATGCCACATCGACGGGTTCGGCACGGGCAGGTCGTGCTTGATCAGCTCATGCAGCCTGGGCAGCGCGTGATAGGGCACCATCGGGAACATGTGGTGCTCCACATGATAGTTCATGTTCCAGTAAATGAACCGGCTGATCGGGTTCATGTAGACGGTCCGCGTGTTGAGCCGGTGGTCGACGACATTGTCGGCCAACCCGATATGCTGCAGCAGGCCGGTCGTTACCATGTGCCAGGTGCCGTAGAGGCGCGGCAAACCAATCAGCACAACCGGTATCCATGACCTCAGCGCGATAGCAAGCGCGATCGTCGCGATATAGATGGCGACATGCCACCGCGCGGCCGTCACCGCCTTTGCCCACTCCATTTCCGGAACGTAGCTCTTCTCCTCGTCGGACAGCTTGCCGAAAGCCTGGCGCACCAGCGTCGGCAGCGAATAGCGGAAATCGAGGATGCCGGTGAAGGCCAGCGCCGCCTTCAACAGGTCCGGCGGGCGCATGACGGCGATCTCGGCGTCGCGGCCGACGATGATGGTATCGGTGTGGTGGCGGGCATGGCTCCAGCGCCATTGCACTGGATTGCGCATCAGCATGAAGGAAGCAATGTGGTAGACGACATCGTTCATCCAGCGCGTGCGGAAGGCCGTGCCATGGCCGCATTCGTGCCAGCGCGAGTCACTCGACGAGCCGTAGAGCACGCCGTAGACGAACAGGAACGGCACCACCCACCATGAGCCCCAGAACCAGATGATGCCGGCGGCCGAGGCCAGGATCGCAACAATCCAGATGATGGTGTCGCGGATCGCCGGCCCGTCGGAACGCTGCATCAGCTCCTTCATCACCTTGCGGGGGACATCGGTATGATACCATTCGGCGGAGGCCAGGCCGGTCTCGATCGCGGCCCTGGTGCTTTCACCGACCAGGCTGTAATCCCGCTTTTTTGCCATCGTTGTCACACGGGCCTCCAAACTTCTCGCACCGCTCGCAATCCGGTCCGCCGGCCGGAGGGCTTGCTTTGAATACATGTCGCGCTCATGCCGGACCCGCCAGCCTTGGGAAATTGCCGGAAGGCCGAGGATAATCCTGTTCGGGCTGGCGGGCGATCGCCGCAATCCTGGCTTCGGCGCCGGCGATCGCTTCCCTGCCGTCCAGGACCCGGAACACGGCGTCGTAGGCCCGGCCTTCGTCATGCTCCAGCCAGATCATTTCGCCGCGTTCGCGCGCGGCGAGATCGCCGAGCACATGATGCGTCGATGGCTCGATGCCCAGCGCATACTGTCCGGCCTGGAAATTCTGCCATTGATAGGCGCAAGGCAGCTGGTCTTTCCGCGTCACCATTTCGAAGCCGAGGCCGAGCCGGTCGTTGACCACCACCACAGGTACCTCGCCCTTTCCATCGGCGTCCATTTCATGCTGCCAGACCTGTTCGCTGAATCCCATCCGCGGTTCCGGCACGGTGCGATAGCCGACCTTCTGCGCCTCATAGCGCTCCCCGGCATGGCCGGCCCACACCACGTCGCGGATTGGCGCCACGTAGCGCGAGCCCTCGTCAAGCAGGGGATAACTGACATTCACATGGTAGAAATACATATGCGGGGTGCGATTGAAGCCATGGTTCACGACACGGTCGGACAGCCGGATCTCGTTGCCGCCGACATCCGCCTCGATCCGCCGGATCAGATGCAGATCCTCGCCGAACACCGCCGATTGCTGCACGATGCCTTCGGCCCACAGCACGCAGCGGTCGCCGTCCCACGCCTCACCATAGCCGGTCAGCCGCGCCGGGATGGTGCCGACACGGCCATGCAGCGAATGGATCACGGTCTTCTTGCCGGGATAGTTGTAGTTCTCGGCCGGCACCTCTTCCCGACCCAGTATATGGTCGAGGCCGCAGGTGACCAGCAAGCCGGAAAAGGAGCGTGCCCAGGCCAGCCCCCCTTCCCCCTCATAGTCGTGAAGACCGGGGTTGCGAAAACCGCTCGGCGAGTGCCAACCGATGGCCTGACCCTTGAAGTCGCAATCGGCGATATCGAGCGCCCGGTCGACGAGTGCGGTGAAGCGCAGGCCGGAGCCGGTGCGGAACTCCAGCATGCGGATACCGCGCTCCACCCCGTCGCCGAGCGTCATCAGCCGCACGCCCGCGAACTGCGACAGCATGCCTGAGCGTTCCGAGACCTGCCGGCGCGAGAGCGTCCTGCCGTAAAGCTCTACCATGCCGTCACTGCGCCCTCTTCATCAGAGCCGACAGGTCGGCGCCGGTGATGAGGCTTTCCACGGTCAGCAGATCGGTATCGGCGACCGTCTGCTCGGCAACGATCTCGCCGTGGCGCATGACGATGATGCGGTCGGCAACCTCGAACACGTGATGGATGTTGTGGGTGATGAGCAGCACCGAATGGCCGGCCTGACGCATCTCCTTGACGAACCGCAGCACGCCGTGGGTTTCCTCGACGCCGAGATTGTTGGTCGGCTCGTCGAGGATGATCACCTTGGCGGCGAACTGCATGGCCCGCGAAATGGCGATCGACTGACGCTCGCCCCCCGACAGCGTTGAGACCAGCGCGTCGGCGTCGAGTTTCTTCGAGATGCCGACGCGCTTCAGCAGGGAGGAGGCAGCATCGCGCAGCTTGGCGAGATCGAGCGGCGCAAACACGCCCAACCATTTGAAAGTGACCGGTTCGCGGCCGAGGAAGAGATTGCGCGCGATGCTGAGATCCGGTGCCAGCGACGTATCCTGGTGGATGGTCTCGATGCCGAGATCCATCGCGTCGCGCGTCGAGCGGATCGAAACCTTTTGCCCGCGCACGTAGATGTCGCCGCGATCGACCGGGAAGACGCCGGAGATCGCCTTGATCAGCGTCGATTTGCCGGCGCCATTGTCGCCGAGCAGGGCCACTATCTCGCCTTCCCGCAGCGTCAGCGAGGCATTCTTCAACGCGCGCACGCTGCCGAAGGATTTTTGCAGGTTCTGCAGCCGAAGCACTTCTTGCATCATCGTCAGCTCCTTGCGGCGTTTTTCTGCAGCAAAGCGTGCAGGATGAGCATGGCGAGGATGATCACGCCGACGAAGATGTTGTAGGCGAGGCCGGGCACGCCGACGAGCACGATGCCGTTGCGGATGGCGCGCAGCATCAGCGCGCCGACGATGGTGCCCAGGATGGTGCCACGTCCGCCGGTCAGCGCCGTGCCGCCGACCACCACCATGGCGATCACTTCGAGCTCATAGCCTGTGCCGGCCACCGGCGAAGCGGCCGAAATACGAAAGGCGCTGATCATGCCGGCAAGCCCGGCCAGCACCGAGGTGGCGATGAACAGCCAGATCTTGACGGCGTCCGCCGGCACGCCGCGCGCCACCGCCGCGTTGCGGTTGGAACCGATGGCGCTGATCCAGTTGCCGAGCTTGGCATAGCGCAGCACGTAGATTGCCAGCAGCGACAGGCCGACGAACCACCACAGCGAGGTGTAGAAGCGGAACGAGCCGATATTGAAGCTGCCGGCAAGCAGCGTTACGAAGAAGCCAGGCTGGTCCCAGGACTTCAGCGGGAAACCCTGGGTGATGTAGAGGGCCGCACCGCGCACGATCAGCAGCATGGACAGGGTCACCAGGAACGACGAGATGCCGATCTTGGTGACGATCACCCCGTTGATCGCCCCGATCGCGATGCACAGCAAAAGTCCGGCCAGAAGCGCAACGCCGATATCCACCCCGCCGTTCTGCACCAGAAGCATCACCACCACCGGCGCCAGGCCGAATACGGCGCCGACCGACAGGTCGAATTCGCCGGCCGTCAGAAGCAGCGTCATGCCGAGCGCGATGATGCCGAGCTCGGGCAGGAACGCCATCATGTTGGAGATGTTGAGCGGCGACAGGAAATTGCCGTCCGCGACCGCGAACACCACGAGAAGGACGACGAGGATGATGAACGAAGAGAATTGCGGCGAGCGCATCAGCCTCGACCTGCTCCTGGCGCTTGTTGCGCCCTCTTCCGCGGTGACTGCCATGACGTTCTGAACCATGCTGCTTGCAGGGCGCCCGCCGCCGGCGCAGCGGGCATCCATTTCACTTCTTGTCGTAGAGTTTGAGGATCGGCTCGACGCTCGAGGCGTCGTAGAGACCGAAAGTGTGGATGTCGTAGCCGATCGGCTCGCCCGAGGCGGCAAGCCCGAGCAGCGCCACCGGCATAAAGCCCTGCGCCGATGGGTACTGCCAGGCGGCCGCGTTGACGAAACCGTCCTTGACGGCTTGCGCCGTCTCCTTCGAATTGCCCCAGCCGACGACCGGGATTTTGCCGGCCGGCACGCCGGCGCCGTCGAAGACCCGCTTGACGCTGGCCGCCACGGAATCGCCGAGCGCGATGATCGCCGGCGGATTGTTGGCGACCATATAGTCGGTCATCTTGGCGATGATGCCGGCCGGATCGGTGCCGCAATCGACAACGTCATATTTGATGCCGAGCGGATCGAAAACGCCGGCGATGCCTTCGGTCTCGAGCTGCTGATAGCTGGCGCCGGGAACCTCGACCGGCAGGAAGACCTTGTCGCCCTGCTTCACCATTTTGTGGTCGACAAGATACTTTGCCCAGGTCGCGCCGGCCTCCTTCAGGTCGGCTCCGACATAGGCCTGCCGCCCCGTCGCCGGATCGTCGGTGTTGAAGAACACGATCGGGATGCCGGCGGCCTTCGCCGCCTTGACCTCTTCGGTCCACAGGCCCGGCTGCGCCGAGGTGGTGGCGATGCCGTCGGGCTTGGCCGCCAATGCCGAGTTGAATGCCTCTTTCTGCGCCGCCATGTCGCCGCCGCTGAAGGAGATCTTGCAGGTCACCTTGAGCTGGTCGCAAGCCTTGGTGGCGCCCGCGTTCCAGTCGATCCAGAACGCGTCCGACGGGCCGCCATGCGACAGCAGGTAGAACGTCTTCTGGCCGTCCTGTGCCTGCGCGGCCGAACCAAGCGCCACGCCAGCGAGCACCGCCGCGGCGGCCGTCAATTTCCAAGCGAATTTCAACATTCTTTCCTCCCTTGTTTGGAGCCATCAAAGCCCGTTGGCGCGGAACTTCCCGTCGAGGAATTTCTTGGCGCGCGGCACGTCGTCTTCCGACAGGTGCTCGATGATGACGGGAATGTTCGGGTGCTTCTCGGCAAGCCGCTGAAGATAAAGGTCGTAGTTGAGCGAGCCGAGGCCGGGCGCCGGCAGTTCGATCTCGCCGACGCCGCGGAAGGTGTGGCTTTCCATGGCATCCTCATCGCCGATGTCGGCATGCTTTTCCGACTTGTCGCTGCCCGAGCGCTTGACGTCCTTGGCGTGCGCTATCTTGATTTTGTCCGTCAACGTATCGAACACCTGGTTCAGGATCTGGTCCATCCTGTCGATGTTGTGCGTCTCGAAATAGTTGGTCGGATCCATCAAGAGGCCAAGGCCCGGATGGTCGACCTGCGCGAACATCTTGACCGTCTCCTCGACCGAGCCGACGACGTTGTTGACATAGGTTTCGAGCAGGAAGACCGCGCCGTGGTCGTAGGCCGTCTGGGCAAGGTCGGCGATGACCTTGCGGCATTCCTCGAACCCCTCCTCGGTCTTGTTCTTGGGGTGGTGCACCCAGTCGGATTCGGTGTTGTAAGTGCCGGTTTCCGAGATCACGTAAGGCGAGCCGAAATGGCGAGCGTTGCGGATGATCTCCTTGAGGTAGCCAACGCGCTTCTCGCGTTCCGCTTTGTCAGGATGGATGATGTTGGTGTATCCCGACACGCAGCAGACCGGCAGGTTGTGGTCGCGGAAGACATCGCGCACCGTCTTAGCCTTTTCCTTGGTGATCTGCCCGGCCGAGAGATCGACATCTTTGAAATGCAGGTCGAGCTGCACCGTGTTGAAACCGAGCCCGCGGATCTTTTTCGCCGTCTCTTCGAGGCCGTACGGGAAATAGCCCGTGAAAATACCTGCCTGCATCATGGTGTGAATTCCTCCCTGTAAGCGATTCAGTTGCCAGTGATTTCAATTGATCGGGTTTGTCGAGATTTCGGAAAGCTTGACCGTGCGGCCCGAAGCGATCGAGCGGTAGCCCGCTTCCACCAGTGCCATGGTCTTGACGTTGTCGGCGACCGAGAGCGCTGGCGGTGTGCCTGTCTTCACCGCATGCTGGAGTTGCTCCATCACGCCGATGAAGGCATGCGGGAACCACATCGTGTCCCAGCTTGGGCTGACCCACTCGCCGCTTGTCGTCTCAGCCGAAGCGTAGGTCAGCGTCGAGGCCGCACCGGTCGGCCAGCCGATCGTACCCTTGGCCACGCCCTTGGTGCCGTCGACGCGCCAGTTGATGTGCTGGTCGTCGCGATAACCCTGCTGGCGCGGACCGGACCAGACATCCTCCAGCGACACGGCCAGCACGCCGGACGGGAAGCGCAGGGTTGAAACCGTGATGCCGTCGGAATGGTCGAATGTCGTGCGCGGATCCTTGCGCGTCAGTGTGGTGATTTCATCGGGATCGCCGAACAGGAAACGCAGTACGTCGAGATGATGCACGCTCATATTGGCGAGCGTCAGCCGGTCATAGTCCTCGAGGAAGCCCTGCCAGTGCGGAATGGCATGCATGTCGATCTGCGCGAAGACGATGTCGCCGAGCGCCCCGCTGTCGATGATCTGCTTCAGCACGCGCATCGACTGGTCGTAGCGCATGTTCTGGTTGACCGAGAGGATCTTGCCGGCCTTCGCCGCCTCGTCGCGCAGTTTCACCGCTTCCTCGACCGACAGCGCCAGCGGCTTCTGCGCCAGGATCGCCTTGATGTGCTTCTGCTTCAGCGCATGGCGTATCAGCGCCGGCTGCTGGTCCGGCGGGAAAGCCAGGTCGATGATCTCGACTTGCGGATCCTCAATCAGTCGTTCCGGCGTGTCGTGGACGGTCGGAATGCCCCAACGCGTGGCAACCTTCTGCGCATTCGCCCTTGTACGCGAAGCGATCGCCACGACAGGAAAGCCTGCTTCCTTATAGGCCGCGAGATGGCATTCGGCCATGATCATGCCGGCGCCGACGCAGCCGATCTTGAATTCCCTGGTGCGAACCCTCACGTCCGGCTCGAAGCCTTTGCCTGCCATGTCTTCCTCCCGAAACTCTTTCCTTGCGGCCGCTGTCACAACGCGCCTCCGCCTTGAGCGAAATAATGCACTCTGGCCGACACGCAGGATATCGCCACCATCGCATCGGGCCTGATCTCGGGCTGGCCGCGCAACAGGGCCCTCAGCCGCGCCTGCCCGGCGGCAAGCGTCACGACTGTGTAGCCACCAAGCGGCTCGACCTCGAATACCTGTGCCGGACGGCTTGGCGCACCTTCCATCTTTTCGCTATCGGTCCAGGGGCGGACCTTGATGTCCTCGGGCCTGAGCCCGATTTCGACCGCATCGGCCGGCGCCTTGTCGTCGGCGATGCGGATTGCACCATCCGCGGCCTCGACGCCGCCTCTGCTCCGCACCGAAGGCAGGATGTTCATCATTGGCGAGCCGAGCATTCTTGCCACATAGGCGCTTGCCGGCCGGTCATAGATCTCTGCCGGAGCGCCGATTTGCCGGATGCGGCCGTTCTCCAGTATGGCGATGCGGTCGGCGACCGACATTGCCTCCTCCTGGTCGTGCGTGACGTAGATCAGCGTTTTGTCAAGCTCGCGCTGGATGCGCTTCAGCTCGACCCGTGTTTCCTCGCGCAGCCGCGCGTCCAGCGCCGAGATCGGATCGTCCATCAGATAGGCGGCGGGATCGCGCACCAGCGCCCGCGCGATCGCCACGCGCTGGCGTTCACCGCCCGAAAGCTGCGCTGGCGGCTTATGCAAGACATGGCCGATATGCAGCTTGGCGGCGACATCGGCGACACGTCTCCTGATGTCGAGCTCGGCGATTTTGCGTTCCACCAGCGGGAAGCGGACATTGTCGAGCGCGCTCATATGCGGAAACAGCGCCAGGTTCTGGAACACCATGGCGACGTTGCGCTCGGCCGGCGAGACGGCGTTGACCGGCTTGCCGCCGATCAGGATTTCTCCGGCGTCCGGCATCTCCAGCCCGAGCACCAGGCGCAGGATCGTCGACTTGCCCGATAGTGGCGGACCAAAGAAGCAGAAGAACTCGTTGTCGTTGACCGTGAACGAGGCATCGTCGACGGCGAGCGTTGCGCCGTAGCGTTTCGTGACGTTGCGGAAGACGATGTCGGCCATGGTTCAAACCGCCTTTATCGCAAGGCTGCTGACAGCATCGAAGACGCGCACCGACGCCGCCTCTGGCGCGACTATCGCCGTTTCCCCGATCGACAACCCGACATCATTCTCGAAGACCGCCTTCACCGCACCCTCTCCGTGGCCGAGATGAACGATGGTGCGCGCTCCGATGCGCTCGACAAAGGTCACCTGCATCGACAGCCCGCGGTCGGCGAGCATTACCTGCTCCGGCCGGAAGCCGTAGAGAACGTCTCCCCGCCCCGCTCTCACCGCCGGGGCGAGTTCGTCCGGCAGCGGTGGCGTGATGCCCAGCGGTCCGAGGTCGACGACCAGCCCACGGTCGCTCTCCGCCGGCCTGCCCTTGAGGAGGTTCATCCCCGGTGCGCCGATGAAGCGGGCGACGAAGACATTGGCCGGATTGTTGTAGACGTCGAGCGGGGTTCCGACCTGTTGCAACACGCCATGGTCCATTACCGCGATGCGATCGGCCATGGTCATGGCTTCGAGCTGGTCGTGAGTGACGTAGACCATGGTCTGCCGGAACTGGCGCTGCAGCTGCTTGAGCTCGGTGCGCATGATCGCCCGGAAAGCCGCATCGACATTGGACAGCGGCTCGTCGAGCAGGAAGATCGCAGGCTCCATGATCGCCGAACGACCGATCGCCACGCGCTGCAATATGTTGACCGACAGCCGGTCGGCCTTGCGGTTGAGAAGCGGCGTCAGCTGCAGCATTTCTGCAATGGCGCCGACACGGCGGTCGATCTCGGCTTTCGCCGCCCCCCGCATCCTTGGTCCGTAAGCGAGGTTCTGGCGCACCGTCATATGGGTGAAGATGGCGTAGTTCTGGAACACGAAACCAACGCCGCGCCGGCCCATCGGCACACCGGCCATATCGCGTTCGCCGAACAGGATCTTCCCGCTTGTCGGCTCTTCCATGCCGGCGATCATGTTCATGGTCGTCGACTTGCCGCAGCCGGACGGCCCGAGCAGCGCCATGAACTCGCCATCGGCGATCTCGAGATCCATGGTCTTCAGCGCGGTGAAATCGCCGAATGTCTTGACCAGGTTCTGTAGCCGGATCGCGCTCATGCCGGCACCTGCCTTGCCTTCGCCATGCGCTTCATGGCGAACACCGCCGCGACGGACAGCACCACCAGGATAGCGAGCGCGATGGCCGCGACATAGCCCCAGATCAGATCCTGGGTGGTGACCTTGTAGATGTAGACGGAGATCGTTTCCGTGGCGACGCCGGGGCCGCCGCCGGTCATGATGTAGAGCGTGTCGAAAATTTTGAAGTTTTCGATCACCCGGATCGCCAGCGCGATGATGATGATGGTCTTCATCTTCGGCAGCACGATAGTGGTAAAGCGCTGCCAGGGATTGGCGCCGAGCAGCGTCGCCGCCTTGATCTGGTCCTGTGGCACGCCGACCAGTCCGGCGAGCAGGATCAAGAACATCAGCGGCGTCCACTGCCAGATGTCGGCGATCATCACCGCCACCAGCGCCAAGGTCGGGTCCGACAGCCAGGCGATGGTGACGGGAGAACCGGTCAACGACGACAATATGTCGTTCACCGGCCCGCCGGACTGGAACAGCATGAAGAACATGTAGCCGGCGACCGCCGGCACCACCATCATCGGCATCAGCAGGATCGAATAGAAGATGCGCTTTCCCGGAAAATCGTCGGCGAACAGCGTCGCCAGCGCCAGGCCGAGCAGGAATTCGGCGGGCACGCACACGATCATGACGATGGCGGTGCGCTTCAGCGCGCTCCAGAAGCGCGCATCGGCGACGAGATCGGTATAGTTGGCGAAGCTGTTCCACATCTCCCAGGCGTTCCACCAGCCGAGGCCCGAAAGCGGCGACCAGTCGGTGACGCTGATGTAGAGCTGCATCAAGAGCGGAAAGGCCGAGATGAACAGCACCAGGATCTGCGCCGGCAAGGTCAGCCGGAAGCCCAGCTTTGCCCCTTCATCGCGCAAGGCCGGCTTCGCACGCGCGGCGCCCATTTCGCCCTCCGGAATCGTCGCGGTCGCAGCGCTCATTGCTTGAGCGCCCCAAAAGTCAGCCCGCGCACCAGATGGCGCTGGATGGCAATGCCCATGATGACGGGCGGCACCGCTGCGATCAGGCCGAGCGCCGCCTTGGCGCCGTAGAGCTGCCCGGTCATCGAGGACGATAGCGAGGCCATGTAGACGGGGATCGTCACCCATTCGCGTGTCGTCAGAAGCAGCGCGATGAGATAGTCGGACCAGTTGAGGATGAAGACGAACAAGGCGGCGCTGGCCAGAGGTGCGCGCATCATCGGCAGTGTGATGCGCGTGAAGACGCGCAACCGCGAACAGCCCTCGACCAGAGCGGCTTCCTCGATCTCGCGCGGCATGTCATCGAAAAACGTCTTCATCAACCAGAAGGCGAACGGCAAGGTGACGATGCCGTAGATCAATGCCAGCCCCCACCAGCTGTCGGTGAAATTGAGGAACGCCCACATGATCATGACAGGGATCATTACCGCCATCGGTGGAAACAGCCTGAGCTGGATCAGCGCCAGCGGCAGGTTCTGTCCCGAGCCGAAGCGCGACAGCCCATAGGCCGCCGCGGTGCCGGCGGACATGGCGATCGCGGTTCCGAACACGGCCGAAAGCAGCGACGAGACGATCGGCTTCAGCGCGGTGCGGTCGAGCGCCACGATCAGATTGTTGGTCGATTCGCCGAACACGAACTGGAAATTGCTGAGCGTCGGGTTCTTCGGCCACCATGTCAGGTCAGCCCCCGTCGCCGACCATTCGGCGATCGGCTTGAAGGCCATCGACACCATCCACAGGATCGGCACCAGCGTCACCGCGATCGCCGCGAGGATCGCGGCGTAGCGGAATATCTCGAAGGGGACGGAACGCTTCATCTGGCTGCTTTGCTGGTGGCGTCGGTTGCGGAGGGGAAAAGCGGATGCTCCTCCCCTCCGGCTCTGATCCAGGGAGACGGATCAGCTGATCGGATCGAGAACGGTCGGCCATGCCTCCTTATTGGTCTTGATGGCTTCGAGAAGCTTGTCCTCACCGATGCGCCGGGCGATCTTCTTCCACTCGGTCTCGGTGTCGGCCATCGCCTGCTCAGGCGTTTTGGCCTTGGTCAGCGACGCCACCAGGTTTTCGTCCAGCGCGTTGTGGAAGGCGGTGGCGCCGGGATAGTTGATGGTCGGCACGGTGCGCGCGACCGTCTCGCGCACCACGTCCATGTGGTAGGCGTGGTAGGTCTGGCGCACCAGCGGATCGGAAAAGTCCGACAGCCGGAACGGATCGAAATAGCCACCCGGATTGGCCGTCATCCAGGCATAGATGCGGCTCGAACCCAGCCATTGCAGGAACAGGTAGCAGGCCTCCGGGTTCTTGGCCTGCGAGGAGACCGACGCCGACAGGTTGAGCCACAACACCGAACGGCTGATCAGCTTGCCGTCGATCTCGCGGCCGGGCGGCAGCATCGAGCCGATCTTGCCGGTCACCTGCGAATCCTTGTTGCCGGCATTGTCGAGGAATTTCGGCAGGTTGGAGAAGGCGCAGGTCATGGCCGCTCCGCCCTTGGCGAAATTCCCATACTGTTCCGGCCAGCCCCACGAGATCGCGTCCGGCGAATGATGCGCCAGCGACTCGACATACTCCCTGGTGGCGGCAATGCCTTGCTCGGAGTTGATCAGCGGCTTGCCGTCATCGCCGAACAGATACTGGTTGGGCGAGGCCATCGAGACATAACGCTGATACCAGTTGGTGTAGCCCCAGCCCTGATTGCGGATGTCGGTGGAGCCGAACAGACCCTTGTCTGGGCGCTGGAAGAACATGGCGATCTCGTCATGCTGCTTCCATGTCCTGGGCGGCGCCAGATCGTAGCCGAACTTGTCCTTGAATGCCTTCTTCTCGGCCGCGTCGCCGAACAGGTCGGTGCGGTAGACCCAGGTCTGGAAGTCGCCATCCAGCGACACACCGTAGGTCGAGCCGCGATACTGGTTGAGCAGCGACACACCCTTGGCACCGTTGACATAGCCGCGTTCCGGGTCGTCCCATTCAGGCTTGTGCTGGGCGACGAAGTCGTCGAGCTTCAGGATGCCGCCGGTCTCGGCGAGATCGCCGAGACGGTTCCATTCGACGGCGTAGATGTCGTAGGCTCCACCCTTGGTGGAAATGTCCTGCATCGTCTTGGTGAATTCCTGGCCATTCGGCACGCCGACGATCTCGAGCGTGATGCCGGTTTCCTTTTCCCACAGTTCCTTGATCGATGGTGCTCCGGCCGGGAAAGGCTGGGTCAGTTGGCCGATCGAACCATCGGACAGGCCGAGCACGATCTTCGATGGCGCCTTGCCGGCGCCCTTCATTGCCTTGACCGCCTCGATGGCGCGTCCCTCCGGCGTGTCCGGCCCGTACTGATAGCGCTCCGCCCCTTCGAAGCCGGTCGGGCCGCCGATCATGCCCGGCGCCAGCGCGTCGGCCGCGAAAGCGCGGCCGGGACGAATGAATTGCGGTGCGATACCTGCGGCGGCCACGAACACCGCCGCCTTTCCTCCGGACGCCAGCAATCGGCGCCGCGACATGCGGATCAGATCAGACATTGGAATTCCTCCCTCAGGGCCAATGTTTCCTCCACAGCCCATGAGGGATATTGACGGCAGTACGGGAAGGCTGTCAACATCATAAATAATCAAAACACCTCACAACATCGCAACAAGGCAGGAAAATGCGTCATACGGAGATCCATTTTGCGCCCCTGCTGCCTCGATTTGATGGGAAATCTATCTTCCCACGCCGACGCGATCCTGCCGGGCGATCTGATTTAGCCCGGCGGCTTGCGCAAGGGCCAAGGCCGGATACATCATTTCCCATCAGAATCGCGGATGGCGAAGAGCAGTCGCCGCCCGGCCGGCGTCGGCATTGCGTGATCCTGATGCATTGAGGAGATGAAAGACGGTGCGTTCCACCCTGACTGACATAGCCCGGGAAGCCGGCGTTTCCGCCGCCACCGTCGACCGTGTTCTCAACAACCGTCCGGGCGTGAGGGCGCGCACGCGCGAAATCGTGCTCGAAATGGCACAGCGTCTTGGCTACATCGCCGAAGGCCCGAACGGGACGTCGCCGCGCGCCCTGCCCGGCGACGTCATCCGGCTCGACTTCGCGCTACCGGCCGGCACCAATTCCTTCATCAAGATGCTGCACCGCCACATCGAGGCGCAGGCCTTGGCGCGGCCCGATCTCGACGTCCACATCGCCACCATAGAGGGCTTCAATCCCGACCGGCTCGCACGCCTTTTGCAGGATCTGCGCGGCCAGACGCAGGGCGTCGGCGTCATCGCGCTCGACCATCCGACGGTGCGCGAGGCGATCCGCTCGCTATCGGCCAACGACGTCAAGGTGGTGACCATCGCCTCCGATATCCTGCATGTGCCAAGGGTCGCATATATCGGCATCGACAACCGGGCCGCCGGGCGGCTGGCCGGCTACCTGCTGAACCGTTTCATGGGGTCGGAACGTCCCGGGAAGGTGGCGCTGTTCGCCGGTTCGCTCTCCTATCGCGGCCATGAGGAACGCGAGATGGGATTTCGCCACATATTGGCCGAGGAATCGCCCAATCTGGAGATCGTCGAGATGCGCGAGATGCTTGACGACCGCGAGAAGGCCTATTCGGAGGCATCAGCCCTTCTGGAGCGACACCCCGATCTGGCCGCGATCTACAATGTCGGCGCGGGCAATACCGGCATTGCCCGCGCGCTCAAGGAGCGCGGCCGCGCGCAGTCGATGGTTTTCCTTGGCCATGAGGTAACCGAAGGCACCAAGGAGCTTCTGCTCGACGGCACGCTTGACGCGGTCATCGACCAGAACCCGCGCGTCGAAGCTCGCGAAGCGCTCAACACCTTGACCCATGCGGTCCGGGCACTGCCCTACGAACCGCACCAGCCGAGGCTGCAGGTGATTTTCAAGGAGAACATCCCGGAGATCTGACTGACCTTCGACGTTGGGGGAGTACCGTGAGGCCCGCCCAAGCCCAAAGCCTACTGCACGACGGCGACTTCCGCCGCGGCGGCATCGACAAAGCTCTTGTCGATCCATTTGCCATAGTCGATCGAGCCCTTCAAAAGCCCGGCACCGGCCATGAATTTCTCTTCGCCCTTGAGCGCCCCGATCGCATCGTCGGTCAGCCTCGGATCCTGGTGGAAAACGCCGTCGGCATAGGTCTTGCGCACCGATTTCTCCGACGACTTGGTCGCCTCGACGAATGTCTTGATCGTCTCGTCGGGATGGGCATCGGCCCAGCGCGAAATCTCGATGTCGACCTTCAGCAGCCGCTTGACCAGGTCCGGATATTTCGCCGCGAAGGCGCCGTTGACCGAAATGACGTTCGGCACGTTCCATTCCGGGTAGGTGCTGGTATCGAAGAGTACCCGCGCCTCGCCGGTGTCGACCAGCTTAGCCGCGGTCGAATCCGTCTCGACGAGGGCGTCGATGTCGCCGCGCAGCAGTGCCGGGCCGGAGGCCTCGAAAGGCAGGTTCAACCCCTCGATGTCACCAGTCGTCAGGCCGACGCTGTTCAGCGCCTTGCTGAAATTGGAATGCCGCACCGTGCCCGTGAGATAGGCGACCTTCTTGCCTTTGAGATCCTGCAGCGTCTTCAGGGGAGAGTCGGATTTAACCACGACATACGAGCCTCCCGACCGCACATAGCTCGACAGGCCGATCAGCTTGACATCGGCGCCGGAGGCGGCGACGCGCAATGCGGGATTGTTTCCGGTATAGGTGAATTCGATCGCGCCGGTAGCCAAAGCCGTCGTCGCCTCGGAGCCGCCATTGAAGGTGACAAGTTCGACCTTGATGCCGTCCTTGGCGAACTCCTTTTCCCACCAGCCGTCCTTCTGGGCGAGGACGAATTTGAGGTGCCCCGGCGCGGTGCTGCCGATGCGGATGACTTCGGGCTTGTCCTGCGCGAAGGCGGGCATGCCGCCAAGGCCGATGACGACGGCAATGGCGCCCTTCAGGAACAGCCGGCGAAATCCGTCGAATGCAATGTTGGACATGAGGAAAATCCTTGCTGATTGGAATGAGTGAACGGCTCAGATGAGCGAGGACTCGGACTGGCCTTTCCAGGCGGTCGCCCAGCGTTCGAACCAGACGAGCAAATAGTTGACGGTGAGCCCGATGACGGTCAGCGTCAGGATGCCGGCATACATGTCCGCCGTTTCCATCATCAACTGCGAGTTCTGAATAAGGAAGCCGAGGCCGGATTTGGCCGCCAGCATCTCGGCGCCGATCACCGCGAACAGCGACGACTTCACCGCCAGCCTTGCGCCGGCGACAACAGAGGGGATGCTGGCCGGCAGGATAACCTTCCGGAACAGGTCGAAGTCGGACGTACCCATCGAGCGCGCCGCCTTGATCAGCAGCGGATCGACCGACTTGACGCCGCTGATCGTGTTGACCAGCAGAAAGAAGACCGAGGAGTAGAAGGTGATCGCCACCTTTGATTCCTCGCCAATGCCGAGCAAAAGGATGAACACCGGAAGCAGCGCGAATTGCGAGGTGTTGCGCAGCGTCTGCACAAGCAGGTCAGAGACCTTCTCGAACAGCGAGTAGCGCCCCATCAGCAGGCCAAGTGGAATGGCCACCACCACGCCGAGAGCAAAGCCGATCGCCGCGCGCTGCAGGCTGATGCCGATATGTTCGACCAGAACGCCCGAGGCGAGTAGGTTCCACCAAGCGACCAGCACCTCGCTCAGCGGCGGAAAGAAGATACGGTTCAGCCAGCCGAGCCGTGGCGCGATTTCCCACACGAGGAAGAACAGGCCGAGCAGCGGCAAGCCGTAAAGGAAAGTCCCGTGGCTCGTCCCCTTGCGCCGGGCCTTGGCACTGTGGGCCTTGATGGCCGGCACTCTCGCGGCGGCCGCCGTTTCGCCGGCGCCGGCAAACAGGTGAAGAGCGCCGGCAGGGCCGAACTTTTCGGTGAGATAGGCCATGGCTCTAGCTCCTCAATGACTGAAGGCTGGCGACAACGTCCAGTCCTTCTGCGCCTTGTTGACCTCGTCGCGCAGCGCGTCCCAGACGCGGGCGCGATATCCGTTGAATCCGGCGCTGGCACGGATGTCTCCGTCGCGCGGCCGTGGCAGGTCGATGTCGATGATCTCCTTCACTGCGCCCGGACGCGCCGTCATCACCACCACGCGGTCGGCGAGGAAGATCGCCTCGTCGATCGAATGGGTAACGAAGATAACCGTCGTCTTGATCTTGCCCCAGATCCGCAAGAGCTCGCCTTGCAGGAGCTCGCGCGTCTGCTGGTCGAGTGCCGCGAAGGGTTCGTCCATCAAAAGCACTTCCGGGTTGCTCGCCAGGGCGCGGGCGATCGCCACGCGCTGCTGCATGCCGCCGGAGAGCTGGTTGGGGAAACGGTCCTCGAAACCGGCAAGACCGAACAACGACAACAAGTGGCGCGCCGTCGCCGTGCGCTCGGCCTTGGCGACACCACGCACTTCCAGTGCGTATTCGATGTTGGCCAGCGCCGTGCGCCAGGGAAACAGCGCATATTGTTGGAAGACATAGCCGGTCTTAGGATCCGGCCTGGTGATGCGCCGGCCGTCGAGCTGGACGTCGCCGCCGCTTGCCTGCGTCAGCCCGCCGATGATGTCGAGCAGCACAGATTTGCCCGAGCCGCTCGGGCCGACCAAAGTGATGAACTCGCCTTTGCGGACCGAAAGATCGACACCGTCAAGCACAGTGACGCGGTCGGTCTCCTCGCCGTCGACGGTGACGAACTGCCCCGGCTTGAGCAGGAAGGTCTTCTTGATATCGCTGACGACGATGCGGTCCATGTCCTGTCGCTTCCTATTGCGCCACGCGGATGCGGTGCGTCGGGTCGAATTCAGAGCCGCCGGCCTTGCCGCGCTTCCAGCCGAGCGCGCGGGCGTAGCCGCCGAACAGTTGATGTGCCTCGACCTGCGCTTCGGTGATGCCGGTCGGCCCCTCGGCGAACTCGGCAACGTAAAGCGCGTCGGTCGGGCAGTAGATCTCGCACAGGAAACAGGTCTGGCAATCGTCCTGGCGGGCGATCACAGGCGCGCCGTCCTTGGTAGCGTCGAACACATTGGTCGGGCACACCTTGACGCAGATGTCGCATTCGACGCAGCGCGCGGCCGAGACGATCTCGATCATGACGCCAGCTCCGCCAGGCGCTTCGGCGCCCCGGCAATGCGGAAGTCGTCGACGCCTGATATGACCAGCCGATGCGCGAGGGCCGGGTTCTTGCCCGGCAGATCGGTGCGCCGATGCATGCCGCGGCTTTCTGTCCGATGCAGCGCGGCCGCCACCGACCAGCGCCCGGCGGCGGCGATCGACGCCGCCTCGCGCGTGCGGACCCGGTCCACCCCTTCGCCCCGCAGATGGTCGCGCACGTCGCGCCAGACACTCTCCAGCCGCTGCCGGCTTTTCTCCAAGCTCTCGCCGTTGCGGAAGAAATTTTTGTCGAGCGGCGTCACCTCGTTGCGCACCGCCTCGATGATCTCGCCTGCCGCGATGTCGGCACGCGGCGAGGCCGCCGGGCGCAGGCCGGCCTGGCCGAGTGGCTCGACGGTGTCGCGGAACGCCTTGCCGCCGCGACGCTTCGAATGGGTCGAGGCGCCCTTGCCCGCCCACCAGCCGCTGGCCAGCGCCCAGGAGGAATTGACGGCGCCGCCGCCCGATACCGCTCCGGTCATGATCTCGCGGCTGGCGGCGTCGCCTGCGACATAGAGGCCGGGCACGCCGGTGGCGCAGTCGTCGGAGACGATGTCGATGCCGCCGGTGCCGCGCACCGTGCCTTCGGCGCGCAGGGTGATGCGGAACAGCTCGGTGAACGGGTCGACACCGGCGCGGTCATAAGGCACGAAGCAGTTCGGCTGCCCTTGGCGCAACCAGCCTTGCAGCGCGGGTTCCGCTTGATCGAGGCGCGCATAAACCGGTCCCTCGATCAATGCGCGCGCCACCTCGTCCTCGCGTTCACCGATGCCGTTGCGCAGCGGCTCACCGGTAGAGCCCAGGATCGGCGACCCATCCTCGCGATGGAACGAGGCCCAGCGGAACGGCAACCCCTTGTTCAGCGAAGATCCAAAGGGCGCCAACATGTATTTGCCGGTAAACTCCATGCCCGACAGGCTTGCGCCGGCCTCTGCGGCCATCAGATAACCGTCGCCGGTCAGTCCAGTCCCGCCGAGGATGCGCTCACGGAAAGCGCAGCCGCCGGTCGCCAGCACCACCGCGTTGGCGTCGACGCGCCAGTCCTGGCCGGCCTGCCGGCCGATACCGGCCGCGCCCACGACGGCATCGCCATCCGACAGGAGTTCCAGCGCCGGATGGTGGTCGAGCACGGTAACGCCAGCCAAAAGCACACGGCGGCGCATGAAGCGCATGTAGTCGGGCCCGCGCAGATTGGCGATGTAGAGCCGGCCGTCATCCTCGCTTGGGAACGGATAGCCCCACTCGGAAAGCCTGAGCAGGTTGCGATAGGCCGTGTCGACGCAGCGCAGCATCCAGCGCTGGTCCGCAAGTTCGCCGGTGCGCTGCCAGCGTCGCTCGACCACGGCATGCCTGTTGTCGCCCGGCGGTACGCACCAAGTGCCCGTATTGGACGGTGCGGTGGCGCCGCTGGTGCCGAGATAGCCCTTGTCGGCCAGCACCACCTGCGCGCCGCTTTCGGCAGCGGCGACCGCCGCCCAGGCTGCGGACGGGCCTCCGCCCAGTACGAGCACGTCGGCCTGGAGTTGCAGCCTGTCGGACGCGGATTTTTGAGGCATGGACATGGATGCTCTGCGAAGGAGTGCGAGGCGCTAAGCAGCGCGCGCAGCGCCCGAGAACCACGCCGGCTCATTGCCGGCGCTCCATTTGATGTTGCAGCCGATCGACGGCACCTGGTCGGCGGCGGGCCTGCCGCCTTCCAGCACCGTGTCGAGCGCCGCGCGCAGATCGGCGCCCGTCACCACCTTGCCGTTGCCCGGCCGCGCATCGTCGAACTGGCCGTGATAGGCGAGCCGCCGGTCGGCGCCGAACAGGAAGAAGTCGGGTGTACAGGCCGCGCCATAAGCTTTCGCCGTCTGCTGCGAGGCATCCTTGAGATAGGGGAAGGAATAGCCGAATTCCTCCACTTCCTCGCCGATGCGGGCCAGCGTCTCTTCGGGATGCGCCTCATGGTCGTTGGAATTGATCGCCACCACTTGCAGCCCCTTGCCCGCATATTCCCTGGCGAAAGCGGCAAGCTGCTCGCGGATCAGAACGACGAACGGGCAGCGGTTGGAGATGAAGACGACGAGCAAGGCGGGCTTTGCATCGAAATCGCCGAGCCGGTGCAGCACGCCTTGTGCGTCGGGCAACAGGAAATCGGCCGCTTTGGTGCCAAGCTCGATCGAGTTGGATTCTGTCTTCGGCATCGATGCGCTCCCTTCTTGCTGCCGCTCAGATGGAGCATGCCGTGCAGCGCCGGACGAAGTTAGTCTATGAATTTAGTAGAATTATAGGCTAGACAACCCGCCCCCAGTCAACCGTGCCGCTTGGAATATCGTGCCAATGTTTCGGGCCGAGCGAAAAGTTTGTTCGAGCGGAAGGCTGTCTGAAAGAAATGAGATTTGGTGGGGAGCGAAGCGCCAACTGCCTGCGTCGTCCGCGTCGAACTTGGTCAGGAAACGGTTTCCTTGCGGACAATTGCCCTGTTATCCCCGCCGACACCGATCGCGATCCGCTCGCCGGAAACAATGCCGTCAATGTCGCAGACCACCAGCGGCATGCTGATCCCGTATAGGAATTCCGCAACGATGGCGCCCACCGCCAGGATCGGGTCGGGCCGTTCGAGGAGGATGCCGGCAGGCGCCGTGCCCCTTCGGATCGCCTCGGCCAACACCGAGGATGAGGACGAGGAGCCGCGCCCGCTCGGCATCACCAGGATTTGCCCGGCGACGTTCTGGCCGAGGCCAGGATGCGAGTGATCCGTTATGTCCCCGGTCCCCGCATCGATGCCGCCCCAGAAGCTGAGCGTCTGCGAAAACACCAGCGCCCGCCCTTCGGCACTGCCGGTCAATTGGAAGATGCCGGATCGCTCGACGACTCTCGTTCCCGCCGGCGCGGTCATGACGCGCCTCGCACGACGTGCCCCATCGCGGCGGAGCGGACGCAATCCTTCATATCGGCGAACGCAACCGTCACGCCGATATTGCCCGGCGCGTAATGCGCCCATTTGCCGGAATTGGTCATCACCGCGCCGTCGAGCCGTTCCAGAATCGCAGTGACATAAGTGCAGGTGTCGGCGACGGGGATCAGGCCGAACGCCTGCGTGCCGTCAAGCGCCCCCTCCTCCTGCAATCGCATCAGCGTCGCGCGACCGGTGTTGACATAGATCGGGATGCCCCGGCCCGGCGCAACGGCGCGCAGCAGTGGCAGCAGGCGCATCCATTCCGCGTGCGAGAAATGCGGGGTGCCCAGCGACACGGCCGCCAGCGGCGCCCCGTCGGGTACGCGCGACAGCCTGGCCAGCGCTTGATCGATATCGGCCCGCGTGATGCGGATCGTGTCTTCCGGTGCTTGACCCTGGAACGCCTGGTCAAGCGTTCCCGCTTCCGGGGTGATGCCGACCGCATGGAACAGCGCCACCGCGCCAGTCGTGGCCGCCGCCGCGCCAAGCGCCTTCAGCTGGTCCTCGTCGCGCGGCCGCGGCAGGCCTGTAATAACCGGAACGCGATCGCCGCTCGCTTGCCCGATGATCAGCCCGACGCCGACGAACAAGCCGTCGCTCGGCTCTGGCTCAGCAAAGTCCAGCTCGAACAGGATGCGGCCGCGCCGGTTTTCGTCGAGATGCAGGCCCCAGGCCGGCGCGCGTCCGGTCATGGCGCAGCACAGGTCGATGAAATCGCCATAACGGTTGGTGCGCGCGCCGATCACGGAATTGGCAAACACGATGGCATTGGATTCGCCCCAGGCGATCTGCTGGCCGAAACCGGGCCGGAACCGCGTCTGGTAGGGCGCGCAGGTAAAGGTCGCCTGGCAGCCGAGCTCGATATGCGCCTTCATCAGCCGCCGCGCCGGCGCTTCCTCCGCCGCCGGCATCTTCACCAGACCGGGATGGATGAGATCAAACGAACCGACATTGAGCGTCGTCGGCACCTGAACGCGGCCGCCGCCTTCGACCAGCCGTTCGACGAAATCGAGCCCTGCCTTGCCGTGGTAGAGGCAGCCATCAATATGGGCGCCGGCGATGTCGAGGAGGCTCTCTGCTCCGATGGCTTTGGAGAAGGCGACAAGGATCTTCATGGCCGCAGCCGCCGACGGCCCTTGCTCGCCATCGAGCATGGATTGGTCCTCGGCAGTCAATTCCAACGTCATTGGCGCTCCGGCCCCTGCTCGATCTTATGGCGCGGAGGAACGCCAACAGTTCAGTGAACTACCCCGCCGCGATCAACACCGTGCTCTCCGGCGACCAGCGTAGTACGACATGCTGACCTTCCGCCAGCCTGTCAGCGCCGGTGTTCTGGACGATGACCTTCAGCGTCTGGCCGGCACGCTCGACAAAGTAGGTGCTGTTGTTGCCGGCGAAGATGCGTTTGGATACCTGGCCCTTGAGCATGTTGGCATCGCCGTCCGAAGTCCCGGCATCTAGGGCAATCCGAATACGCTCCGGACGCACGGCGCAGCTTGCCTTTGCGCCGGCGGCAAGCCTGGCGCCGGCCCCGGCGGCAATCGTCGTGCCGTCCGGCAGACGAATGCCGTTGCCGGTGGTATCGCCGCGAAAGATATTGGCGTCGCCGAGGAAGGTGGCGGCGAATTCGCTTTTCGGCCGGTCGTAGATCTCCTCCGGCGGCCCTTCCTGCACCAGCCGGCCGTCGCGCAAGATGCCGATGCGGTCGCTCATCGTCAGCGCCTCTTCCTGGTCGTGGGTGACGAAAATGGTTGTGATGCCGATCTCGCGCTGGATGCGCTTGAGCTCGATCTGCATGTCGACGCGCAGCGCCTTGTCGAGCGCGCCGAGCGGCTCGTCGAGCAAAAGCACGCGTGGCTTGGTGACGATGGCGCGCGCCAGCGCGACCCGCTGGCGCTGGCCGCCAGAGAGTTGATGCGGCTTGCGACCGCCGAGCGAGCTGAGCTGAACGAGGTCGAGCGCGCGTTGCACTTCGGTGGCAATCGCCGCCTTGGCCTCGCCGCGCACCGACAGACCGAAGGCGACATTGTCGGCGACGCTCATATTGGGAAACAGCGCGTAGTTCTGGAACACCATGCCGATGCGCCGCTTCTCGACCGGCACCCGCTCAACGCTTTCGCCGCCGATGGCGATGCGGCCGCTGTCGGGAAAATCGAAACCGGCGATCTGGCGCAGCAGCGTGGTCTTGCCGCTGCCCGATGGCCCGAGCAGCGCGTAGAAGCCGCCATCGGCGAAATCGATGGAGACATCGTCCAGCGCCTTGTGTGCGCCGAAGCTGCGCGAGACGTTTGATACCTGGACGCCCGCCATTATTTCTCTCCGCCGAATTTGAAGAAGCGCGCCGTGAGCAGCATCAGCGCCATCGACACGACGATGATGATGGTGGAGACCGCGTTAATCTCGGGCGTGAAACCCTTGCGGATCGCGGCGTAGATCTCGACCGGCAGCGTCGTCTGCCCCGGCGTCGCCAGGAAATAGGACACCACGAATTGGTCGAACGACACGGCGAACGCAAACAAGCCGCCGGCGATCACACCCGGCATGATCCAGGGCAGCGTAACGCGGTTCGTCACCTGCAATTGATTGGCCCCGAGCGAGCGCGCCGCCTCTTCCAGCTCCGGCGCGAAGGTCTGCAATCGCGCCGAGACGACCACGATGACATAGGGCAGCGCCAATGCGACATGGCCGAGCAGGATGGCGAACAGGCCGCGTCCAATGCCGATGCCGAAGAAAAAGATCAGCATCGCCGTGCCGGTGATCAGCCAGGGAATGGCGATCGGTGGGAACAGCAGCGCCTGCAGGAATTTCTTGCCGCGGAATTCATTGCGGTAGAGCGCCAGGGACGCCGCCGAGCCGAGCACGGTCGAGATGACCGTGGTGATGACGGCGATCTTGATGCTGTTCCAGGTGGCGGCGATGAGCTGGTCGTTCTGCCACAGCGAGGCATACCATCCCGTCGTCCACTCGAACGGCAGCTGGTAGAAAGGCGAGACGTTGAACGACATCAGCGCCATGATGAGGATGGGCAAGTACAGGAAGGCGAGCAGCACCGCGATATAGAGGCGGCCGAGCCATTCCAGGATACGCGTCGTCGCCATCACGCCGTCCTCCGCAGCACCGGTGCGGCCAGCGCCAGAATAACCAGCACCACGGCCAACAGGATGAAGGAGAGTGCCGCCCCAAGCGGCCAGTTGAACACAGCGACGAACTGATCCTCGATCACCGTACCATAGAAGGTGCCGCTGCGGCCGCCGAGTATGCGCGGCTCCATGAAGGAGCCGACAACCGGCACGAAGATGAGGGCCGCGCCCGCCAACAGGCCCGGCATGGACAGCGGGATGATGACGCGCTTCAGCACCTGCAGCCGCGAGGCGCCGAGCGAGCGTCCGGCCTCGATCAAGGAATCGTCGATCGCCTGCAAAGTGAGATAGCAGGTCAGCACCATGTATGGCACATAGGAGTGCACCAGTCCGATGATGATCGCCGGATAGGAATACATGAGATCGATATTGATCTTGAACGGCAGCACCGCATTGAGCGCGGTATCGAGAATGCCGCCTTCGCGCAAAACCATCGCCCAGGAGAAGATGCGCACCAGCCCGTTCGACCAGAACGGCAGGATGACGAGCAGGAAGATCGCCTCGCGGCTGCGCCCCTTCAGCACCTTGGCCAGTACGTAAGCCGCGGGATAGCCGATGACGATGCACCACAAGGTCACCTCGAGGCCGAGGCGCAACGAGGCAAGCAGCAGTGTCAGGTAGAGGCTTTGCGAGAAGAAGGCGGCGTAGTTGCCAAGCGTGAACGCCCACGGCTTTCCCGTCAGCGGCAGGTCGGTCATGAACGAGAAGAACACCATGGCCGACAATGGCAGGAAGATCGCCACCGTCAGCCAGAGATAGGCGGGCGCCAGCAGCGGCAGCGCCGATCTCAGCCCGCCGCGCGCTGCGACCGCCCCCTCTGCTGCCATGCTATCCTCCTCCCCCGGATTGGGAGGACCAACCGGCGAGAACACCGGCCGGCCCCGACGCGCGTTTTATTTCACGTCAACCTTCAGCTGCTGCCAGAGCGTAAGATAAGCTTCGCGCTGGGCATCGGTGATCGGCGCCTGGAACTGGATGCGCTTGGCGACCGCGGGATCACCCATCACCTTGCGGTTGAACGCATCCTCGGGCAGCGCTTCCACCGCCTTGGTGTTGGCCGACACTGGTGCACCGACCTTGGTGACCCATTCGACATAGAATTTCGGGTCGATCATGTAATTGATGAAGGCTTCGGCGCCCGCGACATTCTTGGAGCCGACCGGGATGGAGAAGGCGTCCAGCCAGGCGACCGCGCCTTCCTGCGGGATCACGAGCGAGACCGGCAGCTTGAAATGCGTCTTGGCGCGGTCGGCCGAACCGCTCCAATAGGTGCCGATGTCGATCTGATTGGAAGCCACCATTTGGTTCCAGTCGTTCTCCGAGCTCCAGAAGGTCTTGATCTGCGGCATCAGCGAGGTGAGCTTCGTCTTGACCGCATCCATATCCTTGATGTCGTTGATGTTCTGGCCTGTGGCGATGGCGCCGAACTGCACGGCCTCGACGGCATCGTCGCGGATGACGACGCGGCCCTTATGGGCGGGATCCCACATTTCCGCGATCGATGTCGGCGGCTTGTCGAAGGACTTTTCGTTGATGGCCAGGGCGGTCAGGCCCCACACCCACGGCACGCCATAGACCTTGCCGTCATGGTCGAGCATCGGCGAGTTCGCCTTGTCCTTGCTGATGTCGGCATAGTTGGGCAGCTTGGAGGTATCGATCGGCTGGATCAGCTTTTCAGCCATCGCCTGGTCGTTGAAGGCGGCGTTGATCATAACGACGTCATAGAGACCGGGATTGGTGCGGATCTTGGTCAGCATTTCCTGTTCGGAATTGAAGAAGTCGTTGACCACCTTATGGCCGGTCGCCTTCTCGAAGGCGGCGATCGCCCATGGCTCGTCGGCGCCGTAGCCCTTCCAGTTGAGCACATGCACCTCATCGGCCATGGCGCCAAGGGTAAGTGCGGAGGTGAAGACGGCAGTCGCCGTCAACAGGACAGTCAAGTCAGGCATGCGCATGTTCGTTCCTCTCTTCGTTTGCCCGCTTCCCGGGCTTTGTCAGGCTGTCTGATGGGCCTTCCGGTCCTGGCCTCGCGCGCCGGTCGAGGGATCGTCGGCATGGCTCAGGAAAGTCTGGATTTCCGCGTCTGTTGGCGCCGATGAACCGCCATGGCGGGTGACCGAAATGGCCGCCGCGGCATTGGCGTAGCGCGCCGCCTCGAAAGGCGGCATGCCGCGCGCCAGGGCGCTCACGAAGGCGCCGATATGAGCGTCGCCGGCGCCGTTGGTGTCGATAGCGGAGACCTCGAAGCCGGGAATGGTTCGGGCGGAGCCGCCCGCCAGTCGGATATGGCAGCCCTTGGCGCCGCAGCGGATGACGACGCCGTCGGCCTTGCGACAATGATCGGCAAGCAATCGTGCCGCAAGGGCGTCGGCATCGCCCGGGCCGGCAATGTCGGCGGCTTCCGTCGCGTTGCAGCTCAGCCAGGTCGTGCGGGCGAGCACCCGCGACAGGGTGGCGCGCGAAATGTCCGAAACGACCGGCGTCGGATCGAAGACAAGTGGAATGTCCGCCGGCAGCGTCTCCATCCAGTCGGTGAGCGCGCCGCGGCTGCCGGGATAGCTCAGCGTATAGCCTGACGTGAACACCCAATCCTCGGTCGAGACCAGCACCGGCGCCATCATGTCGAGGCTGAGCACGCTCTCCGCCCCCGGCCACGACACGAAGGTGCGTTCGGCATCGCTGGAGATCATGGCGACGCAGTTGCCGCTGTCCATCAGAGGCGAAGGCTGCGTCAGAATGTTGATATCTTCGGCGGCGAAGGCGGCGCGCAGGAAGTCGCCATTGGGTCCGCTGCCGAGCTGGCCTGCGAATACCACCTTCATGCCGGTACGGATTGCCGCGACCATCATGTTGAAGCCGCCGCCGGCGACTTGCGCGTAGCTCGAAGCGGTCTTCTCCGTACCGGGCGCCGGCAAGGCGTCGATGCGGTAGACATAGTCGACCACCGCGCTGCCGACATGGACGAGACGCCCGTTCATGCCGCCGCGTCCTTGCCAGGGCCGGTCTGCTCCGGGCGGCCCTTCGACGTCCGCGCCGCCACGAGGTCGGCGGCCAGTGCTCGGACGTGCGACATGTCGAAGCCCTTGAGGGCGGCGATGCGGTCCTGCGGCAATCGTGAAAGGCCGGTGCAGGCGCCGGCCATGCCTGCGGCGATAGCGCCGATCGTGTCGGTGTCCCCGCCGAGATTGGCGCTGATGACGGCCGCCTGCCAAGCATCGCCGCCGGCGATTTCGAGCACCGCAAAGGCGGCCGGAACAGATTCCTGGCTGGCGACACCTGTGCCGACCAGATCGGTGATCACCCGGACTGCATCTCGCGGCGCCTTACCGCGCACCAGACCCTGCGCCCAGGCGATGCGTGCGGCGATGTCGCCGCCGGTCACCCAATAGCCGTGTGTCGCCCCTCGCCTCGCCCCTACGACGGCACTGTCGGACGCGGCGCGCCAGTCGCCGCCGGCGATGCCGCGGCTGACAGCGGCCGCAACCGCCGCGGCGGAAGCAATGGCGATCGAGGTGTTGTGTGTTGCCCGGCAGGTCTCGGCCACCTTGTCGACGAGCGCATCCAGCGGCTCCGGCGGCATCATGATGCCGACCGGCGCGATGCGCATGGCCGCGCCATTGGTATCGCCGCTGCGCCCGGCGTCCTCGGCTGGCACGCCCTTGTTGATGGCGTCGATGGCGCGCTTGGTCGACGGTCCCAAAAGGTCGTAGCTGCCGCGCGCCTTGACCTCGCGCTCCCAGTCGAGCAGCGCGTTGACCCAGCGCGCATGCTCGAAGCGGTCGCCTGAAGCAACGAGGATGCGGCCGAGCAGCAGCGCCTGTTCGGTATCGTCGGTGATAGTCCCGGCCGGCAGCCCTTTCGATACCGGATGATCGGCGAAAGGCGCGACAAAATCCTCGACATGGCCGTAGAGTTCAGCAATCCGCCCCGGAGATAAAAGCTGCGTCGGCATCCCAAGCGCGTCGCCCAGCGCCCCGCCGACGAGCGCACCCATGGCGCGATCCATCTCAAGCTCGCTGTCCGGCATTGCTCAGAACCTCATATGCAGCGCGAAATGGGCGGGATTGAGCAGGCTGGTGACATATTCGACCGGCCGCTCATCGGCCGCGCGCGTCAGGCGACGGCCGCGCAGGAAAGGCGTGCCTTGCGGGCAACCGAGGATAGCGGCGTCATGGGCGTTCAACATCTCGATGTCGACCCACTCCTCGCCATGGTCGGGTACAAGCCCCGCTTCGCGCAGCGTCTGGTGCAGCGAGCCTTCGCGCAGGCCCCGCAGCGGCACATCCTCCAGTTCGGACGACAGCGGCAAGCGGCTGCGTTCGATGGAGATGGCATGGCCGTCGCTGGCATTGGTGCGGACCCGGTCGACGGCGATGAAGAGCGGGCTTTCGATGCCTAGCAGCACGGCAAGGTCGGGGTCCTCGATCACCTCCAGTCGCAGCGTCCGGGTATCGGCGTTGGCGCCGGCATTCGCCAGCGCGCGCGACCATCCGATCGCATCATCGACCGGCTTGCCGTCAAAGGTGACGAAGGATCCGATGCCGACCTTTGTGGTGATCAGCCCGCGGCTGGACAGTTCCTCCAGCCCCTTGCGCACCGTGTTGCGGCTGACGGAAAAGCGCTGGACGAGTTCATTTTCGCTTTGCAGACGGTCGCCGAAACCCAGCACGCCGGAACGGATCTCGTGTTCGAGAACGGTGGCGATCTGCTCGGGTTTGCCCGTGCCGGGAGACAGTTTGATCGCGCTCCGCTTCATATAAGTACCTGTATAATGAACCTGTCTAATCCTGTTTAAGATTTCCTGATATCTCGAGCTTGTCAATGGCAGGCCCGGTATGTGCGCGGTGCGCTGCTTTCCAAAATCAGCCGGCTGCAGGCGACGAAGAAGGATTCGCCACTCTGGACGCATCTTGCGGTGGTGATCCTATCGGCAGAAGAACGAAAGCCCGCTCCGGGAACCGGGGCGGGCCTTGGAGGAGGACAAGGGTGGGACCTTTCCTCTTGCTTTCCACGGGGGGAGGTGTGGACAGAAATCACCTTACGGGAGTTTCGCCAGACTCCGGATCACAAGCCTGTTTGCCCGCATCACGATCCGGTGCGCGCCGGCATTGGTACGGTCACGGGCTCGCGATCAAGGCCAATGCATGTCGCCCAAAAGCGGCTCTCGCCCTTGTGAGAACGACGTGCACAACGCACCTTAGATGCGTCCAAGCACGACCAGAATAATGACGATCAGCAACACAAGCCCCAGCCCGCCGCCGCCATAATAACCGGTTCCATAGAACGGACCGCCGCCGAGGCCGCTGAAGCCGCCGAGCAAGGCGAGGATAAGGATGATGATAAGGATGGTTCCAAGGCTCATGGCTTCCACTCCCGCAGGCACTTGCGCGCCGGTTCCGGCACTTCTGGGTTGAGAATGTTGCTGGTAAGATGAACGCTTTGATCGCGTTCATGTTCCATTTGATGTCTGACATCGAGACGGGCCGCCGGCCGGGCGGGTCGGCCAGAAGGCAGCAACTAGGTGTCTCGAATCAGGGAAGGGTCGTCAGGCGATCCCGTAAAATAGCCTATAGGGCACGCGGTTCATGTACTCGCGATACTCCGGCAAGGTGGCCAGCAATGCCTCCTCGCGCAGGATACGATACAGCTGAAGGAACGTGATCACGGCGTAGACGGCGAGATTGTAGAACGAAAAGGCCGACAGCAGAAATAGGACGTGGCCAGTAAGATAGCCGGCATAGATCGGGTGCCGCACCAGCTGATAGGCGCCGCCCGTCATCACGCCGCGATTGGCAGGCAGGATGGCGAAGGAACGGCCCAGGGAAATCTTTCCCCAGATGACGAAAGACAGCGCCATGAGCTGCAGCGGCGCGGCGACATAGACCGGAATGACGGCCACTCCCGGTTCGAGACTGATGAGGGCGGCACCGAAACTGGCGATCACGGAGACGATGACGGTAAGCGGGTTCCAGTCACGCACCACCGGTCGCCGCGACAGGAGCAGCCAGGTGAAGGTGAGTATCTCGGAAATCGCCACCAGCGCGACATTGAGCCGAGTCGGATCCTGCACGAGTCGATACACGCCGCCATAGACAAACAACCCCGCGCAAGCCAGTGCGCAGGCGCGAAAGAAGCCTTCGCGCAGATCGACCAGGATCTCGCGCTTGCGCGCCGCGGAGAAAAACCCGTCCTCGTCGCCGCGTGAAAGCGTTTCACTTTTTGACATGAGCAAGGCGAATACCCGATGGTCCTCTCGGGCGACCTTTGCACGCAACCATTGCCGGGCAGTTAACCAACAAGATCGGATCGACGGCAAGTTAACCGTCTCGATCATTGCGATGACATCAGATCCGCCGGACGATTTGCAATTTATGCTTGCATATTAAGAACAAAAAAGGAACAATGAGAACATTGCCGCCAAGGCGATCAAGTTTTTGGGGGACCAGCGACATGATGAGCTGGAAGGATGCGGGACTGACCGCCGCCGCGATTGAATTTCGTGCGCTGACAACCCTTGTGCCCAGTTGGTGGCCTTTAGTCGCGCTTGGCGCCGTACTCGCCCTGAACATGCCTGCGCTCGCTGCCGAGAAGGATTATGCCACCTGCATCGGCGAGGACATCGAGCCGGACAAGCGCATCGTCGCCTGCACCGCGATCGCGGAGGATGCCGCAGAGCCGGCCGGCATCCGCGCCACAGCCTATTTCCAACGGGGCGTCACTCTGGGCGACCAGAAGCAATACGACCGGTCGATCGTCGACTACAGCGAGGTGATCGCGCTCGATCCGAACGACGCTTCCGCATATCTCAACCGCGGCGCCGACTGGTTCAGCAATGGAGACGACGACCGCGCGATCGCGGACTTCAACATCGTCATCAGCCTGGAGCCGTCTTCCAGCGATGCCTACAGCAACCGTGGCCTCGCCTTCCTGCACAAGGGCAGCCGCGCAAGGACGCTCAAGGGAGACAGCGCCGGAGCGGCGGCGGATTGCCGGCGCGCCATCGAGCTTGATCCGATGCGGGCAGGAAGCTGCGGGGATCAGCTTGCCACCGACCAGAGCAAGCCGGCACTGTTGCCGGGCACCCAACAGCAAAAGCAGCGAGCCGTCGTTCCGGATATCGCTGCTACCCAAGACACGCTGGCCGCAAGGGCTCTGGAGGCGACCGACCCGCGCGCCCTCGAAGCGATCCTTGGCGGCGATGCCTTCCTGGACATGGGCAAGTACGATTAGGCGATCGGCGCCTACAACAAAGCGATTGCGCTCGATCCGAACAACCGGTTCGCCTATTACGGCCGCGGCAAGGCCTGGGCCGCCAAACGCGCTTACAAGCAAGCGATCGCCGATTACGACACGGTCATCCAACTCGCCCCCAATTTTGCTGCGGCTCATTCCCGCCGGGGCCTCGCCAAGATCACGTCAGGCGATGCCGAAGGCGCTCTTGCCGATTGCAGCCGGGCCTCAACACTCGATCCAAAAGCGCGCGACGCCTACTTCTGCATGGGCATGGCCTGGCACGCCAAGGGCGACGTGGCGCGCGCGATTGCCGCCTATTCGGTAGCCATCGAGATCGATCCGAAAGACGACGCCAGCCATTATGGGCGCGGCATGGCGCGTGCTGACAGGAAGGACTATGACAAGGCAATCGCCGACTTCGGCCAGGCGATCAAGCTCGATCCCGACAATCGCGATTACGCGGTCGCCCGCAAGGCGGCTGTGGCTGCGAGGGGACAGGGCGATATGGCGGCCGCTACGCCCGCCGCCGTCAGCTCGGCGGCGGTCGCCGCCAGTTCAGCCGCCGCTTCGACAAAATCCGAGCGATACTGATTCTGCCGCCAAGGCGCTTTTCGCCAAGGGTCGGAGGCTGCATGAGAAAAACGACTATGACGGCGCCATAGCTCTGTATGGCAAAGCGATCGCACTTGTCCCGGCATTTCATGACGCCTATCTGGCCCGGGCCATGGCTTGGGAGGCCAAGAACGATTACGCTCATGCTGTTGCCGATTACACGCAGGCGATCGCGATCAATCCGAATATAGCCGAAACCTACTACAGTCGCGGCCAGAACCTCAGTTTCCAGGAAAACTACGACGGGGCGTTTGCCGACTTCGAAAAGGCCATCAATCTCAACCCCGCGGACGCGAGGGCCTATGCCGATCGAGGCCTCCTATGGATGGGAGGGCACGAGGACGTCGCCGCGCTGCGCGATTTCGAAAAGGCCATCAGCCTCGATCACAAGAACCCCTTTGGCTATTTCGGTCGAGGCGTGATCCGAATCAGCAGAGCGGACTATGCAGGGGCCATCGCGGATTTCAGCCAGGCGATAAGGCTCAAGCCGGATTTCGCAACCGCCTACCAGGCGCGGAGCCGGGCGTGGGAAGCCAAGGGCAACCGCAAGCGTGCTCAGGCCGACCGCAAGAAGGCGCTGAGCCTAGGGGTAGATTAGACGGGCTTTAGGGGGCGCGGATTTTGCGTTGGAGTGGTTTGGGCGTAACGGCAGTCGCCGCTCTGTGCTTATTGCGGTAATGGTTTTGCCTTGGCCGCAGCTTTGACGAGACTGACGAAAGGCAATTAGCTTGAGCAGCGCTGGCGCCGATGCGGCTTGATCCCTACCCCAGATAGAAGTTATTGAAATAGTTTCCAAAATCCGGCTTCCGGGCAACGGGCTCGCCGTCGCCATTCCGGAGGATCCCTGCGGAGAAGAGATAGGAGCCGATCGCTTCCATCTTGGCCGGGTCCATGCTGCCGATGGCGCCGTTTTGCCCACGCAGATAGTGCCCATCGATCAGCGCCTTCAGCGAGGCATGGATCAATGCCGGATTGGTCAGGGCATCCTTGTTGGCTGATATCAGCAGTGTGGCCGCTTCATCGGGATGATCGACGGTGAACTGGTAGCCGCGCCGCGTTGCCCGTATGAAGCCCGACGCCAATTCCGGATTTGCACGCAGATACGCATCGCTAGAGGAGATCAGCGTGGTGTGCTCGTCGGGCACGCCGTAGTCGGCATAGACGAAGCTTCGCTGTTTGACGCCTTTCAGTTCTGCCTCGACGCCTTCCCAGGTCGAGACCTCCAACGTGAAGTCGACCGAACCGTTGGCCAGCGCCTCATAGGCAGACGTGCCGAGCGTCACTGTCTCGAAAGCCCCCTTGCCGCCATCGTGACGGATGATGGTCGAGATCAGCGCGTTTTCCCAGGCGCTGCCAAAACCGCCATAGGTCAGGCCGTCAAGATTCTTGGGGCTTTTGATCTCGTCGCGCGCTGCATTGAACACCAGCCGCCCGGTTTCGGACTGCACTACGGCATAGACCGCCTTGAGATCGGCGCCGGCGGTTTTCTGGGTGAAGAGGCCGATGGAGCCGTTGATCCCGAAATCAGCAACGTGGTTGGCAACCAGCGTGCCTGCACCGGTATCGCTGTAGGGCAGGATGTCGACCTCGAGGCCGGCCTCGCTGTAAAACCCTTTGTCGCGAGCGACGAACAGGCCGATATGGTTGGTGTTGACCGTCCAGTCCAGCGCCACCGTTACTTTCCGGGCGGCCGCCTGGGCAAGAGATCGCCCTGGCCGAGCTACAAGGGGAAGGCCAGCAGCGGCAGTGAGCAGCAAGGCTTGCCGGCGCGTCAGATCAGTCATGGTCCATGTCCTTCTGGTGGCTCGGGTTGAGGAGGATGTCGAGGATCTCGGCTTCGAGGGTGCCGGCCTGCCGTGCGGCGCCGCCGGCCAGTTCGCGTGGACGCGGCAGCGGCACGTTGATCTCAGCGACGACGCGCGCCGGCCGCGCCGACAGCACATAGATGCGATCGGACAGGAACACAGCTTCGCGCACGTCGTGGGTGATCAGCAGCGCCGTCCAGCAGTGGCGCCGCCACATCTGTTCCAACCAGCGCTGCATGGCGGCGCGGGTCAGCGCATCGAGCGCGCCGAACGGCTCGTCGAGCAGCAGCATATCGCGTGCCTGCACCACGGTGCGCAGCAAGGCCGCGCGCTGGCGCATGCCGCCGGAAAGCTGCGCCGGAAAATGCCGTTCGAAACCGGCAAGCCCGAATTCGTCGAACAGCGGCGCAACGCGAGCGCGGGCAGCCTTGCGCCTGACGCCTTGCACCTCAAGCCCGAGCGTTGCGTTGTCGAGAATGCGCCGCCAGGGCATCAACGCGTCTCGCTGCGGCATGAAAGCGAAGTGCCGGCCATGGTCATCGAGCGGCTTGCCGTCGAAGAATATCTCGCCCTCGCCGTGAAGCGCGCCGGTCAGAAGCTGGAACAGCGTCGACTTGCCGGCGCCGGAGGGCCCCAGAATGGAGACGAATTCGCCGGCACCGACGCTGAGCGAAATGTCGGCAAGCACGTCGAGCCCTTCGAAGGCCTTGCGCACATGCCGCAATTCGAGCCGGTTCATCGCCAAGGCCCCTTTCCTGGGGCCTGACCGCCGGCGGCCCGTTCCCAGGGCATGGCAAGGCGCTGGACCAGCACCGTCAGCCCGAACAGGACGAGCGTCAGCACGGCGCTGACGGCGACGGCGGCCAGCACCAGGTCCGGGCGGAAGTTGTTCTTGGCGTTGAGCATGTAGATGCCGAGGCCCTTCGCCGCGCCCGCATATTCAGCGAAGATGGCGCCAACGACGGCATAGGTGATGGAGATCCTGACACCAGCGAAGAAGTAGGGCAACGCCGATGGCAGCCGCGCCAGGACGAAGACACGCCAGCGCCCTGCCCCCATGGCGCGCAGCATTTGACCGATCTCAGCCTCCGTCGCCTCATAGCCTTCGGCCAAAGCCACCAACATCGGAAAGAAGGTGACCAGCGCCACCAGCATGACCTTGGGCATCAGCCCAAAGCCGAACCACAGCACCACCAGCGGTGCAATCGCCACCAGCGGCAAGGTCTGGCTGACCACGAAGACCGGAAAAAGGGCGCGCCGCAATGGCTGGGAGAAGTCGACCAATATCGACAGCACAAAGGCACCGCTGAGCGAACAGGCAAAGCCTGCGAGCGTGGCACGTAGGGTTGGCACGCCGTTATCGGCCAGCGCGTGCCGGTTGAGCATTGCCTGAGCGAAGACGCGCGATGGCGCCGGGAGGATTGTCGGCTTGACGCCACCAAAGCGTGCATAGAGTTCCCAGGCGGCCAGCAGTAGCCCCACCGAAAGCATCGCCGGAGCGGTTCTGGCGATGAGGTCCACGATCGGACGCGAAGGAGCGGACGGGGAGGACACGAAGGTACCCGGAGCGGGCGCGCCGTCAGACGGCGGTGGGGCTGTTGGCCGAGACGGTGACGTCGAGCGTTACGTGGCCGGCACCCGGCCCGAAGCGGCAAAAGGCCTCGTTGAGTGCAGTAAAAATGGCGCCTGCGTCGCCGCGCAACTTTGTGCAGAAATGCTTGGAGCGCTCATATACGCCCGACTGCTTCAGGAAGTCGATGCAGCCATAGATCTCGTCCATGTGGTCGTCGGTGCCCATGACATAAAGCGAGAACTGGGCCGCCGCCGGCTGGCCGGTGACGGCCACGCCGCGCACGGCGGTGATAGCGGCTTCCTTGCGCGGGCCGAGCGGCCCGGCAGGTCCGCCAAACGCGTCGGAGCGGCAGATTGGATCGTCCGGCTCGCCCGGGCAGCCGCGCGAGATGGCGGCCGAAAGCACGCAATGCTTGCCGCTGCGCGCTGCCGCCACGAACAGGTCGCGCATGGCAGGAAACAGCACCTCGGGCGGTCCGACCAGCAGGGTCGAGATATCGTCGGTCTCAATCCTCAGTCGATCACGATAGGGATCGAGCGCGCCGAGCGCACCAAGGATAACGCCGACGAAATCGTCGGCCATGGGATATAGGGAAATCTGTGCGCCTGAAAACATCGCCCGCCTCGCTCCGCTGGTATTACCCAGATCAGCTTCTAGGGTCCGTGGGCTTGCCGCCCTCGTCTCAGCCCCGACCGTACGGAGCACCCCTGTGGATGAGCGCGTTAAAGCACCAATCGGGCGGCTATGAAAGCAGTTTTTTCAGGACCATCGCCGGAAATGCATTGCGCCAAGCCTGATTTATGGGCGGTTCCGTCGGGCCCTGTCTTGAGCGAAATTTGTCCGGAACCTTAGCCACGACGAGTGGTTGTCCCTATAGTCGCAAACGCGACGAACTTCGTAGAAACGAGCGAAGACTTCACAGAAATGGAGACAAACCATGTTCATGAAAATCCTCGCAGCTTCGGCTCTTACAATCGGTCTCGCCACTTCGGCGATGGCGCAAAATACTGGCGGAAACGGCGCCGATAATGGGCCTGGCAGTGGCCAATCGGTCACGGTCGACCCGAACACGCCGGCATCGCCGAACACGGTGGATCCTGGCACGACCGGCAGCACGACCGTCATGCCCGACGGCATGAATTCGAACGCGGACCGGAACTGTCCGGCCAGCCCACAAGGTGCTCAGCCGGATGCCAGCCACACCGCTCCGGGCACGGCTTCGCCGACCGTCAATGACAAGCATTGCGGCAAGTAGCCATTCGCCGAAACTGCCGGAGAACGCCACGGGACGCCTGTTCCGTGGCCTCTCCGTCTCTGGATGTTTCACCCTCGCCGAACAGGCAGGCGCCTGAAAATGCAACCCGCCATCGGCCGAGCCTGGCAGGAACCGGGCTTTGTTCGGTCGGGGCGCCTACGAAACAGCCTTTTCGCGAACCGGCAGCTTCCAGCCCGGCCTGACGAAATGACAGGTGTAGCCGTTCGGGTATTTCTCCAGATAGTCCTGATGCTCGGGTTCGGCTTCCCAGAACGCGCCGGCCGGAGCCACCTCGGTGACCACCTTGCCGGGCCACAGGCCCGAGGCGTCGACGTCGGCGATGGTGTCTTCGGCGACGCGCTTCTGCTCATCGCTGGTGTAATAGATCGCCGAACGGTAGCTCATCCCCACATCGTTGCCCTGGCGGTTGCAGGTCGTCGGGTCATGGATCTGGAAGAAGAACTCCAGCAGCGTGCGGTAGCTCAGCCTGGCGGGATCGAAATTGATCTCGATGGCTTCGGCATGGGTGCCGTGGTTTCGGTAGGTGGCATCAGGCACGTCGCCGCCGCTGTAGCCGACGCGCGTGGACAGGACGCCCGGGATGCGTCGGATCAGATCCTGCATGCCCCAGAAACAGCCGCCGGCAAGCACTGCGCGTTCGCTTGAAGTCGCCATATCAAATCTCCCCAAAGCAACTCCGGGAAAGGTTGTAGCCGTTTCCGTCCGGATTTGCGCAAGATAAAACTGGAGGCCCGGCGCTATGACAGCCGCTCCAGGATTTCCCATAGATGGGCATTGTCGTCGGCTTCGTCCAGTCGACGGGCGCGTCCTGCTGGCGATCACCACGGGCGCGCGGCGTCACTCCCCAGACTTGAACCTGCGCACCACGACCTCGAATACGATATCCGAGATCCACATGGCGCAGACGCCGATGAGGAATGCGGCCGCCAGCGTCGTGGTGTCGTCATTGGCCATCGGCAGGCCCATGGCGCGGGAATACTGGACCACGGGCAGCGTCAGATAGGCGGCGGCGAGCGCGCCGCAGATCGGCGAGGCCACCATCTCGCGCGGCTTGTAGCGGTGGCGCGACAGCGCTCGCAATATGCCGCCGGACAGGCCGGCGACCACCACCGGCACCTTGATACCGAGCAGGTCGAAAATATCATGCATCATTTCATTGTCTCGCGATCAGGCAACAGATGACCGATCCGGCACCGAAGATGAGCAGTCCCCGAGCAGCAGGACCCGAATCGAGCGGCAATACGATCGTCATGGTTTCCACCCGCACAGTTTCTCGCCCTTGCGGTTGTGCGCCAGCAGCGTTCTGACTTCCGCATCCGACAGCGCTGCGACGGCGGATGCGGACAAGCGCATCGGGCTCGAGACCGCGCAAAATCCGCCGGTGACGGTGGTACAGCCGGCTACCGCGACAAGTGCTGCGGCCGCTGCGACAATCAATCCCTTGCCCATGACCTGAGCTCCTTTCGCGCAGTGGCGGCGGGCAGCGCGCCGATATCGTTGTCAACCTGGTCGGCGACGTCCCGCGCCGCCGCCTCGGCCGCGGCCTGCCGGCTGCGTTCGGCGCGCTCGCCGGCAAGCCGCTGGCGAACACCCCAGCCAAACGCAGCGGCGATGGCCGCGCCGATGCCGAGAACGGTCGAATTGCCGAGCAGGAAGGAGAGGAGCGCGCTCATTGGTTTGGCGCGTCCTTGACGAGATAGCCGACGGCAAAGACGGCTAGCGGCAGCAACGTGGCCCACGTCTCGGCATCGTACCAGGATGGCCAGACATTGCGCACGAAGACGCCGGAAATCGAAACGGCGGCGGCGGCGATGGTCGCGGCCGTCAGCTTGTTGGTCGGGCGGATGGTCGGCTGGGTTATGGTGGCCATGATCAGAACATTCCTTGCAAGGCGGCGGCGATGTGTTGCCAGGCGGCGTAGGCGACGAGCAGGCACGCGGCAATGATGCCGCCCGCCTTGGTGGCGGCTGGGATGTTGGCGTCGGCAGGCGCCGCCGCGAGCGGTTCGACGGCATCTACGGCAGCAGCGCCGCCCGGCGCCGCCGCAGCAGCGGTCGGTGCAGGATCTGGCCGCGTGGCCGATGCCTCGCCTGCCCCGGCAGCCGTCAGCAGCAGCGCCTGTGCGCGGACGGATCCGATCCGGCTCGACCAGCCTTTGCCGAAAGTCGGCCAGGTCGGAAGCCGCTTCAGGAAAGCCAGGCGGGCATCGCAGAGATTGTCGATGACGACAGCGGCCGGTCTGGAACCGACGGCAGCGAGCGTCTCGGGCCCGATGCGGCCGTCCTGGACGGTGCCGACCACTGCTTGAAGATATTTCGCCGCCCTGCCCGGCCCGCTGTTCACGGCAAAATCGAACACTGCGTAATCCACGCCGTCGGGCAACTCGGCGCCAGCAATCGCATCCCAGTAGAAGCGGCGGTACACCGTGGCGAGCTGGGCATCGCTGATCTTCCTGAGATCCGCCTTGGCGGCATCCGCCTTCACGTAGCGGCGGAAATTGGCGAGAGTGACGCCCTTCATGGTGGCGCCGCCCGAATCGGCCGGATTGTCCGACCAGCCGCCTTCGGATTTGAGGACGAGCGCAAGCGCCCGCGTAAAATTGCGGTCCATGATATCCCTTTCGATTTCTGGTTGATGGGGTGAGTGGGTGATCGCCGGCAGCACAGAGGTGCGGATAGTCGCCGTTGCGCGCGCCTCGGCGCCTGCTTGCAGTGCATCAAAACCGAAGATCGCCTTGCGCGCCGGCCGGCGCATGGTTAGAAAAATGCAACTTCAGGACGAACAGGTCTGGGATGAGAGACTTTGTTGGCGCCGCGCGGCGCCTGGCCTTCAACAGCCTGTCGGCCGCCATCGATCGCCGCTGGAACGTCGACCCGCTGGGCTCGGCGCCGCGTGCCCCGAAAGAGGAATATCTGAGGCTGTTCGAAGCCACCCGGCGCGTCTCATTCCCTGAGATCGACAGGCTCGAAACCGAAACCGGCTTTGCCGTCGATCGCGACTGGCTCGACGAACTGGCCCTCCACACCCAGATCACCATCAAGACCAACGCGCTCGCCTACCCGCACGGGCGGGTGCTTTACAGTCTTCTTCGCCGCCAGCTGGCCGACAGCCCAAGGCCGTTCACCACCGTCGTCGAGACCGGCACCGCGCGTGGTTTCTCCGCGATCTGCATGGCCAAGGCGCTCGCCGATGCCGGCGCCTGCGGGCATGTCGTCACGCTTGACGTCCTGCCGCACCATCACCGCTTCTACTGGAATTGCATCGACGACCATGACGGCAGGAAGTCGCGCGCCGAACTGCTTCGGCCGTGGCAGCCGCTGGCCGACCGGATCATTTTCCTGCAAGGCGATTCACTCTTTCAATTGCCCAGGGTCGGCGTGAACCGGATCCATTTCGCCTTCATCGACGCGCAGCACACCAGGAAGAACGTGCTGGCCGAGCATCGCTGCGTTTCGGGCGTTCAGCGCGAGGGCGACATGGTCGTATTCGACGACGTCACGCCAGGGTCCTTCGATGGCGTGGTCGAAGCGGTCGCCGAGATCGAGCGGCAGGGCCGGTACGAGGTGCGCCGTCTGAACGCATCCAGGCAAAGAACCTATGCCTGGGGCATCAGGCGGTGACGAGACGACAGCCCGGATAAACCATCGGAGGCGAGACCTTGCTCAGAAATATCGCCCGCAGGCTTTATCTCGGCACGCGCCGGAACATCGACACCCGCCCCATGGCGGCCGATGACTACCTGAAGGTGCAGTACAGGGGCGACAAGCTGGAATATGTGCTGCCTCGCGTAAAGATCATCTCGACGGTCCAGTACCTGATCCGGTTCCTCGAAGGGCGCCGCCCGCCGTCGTCGATCCTGGATGCCGGGGCGCGCGACGGCTGGACCGTCAGCCTCTTCAACCAGCTCGGACTGGACAACGTCACCGGCGTGGAACTGATCGAACCGCTGGTGGCGCACGCCAGGGCCAACGGACGCAATGTCGTTCAGGGCGACTTGCATGAACTGCCGTTCGCCGACGGCTCTTTCGGCCTGGTTTTCTGCCGGCACACGCTGGAACACACCATGGATCCAAAGAAAGCCATGCGGGAGCTGGTGCGGGTCTGTGAACCGGGCGGCATCATCTTCATCACCCTGCCGATCGAGCGCAATGCGCGGGGCAAGCACACGGTGGCCATTCCCAATCTGCGGCTTTTGAAGCAGCTTGCGCTGGATGCGGCCGGCCAGCGGATCGACATCCTGAAGATCGCCCGCTCCGCCGAGACGCGCGTGATAATTCCCGACGGCGACGAAGCGCTGCTGATCCTGCGCAAGAAACCGAACTAGCGCACCACCCAGCGATTCAACCTGACCGCGCGGCCGTGGGTTTCAGTCGCCGGCTCGGCTTAGTTTAGGTTGGAAAGCTAACGCTTTGTCCACCGGCGATAGTTGTCCATGTGTGTCAAACCCAAGATCGCCTTGCGTGCCCGACCGCGCATGCTTAGAAAATTGCAACTCAAGACGAACATTTTGAGAGAAAGACTATGCTGGCGCGTCGGGCCTGAAATGTGGGTGAACCAATCGTATGCCCCCCAGACTCGTCAGACTATGGGGAAGCTACAAAGACTGACAAAGCCTACGATCGGCGTAGCGGTTGCCCTGTGCATATGGATCGTGAATTGGATGGCGATCAGAGGAACGCCATTTCCCGATCTGCAGAACTACATCCAGAATTTCGACAAAGGAGCATACTATGTTTCTCCTGATGCCGCTTCACTGATCGATTGGTATGCCCAAGAATACCTTTGGCGGAAGGGTATCTACGCTCTCAAAGAGAGCTTCGAACTAGCCAGCATCTTTTCTACCCTGACCTTAATTTCCTTGGTAGTCATCAGCGTCTACGTGGCAGTCAAAGCCTCGTCCCCAACCTACGTCCTTTTGCTAATCCACCCTCAGTTAATCGATCTCGTATTCTCTCAAGTACGATCGGCTGTCGCCATGGCCGCAATCTATCTGGCCCTCCTATTGCCATGGCGCCTGGTCAAATATGCATTGGTGGGGATTGCACCCTTCATTCATTCTGCGGTCCTGGTCTTTGCCGGCGCGTTCGCAGTGGGCCAAATTATCACGGGCTCCGATATTTGCGGGCGCCGCCATGTGCTAATTTCCACATGCTATATAGCGGCTGCAGTTGTTGCCGTGACCATCCTCAAAAGTTATCTTCTGGGCTCGATTGGTGACAGGCGAGCGACGATAGAAATTACTACGAGCGGATTCCTGCTGACGATGATGGTAACCGCGTATGCTGTCCCTTTCCTCTTCTTTAATCATCTGTTCAGCAGGAAGTTTGCCGCGTTTGTTGTAGTTCTCGCTTCATCACTTTGCCTGGGGATGTACCTCTACAATCAGAATGGCATCCGGTTCGTCGCTCTTGCGATTCCAGCGCTTGCCGTTGCAATCTCCAGCATTCCTGATCTTCACTGGCGCCGCCTTACACTAATTGCGGCTCTGACGTCACAAGTTGTTTTCTTCGGCTATTGGGCCAAAGGTATTCTCTAATGAAAACCTTGCGATGGATGGCCCACCAGTATCTTGCCGAAGGAGATCGGTGGCGGATTGCATGTATCGAGGTATTCGGCTTAATCTGGCGGAACGCGTTTTTCCAAGCCTTCTTCTGGTTGATGGTCGCCGGCAACCTCCTGGCTATGTTCTTTGGTGATTGGTTGATCCGTTGATTAGCCTCCGAACTGCCATTTGCGGACTACAACAGTCATCACGCCGCTGCCTGGGTCCTTCGTTACCCCTGTGTCGTTTGCAATGATTATGTCGACAAGATCAGCGGTGACGACCCCGGCGTACTTAATCGTGCAACCCAGCAGGTCGGCGCTAAATCCAACGCCCGTTACTAGGTCACCACGAACGGCACCCGGTACGGCAACCTGCACAGTCAGGGTTGTCCCCGTTGGGATGCCCGGGGTTGGGTTTACGAAAACCTGCCCCACGGTACGCAACTCGCTTTCCGCGATGCCGTTGAAGGACGTGATGATCGCGCCACCGCTGATGTTCATGTGGTTGCCGCCCAGCCAGTTTTTCCCGCCGTCCGTAACGCTAGCGAAACGCAGACCGTTGGTGAACGTCACCCCTGTGGTGGCATCGAACACGTTATTGGCGATACGGCAGCCCACCAGCTTGGCATTCTGGACAAGGATACCGTCATCCACTGTACAGCCGATGCTGGGCGCGAGGAAGCCACCGAGGACATTGCCCTCCACAATCAGGCCCGCGAACAGCCGGTTGCCGGCATTACCCGCTATGCGGATAAAGGACGAGATGTCTTGGCCCGGAGAGAACCGGAACTGGTTTCCCCTTACTGCCCCACTAACGGGGTCGTTAGCCTGATCGTTGGTGATCTGTATTCCTTGGTTCTTCTGGGTGGCCCTATAGGTGGACTGAGACAGGTCGAACATGTTTCCCTCACAGGAAAATCCGGTCGTCCGGTTAATGATGATACCGTTGTGAGGCACATCATTGAGCATGTAGACCTGTAACCAGTTCCGGTTGACCTGCACACCCACACCGTCACCAATCCAGATTTGGCAATTGCCTCCAGCGCCCTTCGTCTTCACACCCTCAATTTGTGTGCCATTGCCGAAGTAGGATAAAATGTTGGCGCAAGGAATTGCTGCCGGCACAGTGAGGGACGTTCCATCCCCACAGCAATCCTGCACGTCGCCGTTCTTAATGCGCAGAGAGGCGGAACGGTAATCGAGGATACCGAACCGGTCAATCTGTGAGAAGAGCGGGTTTTCGATGAGGCAATTCTGCGTATAACCCATGTAGATGCCGCCACCACACCGCAGGATTTCAATATCTCGGTACGTACATCCGAGGCCGCCCTTGTTGTTGACGCCACATGCAGGCATCGTGCCCGCATTGTCGAAGGATCCGCCCTCCGGGCCGGTACCACGGAAGCCGTCGATACAGACGCGCTCCATAATGACTCCCTGTGGCAGCGCGGAGCCGCTTTGAAAACCATCCGTATCCCATAGCGCGAAGGCATGGCCGTTGCCGGCGGCCCCGGTCAATTGATTGCCAAGCGCCTTAAAATCGCGAAATCCGAGCCGCAATGTGTGGCCGACCAGACGAAACAGTGGCGCGCCATTGATCACTGCGCTCGTGATGGTCGAAACGTCGCGGCCGAAGCCTTCGACATCGAATAGCCCGAGAGCGATATCGATCGTTTGGTTGATCGTGATATTCGTTGGTGGCAGGCGGATTGTGCCGCGATCCTTGCCGTCGACGATCTGGACCGCCGCAATCAGCGCCGCCGTGTCGGCCGCTGCGTTGCCTAGCCCACTGCCGAGTTGACGTAAGTCAACGACGCTTTCATTCAACACCCAAAAGCCGCCATTGACCGCATCGGTTGTCCCGTCCGGCATGAAACGGTCGGCGGATCGGAAATAGGCCAGCGCCGGGTAGCCGCCGGCGGTGATCGCGGCGCGCGACATGCGGGCATAGTTGGCGCCGCCCACCAGGGTTGCCGGGGTCGTGAAGACCGGGGCGTAGAACTGGGTCCTGATGCTCTTGACACCGGCAGCGATCGTCGAGCCCGATGCCGTCGCCACGGAAGCGTAGATCGGCACGTTGACGCCCGAAACCTGCGCGGCGTCGGCGGCATATTGCTGGGCCAGGTCGCGCGCGAGTTCCGCGATGTGGATGACTGCCGCCAGCGCTCCGCCGATATCTGCGAGCGGATCATCCGACAGATAGTAGGAGATCACGATGTTGCTCGTGCCGATCACCGGGTTGAGGGTCTGGAAAGCGTAGACCAGGCCACCCGAAACAACCCCCTCCTGCACGTGAACGGTCGTTCCCTTCTGCATCGTGCGCGTGGTGCGGGCGTCCGCCGCGCGGTACCAGTAGCCCTCGCTCGCCGTGTAGATGCCGTTCAGCCGGGCGTCCGACTGGTTCTTGACCAGTACCCGGTCGCCGACGGCGGTCGAAATCCCATCGATTGTCTTCAGGCCCAGGATCCAGGCAACGCCGTCGACGATGACCGTCTCCAGGTTTGCCGTCGTCGCCAGGCGCACGGGTTCGCGCTCGCCCGTCAAAAGGCGAACGGCGGCAGTTGCGGGTCGGGCCATGAGGCTTGCTCCATAAAAAAGCCTCGCGAAAGCAAGGCTTGGAATTCGGGTTGGTTGGCGGCGTGGCGACGGGTTCGGAGGGGATAAGCGCTGGCCCGTGCGGCCACGGCGCCACGGTCATTCAGGTTCTTCTTTGAGAAATTCGGTCACGGCCGCTCGGCCAGGCGAGAGACAATTCAGCAGTCGGTTTTCTGTCCTTGGGCACGCACTTCCTGACAAGCAGCAATGCCTGCTTGCACCCGGACTGGCTGCCGTGTTAACACCCGCGCACTGCGGTGCCTTGCGCTATGGGAGCGTCAATGTCGCAGCGATTCCACAAGGTGTGATTTCCGATGAAAAAATCCGCGATTGTCGTCGCTGCAAACGACAACCGCACGGCAGAAGAAAGGCCGTTCGCTTCCCGGTACAAATCCGTTGGAGCGGTGGCGGCGCCGGCGGATTTACAGGCAGGAGGCGAAGAGCCGACCGAAGCCCGCACCCTGACGGCGTTGCAGATGTTCTGTCGCGTAGCGGGCGTCTAGATCGCCTTTGAGGCTTCATCCAGACGGCAAGGACAGGCTCTAAAGTCCCGACCCGCTGTATCTGGTGGCCTCCTTCCACAATGCGAGCGCAAGGGCGGGTGTCCGCCCCTTCACCGCATATTCGCGGTCCCGGTAGCTTCCCGCCGCGATCCACACCGTCTTTGAGCGTTGATAGATCGTAATGCCCCGCGCGCTCGCCCGCGCGAACAGATCTGCGTCATTTCGATACATCGGTTCCAACCCCTGTGGCCCCCTCAAGGGGTAAGGTGCAACGAACATGCCAAAGTTTATGCTAGCTAATATTACTCATCGCAGAGCTGCCAAATGCGCCATCGAAGTGCATTGGCAGCCCTAACGCCAAGGTGTTCCGTGGGTGTTTCCGCTGTATTGCACCTGAACTGCCTCCAGGTAACAGAATAGACCAATCCGGAAACATTTGCATAAAATTGTCTTCTTCAGCCATCGGCGCCGACTGGCCAGCAATTCACCCAAACCAAGAAGTTGGACGACGGCGTGCCAGAGTTCGGTGAGCGGGGCCACTACACGCGTCGGTAGGCTGGGCCCGTGGGGGCACTGCGGCAGCCAGGCGAGGAACAGCTGACGGGAACGCGCTATAGCAGGCCGGATTCGCTCATCCCGCGGATCTTGGCGTTGCCTCCCGTCCGCCGGCCGGCCATCGCGTTGGCGGCCGAGTAGCCGCGCGATGGAGCGACAAGTAAGCGGCTCTGGACTCTAGTCGGGCAATAACGCTCTCCTGAACTCCACGCTGATCCGAGGCGCTTTGACGCCGTCGGCCACGACGCGGGTGATCCACTACGCATTGCCGACGTCGAACGGTTCGATGGATGCGGAAGGAAGCCCCAGTTCATCAAGCACGTCTAAGGCGCGCTCCGACATCACAAGGTACAGTTTCTGATTAATTCCGAAGTCGTCGAGACCTGCCTTGCCGTCCACCTTGAGCCAGACAAACGGAGGGAGCACAACGTCGGGCTGCACTAGATGAAAATCCTCGGAAACGGTCACCTGCGCGTCGGCGAATGTGGCGCCAGAGATGCCGATAGCGAGTAACCCACGTTTGGCTTCTTCGGTCACAAGAAAACAAGGAAACGAGGTCACGAGTGCATCTCCCACCCAGCCCGCGAAATGATAGTGGAGCTTGCTCACAATGGGCGGATGAACGCTGGCATCCTCGACAGTGTCATCGCCTAGCTCACCGGCTACTAGAGGCTTTACTTCATAGTATCTCATTACCGAATTCTCTGCCGTCACGGCAACGGGCCGAAGTTCTTCCGCCCCAGCCATCATCTGGCCAAACGCAACAAGGCTGCGCCATATTCTCGCGACCACCGCATTCCCCTTTTCAGGTCTTTGGAGAGATCCGCCTCGGTCATCTCCACCTTGTCGCTGCCGAGCTCGAGAGCCAACACCTGTCACCGCATAGGATCGAAACGATCGGAATCCCCTTCCTCTCGAAGCCGGTGCCTCCGGCCTCCCGCTCAGGTGGCTTCATCAGAAAAATGTAGCCGTCTCTCCGAGCTCGGGCAGAATGCGCTCTTCCGCGGTTGGTCTCTCCCCGGTCTAGTCAATTGGTTCGATCGTCAGGATTGGGCACCGCGACCAGCGCCGCCCATACGGATTAGAGCCAAATGCAACAATTTAGAGGCCGTCATTCCAATTTACGACTTGAGGTTTATTGGGGTCCCGGAGGCAATCCCTTCACCTTCGCTATGACCGGGCCCATAATGTGCCAATAAACCTCGAGGTCCGACAGCTCCTGGTTTGAGATGTCATCTTCTCACCCAGGAAAAGCGGCGGTGACAGTGCACTGATTTCCTTCTTCGCCTGCCTCTCTCCCCAGATTCAACGGCTTTGCCGTTGTTCGGCAATCCGGGTCAAAAACGCCTCATTGCCTATACAAGTGCCTACACATCACTTTTCAAGCAGCGGCAGAATCTTTTCATCGAGGAATTTAAGACGTCCGCCCAACATCTCGGCATTGGCGGGGTTCGCCGGGACATTCACAGGGATCAGCTTCGCCACTGACTTCCCCTGACGCGCGGCCTCAACCCACTCATCCATTGCGCCGATATATCCATCCAGCGCCTCGTACGGAGTCTCGACATCGTCGCCGGGCATATAAGCTGGCGGCACATCACCCACGATTACCCATATCCATTGGGGCACATCTGGTCTCCCCGGTGAAATCTCGAAGAGAAAAATGTATATTATTCCCTCGGCGCCATATCCAAGCTACTCTGTTTTTATATTCTTTCCCCAATCATAAAACTTTATATATTCACGGGCCTCTTGAAGAGCTGCATCAAGATTATCATCGGCGTCTTGATCGCCCTCAGGAAGCGGCAAACGGCTTACTGTACTGAGATCTGGCATAATTGCGTTCACACACCCTCTCCATTACTTCATTTATTCTTCCGCCATCGTCTCTTGGCCCAACGCCGAAAATCACCAGCCTCCTGATGGAGCCTTATGTGGTCTTCCCTGATACGCGGCTGAACATTTGATACATGATCCGCTCCACCATCGGCCAGAGCTTTTTCATGGGAAACATCCATTTCCGCTTCAGCTCTGGATGCATCTAAGAGATTTTCCCCCGCTGCCATGGCGAGGTTTTTGTATCGCGCCAAGCATGCCAGCCCAACAGTAAATCCGCTAACTGCGCAATAGTGTGATCAAGCTCTACCACCTCGCCCAAGCCTACTAGCATTAGGTCAGTTTCATCAACTTCAGCCTCATGTCCGTAGAATTGCCACGACTCATTGTCGGCATCATGTGAAGCGTATCCAATCCAGCCGCAGCCACGAAATATTTTCGGGTCGAAATGACAGCTAAATTTCTTGGATCTTCGAATTTCCATCCATCCATATTGCCATCTAGTAGCGACCGGTGGCGAGGCAACGGGAAGATCTTCTCGTCCAGTCCGGTGCTGACATTGACCGAAAACTAGCATGTGACGCTGCCCAGATGAGCTTTGGCGTTATTCTCCACGATCAACATGGCGAAAGAAGTTGACGAAAGCGACCGCTTTCAAGTGAGCGGCTTCGGACTTCTAGCCGGGTAATAACGCCGCTTCTGAACTCCACCCTGATCCGGCGTTTTAACGTCTGCTACGACGTGGGTGCCACACTATTTGTTGCCGACGTGGAACGGTTCGATGGATGCGGAAGGAAGCCCCAGTTCATCAAGCACATCGAGGGCCCGCTCCGATATAACGAGGTACAGGTTCTGATTAATCCCAAAGTCGTCGTGACCTGCCTTGCCGTCCACCTTGAGCCAGACAAACGGAGGGAGCACGACGTCGGGCTGCACCAGGTGAAAATCCTCGGATATGGTCACCTGCGCGTCGGCGAATGTGGCGCCAGAGATGCCGATAGCGAGCAACCCACGTTTGGCTTCTTCGGTCACAAGAAAACAGGGAAACGAGGTCACGAGTGCATCTCCCAGCCAGCCCGCGAAATGATAGTGGAGCTTGCTCACAATGGGCGGATGAACGCTGGCATCCTCGACAGTGTCATCGCCTAGCTCGCCGGCTACTAGAGGCTTTACTTCATAGTATCTCATCAATCACCTACCGGGGGATCAAACAAATGCCCATATTTTTTGTCTAAGTGCGTTGCGTAGTCAAGAACTTGCTGCCGCGTAGCGGTTGCGTGCGTCCTATAAAATTCGTCCCATTCTGATCGAATGACTTTTAGATGCAAATTTATATCGAAATCCGCTCTTATTCCGCGAAGGTTTTCAAGCGAATGCAGCTCTTCCTCCGTAAAAAGCCCCGGATATTTTTTGAGCACTCGCTTCTCGACGCTGTGATGAACCACATAGTCGCTGCTATTGAGCGTAGGATTGGCATCAAAGAAGGTTTTTCGGTAGTTCTTTGATTTTGTCCATCCAACCTTTGCTCCAGCATATTTAATAGCAGAGGGATCCCTAGCGAGCAACGAAGCCAGTAACGCGGTACTAAAAGCATTTTCAGATATTTCACCCGGACGCGTCCTCTTCCTTGCACGCCGTGGGAAGACTGAGCGTGCGAGCTTCTGCTGGAATCGAAGGGTTTCAGCATCGACGCCACGAACAAGTACCTCGCTGCTTTTAGCAAGTTCAGCCGACCGCTTCGAAAATAAGGAAAAGCTCTCGATCCAAGGTTTGGCAATCTTTCCGGCCTGTTCCAAGGCCGGCCTGGCCAGTCTTTCGACGGGAATTGCTCCCGCCACGTTGAGCAATGCTTCGCCGTAGTTGCCGTCCAGTGCCGCGTTCGCGGTTTTTTCAAGCGCAAACGACACCGCGAACGGCGTGGCATCAGCCAAGGAGATGCCGGTTTCGCCGAGCCCGTCAGAGCCCACAAGCTTTTGAGCAAGAAGCCGCCGTAGACTTCCGCGTTCACTATCGCCGGCGATCAATCCTCCCAACCATTCCTGGTTGGTCGGAATATAATTGGTCAGCCATTCCGGCTTTCGCCCTTCTCCGGATAACGCTCGCCGCACAGCCTCAGCTGACTTGGCCAATTTCTCCGGATCCACCATCGATGCTAGGGACCCGTCGTCGACTATGCCTTCGTTTGATTTAGCGACCCTCGTCTGCAGCAAATGATCAAGCATCGCTGGGCGTAGCGCCGGAGGTGTTGCCTGGAGCATGTTGCTCAGATCCGCTTCCTTGGCCTGCTGCAGCCGACTCCCATCACTGAGCTTGTTATTGACGTCTTCAGCGACGGAATTCGGCAGAGGCTGAACGGATTTGAGACCTAACTGCTGCTGGGCGGCGATCGAGCCGATGATGGCAGCTTGATAGTCTTCCGGCTTCGAAAGATTGTTCCAGGTAGCGTCGAGGCTCGCGAACGTCTTGCGTACATAACCGCCCGGATCGTCCTGCCTCGCTTGCAATGTCAGGTCAGCCGCGGCGGCTATTGCGTCATGACGCACCCGGTCCTCTTCCGGTGTCGCACTATCGGCCTTGGGCGCCGACTCTTTGACCATGGCCCGCACGGCGTCGTTAGACATCGTGCGCATGCCGTAGAACTGGCGGCTGACATCAAGCGCTTGATTGAAGGCCTGAAATCGCTTTGTCCCTTCCGTCTTGCCATAGAGCGCGGCGAAATTCTCAGGCGTAAAAGTCGGTCCTGAATAGCTGCCGGTCTCTCTGATCGCCTTAGGTGCGACTTGCTCGGCGAGGCCAATCCGGGTGCGCGTTTCAACTTGCCGAGAAGCGTGGGCTGCCTGCGCCTGTTGGAGCAGCGCTGGCCGATCTTCTTGGGTAATGTCTTCCCCAAACGCTTGCGCCACAATTTCATCCGGCGTCGGCTTTCCAACACGATCGCCTTTCGTTGCCGCCGCATCTGAGTTGCCCGAAACTCGGATCCAGCTGACCGGTTGACCGTCGGAGGCATCGCTGCTGGAAGACTCTCCCGGCGCCCCCACACCGAACATCTCAAGCGCTCGCTTCGGGTCCTTGGCGATCAGCGCCTCGAAGCGCATCCTGGCCGTGGTGCTGAACCAGTCCTTCGCCACCTGCTGCCTGATCTGCGGGTCGAGGCTCATCTTGTCGATGAGGTCGAGCCCATCCTGGCGGGCGGCCTCGAAGGTCACGGCGTCGTCGGGGTCGCCCTGCGCGATCGCAATGGCGTTGGTGTGCAGCACCGTGTCCACCTGGGCCTGCTCATAGCCCTGGCGCCGCTGGTGTTGCCTTACCGCCATGCGCGGCGAGCCGGCCGCGCGCATCGGCTCCTTCTGCCTGGCGAAATCGGCGCGCCGGCTCTCGGGTATTTCAGGCAGAGCCTCGTCGAACAACCTGTCGAACAGGCCGGGCTTGACCACCTGCCCGGTGCGCGGGTCGACCTCGCCATACATCGCATCATGCAGGCCGCTGCCGTCGGCCGGCGCGTTCGCCGCCACCTCGTCTTCCGCCTGCGCGATGCGGCCGGCGAACCGGCGGCGCGCGACCTCGGCGTCGAACGCGTCCTGCCGCTCCTTCATCTGCCGGTAGCGCTCGGCGACGGCCGAAAGCTCGTCGCCAAGATCCTGCATCGCCCTGCCGGCCGGCGACCCCTCGGGATAGGAGACGCCGTTGCCGGTGTCGAGCCGGCGCTGCGCAATCTGGAGGGGAATCGTCGCCATCAGTAGAGCCCTCCCGTGAAGGCGCCGCCTGGCGCCGGCGGGAAGGCGCCCTTGCCGAAGGTCACGGCCTTGGTCGGGTCGTAGAGGCGCGAGAGACCCGACATGAGGCTGCCGCCGGCCTTGAAGACCGACGCCGCCGCCGCCTGCCTGCCGGAGAAGCGCGCGAGCGCGGCCTGGCTGTCGAGAGAGTTCCGGCGCAGCGCCGAGCCGTACTGGATCGCCTTGAGGTCGAGCTGGCCTTGCCTGGCATTGGCGGCCAGCACCTCGGCGGGCGACCCCTGTATGCCGACGCCGGAGGCGCCCGCCCGGGCTCGCGCCTGCGACAGCAGGAGATCCTGCCTGTGGCGCTCCTGGCTCTGTTCGAAGGCGGCACTTTGCGCATCGGCCTGCGCCTGCTGCCCGTAGGCCTTGGCCTGGTAACCGGCCGCCTGGCTCTGCTGCCGGCCTTCGAACAATGCGCCACCCACGGAGATGGCCGTGCCGAGAAGGGCTAATGTGCACATGGTCAGCCTCGCTCGGATGCGGCAATGGGGGTTTTCCTGGCCGCCCGCGCGCCGAGCGCCGGTCGCGGGTCAAGCGCGCCGCCGGGGTTGGTGAACGACAGAAGCAGCCTGTCCGCCTGGAGCGCCGGGCGGCTGAGGCGCGCCGGCGCCGCCGCGCGCGGCCCGGCCATGGCGGCGCGGCGGGCAAGGGCCAGGTTCACCGTCAGGTCAGGCATGCCGGCGGCGTCGAACAGGCCGTTGGCGGTGGCGAGCGCGCGGGCGAGCGCATCGGCCTCGAACAGTTCCTGACGCAACAGCTCGACCAGGCGGCGCACGGCGCGCCAGCGCTCAGTCAGCACCTCCGCCCTGGCTTTCGCCTGCTCGCCCAGCGCCTCGACGGCGGCGCGCGCCTCTGCCGCGGCGGCCGCGGCACGGCATTTGTCCGCTGCCGCGATGATCTTCTCCAGCAGCGCGACAACGTCGTTGCAGTCGTCCAGCGCGATGCGCGCGGCGGAGAGATCGCCGTCGCCGAAAACGGCGCGGTCCTCGGCCTGTTCGCAGCCGCGCCGGCGGGCGATCGCATCGTTGAGGTCGGTATCGAGCAAGGCGATGACGGCAGCGTATTCGGCAGCCGTCCGCGCCCTGCCGAGCTGTTCGGCATGGGGGGATGTGGTCACGGGGTGGGTTCCTTGTGGTAGGAGTGGAGGCGGTGGAGCGCCTCGCTTTACGGCTCGGCGTCGAACACGGGCGTGAACGCCCGTATCGTGCAGGGCGTCGGGTTGACGTGGCGGATCCGCACCCGGCCCTGCCCTTCCCAGCTGTCGTCGATGGGCACCTCGACATTGCCGGTGAACAGGCTCGCCTTGCCGTCGGGCGCGACGATGGAGGGCATGCGCACGCTTTCCCAGCGGCCGCGGATCAGCGATTGCACCTGAAGCCCCGTCGTGTCGGTCTCGAGCAGGGACAGGATCACCCCCGCCACCTTCTTGCGCCGGCCGAGGATCGAGCCGTCCCGGCCGGCGACGTCGAGCTCCAGCGTGTCGGCCTGCGACTGGAAGGCAAGCCCGACCTGCCATTTGGCCGCGATGGCGCCGTCGGGCAGCGTCACCTGGCCGGAGGCGACCGGCAGCCCGCGATAGACCTTGCCGCCGGCCAGCACGTCGACCTTTTCGCCGTCGAGATGGCCGAGCCCGGACACGGTGTTGACCGCGGCGCCCGAATAGGTCAGGCCGCAATCGACCTGGAAGGCGTCCTCCAGCGCCCCATACTCGAACGGCGCCGTCATGATCTCGATATAGCGCCTGGTCACGCCGCCGATGGTCCGCCTGACGACCAGCCAGATATCGTCGACGCCGTCCTGGCCGGGCGTCACGACGGCGCTTTCGACGGCCGCCCAGCCGGAACCGCTGAAGGCCCCGCCGAAGCGGTGGCGGTGCATGCCGCGCACCTCCTGCGAGGGCTGGTGGGTGTAGCCGCCGAGCTCGCCATTATCGAGTGGAAACCACAGCATCGGGTCGGGGTCGGTCTGGAACGCCAATTCGACCACGCCTTTCTTCGGGATATGTTCGGATATCTGGCCGATATCGTCGGAGGTGAAGCGGCCGGTGGAAGCCTGCGTCAGCTCGGCAATCGAGCGGCGCGAGCGTGTGACATAGAGGAAGGACTGGCCTGCATCGACCGGACGGATGCGGGCGCAGCCCGATGTGCGCGAGCGCCGGTTCTTGAACGAGGACGGCGTCAATGCCTCGTCGATGCCGGAGCCGGAGAGCGCGCGGATGCCGCCGAGCGTCCCGATCAGCAGGGCGCCATCCGATTCCGCGATCCACGTGATGTCGTTCGCCTGGCCGCCGCCGGCCTGGAGGAATTCCAGCGCGTCGTCATCCTTCTCGCCCAATGCGAAATTGTTGAAATCCCCCGTTGCCGAGGCGTAGACCGAAAACTTGCGGCTGAAGGCCAGGCGCTCCTCGTAGAGCGATCCGCTTTCGACATATTTGCCGGGCACGAGCGTGCCCAGGCGCCAGCGCGATATCGGGCTGAGGTCCGGCAGGGCAAATCCATCCAGTTGGATTTTCACCGCCGTGGCGCTGGTGCGGCTGGTGATCTTGGCCCAGCGCCAGCGGCCGTCGGATGCAAGCAGGCGAATGGCCCGGCCGACGTCCGAAGCCTGGAAACCGGCGCCGCCATTGATGCCGGCGGTCGATGACGCCGTGAGGTCGAACGGCGTCTGGCTGGCCGCCGCCCGGTTGAGGTTCAGTTCGGAAAACGCGCTGTCCGAGGCTCCGTTGATCGCCTTCCATGTAAAGCGGTGATATTCGAACGCCAGCTTGTTGAGGAATTCGTAGTAGCGGGTTTCGCCGCCTGACCAGCCGGTCTCGCCGGTGCGGCTGTCGAGCGTCACCCATGTCGCGCCGTCATTCGATCCTTCGAGCACCCAGATCGTCGGCGTGCGGTCGACCGTCCCGCCTGTGCGTGCGGTCAGGTAGTAGTTCTCGACGATGGCCTGGGCGCCACCGGCAAGCTGGTAGGTGACCGAGCCGTTGGTGGCGCCGGTGATGCCGCTGTCCGTTTCTGTCGCCTTGTCGAAAAGCTGGTAGGCGTCCCCTGCCCCGCCCATGCCTGAGACCGTGCCGGAAGGCGCGGTGTTCGACGTCATCTTCGGCGTCAGCGCGCCGTAATCGGCCGGCGTCAGCGTGGTCGGCGTATCGTTGATGTCGTCATAGGGCCCGTCGTCGATCGCGTAGTCGTCGAGCGTCCATGCCGTATGGGCGGTGCGCGTCAGTACCTTGAGCGGATAGTCCCTGTGGGAAATCCACATCTGGTCCGCGGACTGCACATAGTCGAGATCGAACAGGTCGGCTTCAAGATAGGGCGAGGCCACCTCGACCGTGCCGACACGCGCGCCGTATGCGTAGACGCGGATGTAAAGATTGCCGAACTCCAGCATATAGGCCTGGTCGGCCGAGAAGATGAACGGGATCGCCCGTGTTTTCTTCGCCGACGTTTTCACCTCGCCGACGAAACAGGTGCCGCCGCGCTTGCGGATGCCGCCATGCGGCAGGGTGACGAAGTTCTCGCATTTCGACAGCGCCGCCCGGTAGAGATCGAGCGAGGCGCGCGCATGCAGGCGCGGCGAGATCTCGCCGCGGGTGAAGACGTCCTGGGCCGGATAGAGCGTCGCCATCAGCGCATGGTCCCGACGCCGACAAACCGGGTATCGCCGCGCTGCTGCGCCCAGCTCGATATCGAAAGCCGTCCGCCGCGCTGGATGGCCTGCGCGGTGAAGGCGGCGTCAAGCGCCCGGTCGTACGCCGAACGCGCAATGTCGATCATGCCGGCCTTGTGCGTCAGCGGATGCGCGACCTTGATGGCGAGCGCCGCCACCAGCACTTCGGTGAACAGCGCGTCCCAGTCGTTGGGATCGGTGAGGTTGGCGACATAGCGGATGGTGAGCGGGCCTGCCCGGTCGCTGTAGACCAGCCCCGCCTCCTGCCGCCACGAGATCGCAACACCGTCCGGCTCGCCATTGTGGGTAAGCGGCAGCGGGCGAAGGCAATCGACAGGGAGTTCATAGGCAAAGTTCAGCCTGCAGGCGCCGCTGCCGGTATCGCTGCCGGCCACGGATGCCGAAAGGATGGCGAACACCCAGGCGTATTTCGTCAGCTCGGCTTCGCGCGTCAGGTCGAAATGCACATTGAGCAAGCGCGCGGCCTTGATGTCCTGGTCGAGGCTGTCGATCGGCGCCTCATCGAGGACGGCCAGCGCCATGTTGGCGATGTCGGTCGGGGTTATGGCCATGGGTCAGCGCCTCGTGGTGATGGGTTGTGGAGTGCAAATCGCTTCGGCTGGCGCCCTACGGCGCCCCCCTCTGTCCTGCCGGACATCTCCCCCACGAGGGGGGAGATTGGCGGTTCGAGCGCCAGCGCACATTCTTGCAACGGTGGAGATCAGCGAAGGCCGGCGTGACAGCGATCTCCCCCCTTGTGGGGGAGATGTCCGGCAGGACAGAGGGGGGCGCTGTCCCGCCGGCCTTGCAGCATTTGTGCTCCTCGCCACTGCGTTCGCGGGGAGAGGAAGCGCGCCTACGCTTCCGTGGTCTTCAGCGCGATGAACGTCATGGTCTTGACGCTCGACGCCGTGCGGTCCCAGTTCGCCGCGAGCGCCAGCTCCGCATCGGTGGCGAATTCGCCGGCGGTGGAGGCGTCGAGGAAGCGCGTGCCGGGAACGTGCGGCACGAAATGCCGGCGGCCGACCATTTCCGTCACCCCGCCGCCATGGCCCTGGCGGGGCTTGCGGTCGAACTCCAGCGGCCCGCCTTCGGTGTTGACGGGCAGCTCGTTCCACAGGATCGCCTTGTCCTTGAACATGAACGCGGTGTAGACGCCGCCCGCCTGCGGAATGTCGTCGTCGACCACGCAGCGCAGCCCCATATAGTAGGGGATGAGCGGCCCGCCCTGCTGCGAGGACGGCACATAGTCGATGAGATCGGCGAGCTTCAGCGCCTTCATCTGCTTGGAATGCATCCAGAGGGTGCGGAACTTGTCGGCGCGGTCGCCCATAAGGTAGGCCGCCTCGATGATGTCGGTGTCGACGATGGAGGCGCCGGTGGCGCGCACCAGGTCGCCGCCGTCATTGGCCAGATTGTCGGCGACGACGCCTTTGAGCATGCCGAGCAGGGTCAGCTTGTTGGCGCGCTGCCAGTACTCGGTCTGCCGCTTGACGATCAGCTTCTGCGGATCGTCGCCGGCCAGGATCGAGGTCAGGTCGGGAACGCCCCACGCCTGGGCGCGGACATTGCGGGCGGCGACCTCGCGGCGCGAGCCGATCTTCTTCATCTCGATGGAATCGGCCGGATCGTCATTGACCGGCTCGGACGGGTCGTTGCCGAGATCCTTCCAGCCGGGCATGTCGACGGAACGGCCGCCCATCGACAGTTTGGACGAGATGGCCGGATCGGAAAACAGGATGCCGGCCTGGTAGATTTCGAGCGACTGGACGTGTTCCTCGAAAGCGTATTGGGCATAAACGGACGGAACGATCGCGTCCGCGATACGGGTATAGGCGTCTGCCATTTTGTCTTTCCTTTGAGAGGTTGATCGGCGGCTGATGCGTCGGGATCAGAGGGGGTTGTTCGGCATCCAGAGATCCGGGTTTTCGCCCGCTTCCCTGGCCAGCCGCCGGGCGCGTTGAGGGTCGCTTTTGACAAGGGCTGATATCGCCGAAACGTTGCGCTCGCCGGCGGCGTTGCGCCGGAAGGGGTTTTGCCCCCGCGGCGCCGCGTCGGCGTCGATCGTGTCTTCGCGGAACATCGCCTCGCCGATCGCCTGGAAGGCCCTGGCGATCTGCGGATCGGTCAGGGTGCCGTCCGGCAGAAGGATGCCCTTCTGCTTGTAGGCATCGACCAGGCCGAGCTTCTTCATCGCCCGGTTGGCGACCTCCAGCTTCTGGCGAAAGCCGTCGCTGTCGGTCGGTCCCCAGTCCCTGACAAGATCGTCATGGGTGGCTTCGACCGAGCGGGCGAGCGCTGCCTGCTGGGCCGCCGCCTGCTCGGCCATGTAGCCGACGAACCTGTCATGATAGGCTTGGGCGATCTTCGGCGAAGCACCCGCTTCGACCGCCCAGGCCTTGGACGCATTGGCGAGTTCGTCCGAATAGGCGAAGTCTTCCGGCAAGCCTTCCGGCCGCCGGTATTCGACTTTTTCGGGCGATGTCAGCGGGCGCATCGCCTCGGGCAGCCGGGCATGGAATTTGTCCCAGTCTTCCTTTGGCGCGTCCCTGGCTGGAACGCGCAGGCTTTCGCCCTGCCGCCGCTCCAGCTCCGCATAGGATGTGAAAACCCGATCGAGGCTTTCAGGCTTGGTCCAGCCCTTGGCTTCAGCAAGCTTGCGGTTGCCTTCGGAAAGACCGTCAAACCAACTTTTGCCGGCAAGCCCGGCGGACCCGTTATCCGCGCCTGCCGGAGGCCGTTCCGGGTTGCCCGCCGGCTGCGACGAGGCAGCCACGGACCCGGCATCTGCCAGATCTGTCATGTGATGTTTCCTTTGTAAGGGGTTAGAAAATGAGCCGGCGGCAAGGCTGCCAATCTCCCCCACGAGGGGGGAGGTGTCCGGTCCACCCTCCGCAGCTGCAGCGGAGGACGGGCAGGACACAGGGGGCGCGAAGAAACTCGGCGTTCGCGTTTACCTACAAGGCGCCTTCATCGATCCGCGCTGACTTTGAGGGAAAGGCTGGCGGGGACAGGCAGCGCGATCTCTATCGACAGACACTTGAACTGTGTGTATCTATACACAACATGAAGAGCTCCGACATCATCGTCAGATTGACCGCCGATGGATGGTTCGAAGTGGCTCGAAAAGGCAGTCATGCTCAGTTCAAGCACACGACCAAGCCGGGTCGGGTTACGGTTCCGCATCCCAAACGGGATGTCCCGATCGGCACGCTGAAGAGCATCGAAAAGCAATCCGGTCTCAAGTTGAGGTAGAGAGATGCGCCAATATATCGGACTGATACACAAGGAAGCAGACAGCGATTTCGGCGTCTCTTTCCCCGATTTTCCCGGCGTGGTGACTGCCGGCACGACACTGGACGACGCCCGTGCCATGGCGCAGGAAGCGCTCGCCTTTCATGTCGATGGTCTGGTCGAGGATGGCGAGGCCATTCCCGAGCCCTCGTCGCTCGAGCAAGTGATGGCGGACAAGGATAATCTTACCGGCGTTGCCGTTCTGATCCCTCTGAAGATCGAGACAACGAGGGTGGTACGGGTCAACGTCACCATTCCCGAAGATGTCCTCGGCGAGATTGACGAATATGCAAGACGACACGGCTACAGCCGTTCCGGATTTCTGACCGCCGCCGCCAGGAAGATTATCGAGGCGGCATAGGCCGGCTGAATCATTTTGCCAGGAAGCGGTGCTAGCGCCTTGTTCGAAAGAGGTGTTTCGCGTCCTCGGTCCATCAACACCCGAGAAACCATGTCTTATATCGTGAGAGCCTGTGCCGCCGTTCCGCCGCAATGCGGCCGCACTTGGCGATCGATAGGGATCTCAGATCTTCAAGGGAGACGTCACATGAACATTCACAAAGCCATAGCCGCCGTTTTGATGACCGCCGCGCTGGCGGGCTGCGCGCAGACGGAAGGCCAGCAGCGGGCCGGAACCGGTGCGCTGATCGGCGGCGCCGGCGGCGCCCTCGTCGGCCAGGCCATCGGCGGCAACACCAAGAGTACTGTCATCGGCGCGGCCAGCGGCGCGCTGCTCGGCGCTGTCGTGGGCTCGGCCACCACCCCGCAGCGCCGCGGCGAACAGCTCTGCCGCTACCAGGACCGCCGCGGCCGCATCTACACCGCGCCTTGCGACGACCGGTACTACAACGGCAATTATTGAATCACCGGCGGCCAGACCGCCAATCTCCCCCCTTGTGGGGGAGATGTCCGGCAGGACAGAGGGGGGCGCCGTAGAGCGCCGACCTCGATAGTCGCCGAACCTTGAACAAGGGGTGAGATCGGCGGCTTCAGCGCCTCACCTCTCCTCCGCCCTCGCCGCCTTCTCCAGCGCCACGAGCTGCGCCTCGTCCAGCGTCAGGAAACCCATTATGTGCTGCACCACTTCGGCGCGGGCGTTGCTGAGCGCGCTGTGCAGTTCGAAGCCGTTGGGCGTTCTGGTGCGCGCCATCCACTCGCCGTATGACGGGCGCCTGAAATAGCCGACCGTCGCCGCGAGATCGGCCAGCACCATTTCGCCGTCCTCGCCGGAAAAGACGCGCAGATAGGCCTTGGCGAGCGCCTCGCGCGCCTTGGCGGGGCCGCCGTTCTGCGACGCATGGGCGAAGCGTTTGCGGCTCATGGGCGCTGTCCGGCCGGCATCGCGCCCTGGGCGCCGGCATCGGGTGCCAAGCCACCGGCCCCGCCGCCCCCCAGCATGCCTTGCAAACCCTCGAGCAGGCCGCTTTCGCGCGCCTGCACGGCCGCCGGCACGGCGTCCTTGGCCACCTTGCCGGCAGTGGCGAGCGCCGCCATGCCGGCCTGCGCCTGGCTGGCCTTGGCCCTCGTGTCGCGCAGGCCCGTCACCTCGTCCTTGCGGCGGAAGATGCGCTGCGGGCTGCGGCCCGCGCTCTGCACGACGCGGAGCGCCTCGTCGCTGTCGATATTGTCCATCACATCGGGGTCGAACTGCGCCATCTGCATGGCCGTGGTCACCAGCTGGATGGTGTCGCGCGCTTCCGCCGAGCGGCGCAAGACATCGAGCGGACCGGTGAAGGTCGGCCGCACCGCCTTGCCCGCCAGGCTCGCCGGCGGCAGGAAGCGGCTGTCCTCGTCATAGAGGCCCTTGTCCTCCAATATGCCGAGCTCGCGGTCGAGATTGGTGGCAAAGCCCGCCTGGATGATCGAGCCCGACGGCCCGAGCAGCGCGCCCTTCTCCTCCTGGCGGATCAGCGCCTCGGTGGCGGTCATCTGCGGGTTCTGCACCAGCGTCTGGAACAGATTGACGAACATCATGTCGCGGATCTCCTCAGCCCGGCTCGCCGCATAGTCGAAGGCGTAGCTCGGGTTCTGTCCGGTGGTGATCGGCGCGATCAGCGGCCTTCCATTGTCGTCGATCAGGCCCGGATAATTCTCGCCCGGATTGAGCACCGGCACATAGTCGAGCCTGGCCTTCGACGCCGTCGGCGGATCGGTGATCTGCTGGAGCGCGCGCAGGCCCGAGCGGCGTACCGCGTTTTCCTCGCGCACGGTCGTCAGGGCTTCGATGGTCGGCGAGATGCCGTAGGCGTCGCCCTCGTAGCGGCGCCAGTTGAAGGCCGACACCGGGAAGGTGCGAAAACCGCTCTCGCGCACGATCTCCTCCTCGTCCTCGATGACGTGGTAGGAGGCAAAGGCGGCGTCGAGATAGCGGTAGCTTCCGCCCGAGCGGTACATGCGGCGCTCGTCGCGCGGCTGGATGCACTGGATGAGCGCGATCTTCTCCTCGCATTTGGCGGGGTCGTCGACCAGCGTCCTGATGCGCGCCGGCAGTTTTTCGTAGCCGAGCAGCTGCGCCGCCTGGCGCGCGGTGCGTTCGTAGCGGCGGTGGAAGATGTCGACCTGGCCCCAGCGGTTGCGCGACAGATAGCCTTCCACCACCGGGATCGAGGCGTAGCGGATCAGCGTCGAACCGAACCCTTCCTCGGCATAGAGATAGGCCGGACCGTAGCGCACGACATTGCGCAGGCAGGCCTGCGTCGCCGGCACGAAATTGGAATTGGCGGAGTAGCGCAGCGAAAACAGGAAGTCGCGCAGGTTTTCCGCCCATTCCTTTTCCTCGTCGGTCTCCTCGTCGTCCATCTCGGCGGTGGTCAGCCCGTGCCATTTCTCCGACTGCGGGATGATCAGGCTTTCGAGCCCCGCCGCCAGCCGGTTGGCGGCCGAGTTGATGGTGTTGGCATAGACGCGGGCGCCGCGCCGTTCCTGCCTCTCGGCCTGGCTGTCGCCGCGGCGGGCGCCGCGCCCGGACCAGATATCGGGCGCATCGGGATCGCAGAACTCGGCCACCGCCTCCCACACGGGCTCGTAGGCGGCGCGCTCGCTCTCGAGCTCGGACTGGCGGGAAAGAATATCGCGGGCACGGGAATCGCTGTTCATGGAGGACTCGCTGGCTGAGGAAGAGCTTATGAAGGAGGTCGGGGCGCTGAAACTGCCAATCTCCCCCCTCGAGAGGGGAGATCGGCAGCTTCAGCCGACGATGTCATTCTTTTGCGCGGTTCTTGATCTAGGAACGTCTGGCGGCGGGGTTTTGCAGGAGGTCGATGTGACGACGACAAGCCTTGCCGCCCTGAAGAACCAGGGTAAACGTACCGTTAAACGGCTCATCGGCTACGATTCCCGCAACTGGCTGCGCATACGCCAGATCGAAGCCTTCACCGCTTTCCTGACGGCCGCCAACCGCAAATCGCGCGACGTGATCGAGATCTCGCCCGGCTGGAACCGCTACTGGAAGGCGATGTGCTCCAATTATCGCTCGGTCGACTTCCCCGATTTCGACATCTGCAAGGATCGCACCGACGAGCAATATTCCATCGTCATCGCCGATCAGGTGCTGGAGCATGTACAGCGGCCGCAGGCGGCCGCGCGGAACATCCACGCCATGACCCGCGAGGGCGGCTGGGCGATGGTGGCGACGCCCTTCCTGTTTCGCGTCCACGCCAGGCCGCACGACTACAACAGGTGGACGCCGGCCGGCCTGAGGCAGTTGATGGTCGATGGCGGCTTCGCCGAGGACAACGTCCAGGCGTTCGGCTGGGGCAACAAGGCCTGCGCCCGCGCCCACATAGGCGGCCCGGTCCGCGCCTACGGCCTGTGGAGGGACCTCAGCAACGACGAGGAATACCCGATGATGGTCTGGGCGTTCGCGAAGAAGGGGTGACCCTTCCTTCTCCCCTTGTGGGAGAAGGTGGATCGGCGCGCAGCGCCGAGACGGATGAGGGGTGTTCCAGCGGAGTGAAACGTTGGTGTTCCCTGGAACACCCCTCATCCGACCGAGCTTCGCTCGGCCACCTTCTCCCACAAGGGGAGAAGGAGAGCGTTCACCCGCCACGCCGCTTCACCAACCTTGCATGCCGTCTCCAGTACCACCAGTCCAGCACGCGCTTCCTGAAACTGCGCTTCATTGCGGTCATGGTCACATCCCCAGAAGCACGCGGCGCTGGCCGGCGAGGCTGCCGGGCGCCAGATCGGTCTTGATGGTGCTCGCCGTGCCCTGGCGCTGTTCGAGTTCAGCCCGAAGTGCGGCTTCGCGCGCCTGCACGTCCTTGTCCTGCGCCGTCGGCACTGCCGGCAGCGGCTTCAGTTCCGGTGGTTTTTGAAACAGACACATGGTTCCAGCCTTCTCTTGTCCAGTCGTAAAGGAAAAAATCTTCGCCGTTCCTGCCATATCCGGGCAACATGCAGCGCTGTGTGGCGCCGAGCCTTGCCAGCCAGCGCAGTGCCAGTTCATTGCCGGCCAGCGCCCGCGCCTCGACCCGCCAGGCGCCGCGGGCGGAAACCTGCGGCCCGAGCACAGCGTGAAAGAACTCCGTAATTCCGGGCACGCAACGCCTCATGCGGCGCGTGCCCCAACTCCAGGCGATCCAAAGCCCGCTCCGCTGCTCGGCCGCACCGAAGCCCGCCTCCGGATTGCCGTCGAGCTCCGCGACATAGGCAAGTCCTTGCAGCGCGGTAAGCGCCAGCAGCGCGGGCGACCATTGATCGAGCTGGCAGTCAATCTCGGCCCGGTCCTCGGGCCGCAAATTGGCGGCGATATAGGAGAGGTCGCGCAGGGTGGCGGGGACGATGCGGGTGGTCATGGCTGGGCTTTTCGTTTGCAGCTACGCCAGTCAGTGCATTCGATCTTTTAGCCAAGGCGCGGCCGATAAGACACAGCGTGGCACAGGACTTCGGCCAAACGCTATCGGACTAGGCGCCTTCTGGCCAATTTGTAGGCATGTCCAGCTTCCGGCGTTTGCTGTCGTGGTAGGCGGAAATTAACGCCTTGAGCGGAAATGTGCGACGATGACTTCGTCTGATTTCGACTATCGCCAAGCTCGCTGCTTGGGTACTGCCGGCCACACGACCGGGATCAGGTGATCTTCCTTTTACGGAAAATTGCCCTCCAGAGAATTTATCGAACACATCTGAGAGAGCTACGTCGATCAATTCGGCATCATCTTCTGCAATTACTATCCTGAGGTCGTCGAAAAGCCCGTCTATTAGCGCTTGGGCACCGTAAATCCGGGCCTCTTGGACACGCTGAGTTGGTGTATCATCGTAGGCACTAGCCCAATATTCTGCACTCACAACGGCACCAGCTGTCAGCGCTGCGCACAGTTCGTCACAGCGCGCCGACCTCTCGTCTCGGTGAAACTTCCAGATATTGAAGAATAACCCAACACAGGCACCTATGAAGGCACCAATGAGTCCCGAGAGCACAATCATGCTATGTCTTATGCCGCAGCGGTCAACGACGCTTCAGCAATGTAGCGGTCGACGTTGCGCGAATGATGCTGAAAACGGCTCGTCAACGCCACCACGCGCAGGTGCTTTTTAACATCTGCTGGCGTGAAACCAACACGCAGCAGTCCACCAAAACTCTCCTCAAGGAACGACGAGCCATACCCTGCGACTCCGTCCAAAATGACGGTGACCATCCCGCCTGAGGCCTTCGCATCTTCCAGCGCCGGCACCAGCTTCGAATTGCGAAATTCCTCCCCGCTGAATGGGCCGTCAGCCGAATACCGAGGCCCAGGGTAGCGAGTAAAGTCACTCGCGATGTTGATCACCCTATTCATGGCATCACCTTACAGGTCAAGTACCCACTCAACAAGCGTACCACCGATCGGGTTCCGATAGGTCGCACTCTGCGGCTTCCTGCCAGTCTCCCAAACGTACTCTCCATTTCGGCTGAGGATCCTTAACCTGCCGTGTCGAGCCCGTTGAGCAACTTCAACCATGGTATGCAAACCTTTACCATGCTGCGGCAGATTTGTCTGCGACTTAGAAATGGTCATTGCGAGGCGAATTGCGAGGCCGTCATTTGACGAACTGCCAACATCAGTTGCCAAGCCAGTGCGCGCCAAAAGCCGTTTGACACGACTTTCAAGCTTCCCCCAGTGCCGCCAGTGGGGCAGACTAACAGGAATGGAGACGCCTTGATCGAATACGACGACCGTTACTCGGCCAGCTGTAAGGTCCACGGCGCCAGTCAGCCACCAGTTTTTTAGCGCGGGGTATTCCCAATCAGCGTCCGCCGGGTAGGCCCAACTATGAGAATTTAATACAGCCTCGAACATGCCACCGTACGGCTCAGCGTCGATCAGCTTCTCCGCCAACGGTTCCGGCAAAAGATTGGCCAATGCCTCTTGAAGTTTCCCAACACGCTCTCCTACTGCCTGGGTTCCCATTACAAATTTCTGGATGATCAGGTCGGACGGCGGAGGCTGCAAAGCCCGTTTTGATCGTTTCATGTCGAGAAGTTCATGAAACCCCACAGAAGTCAGTGTGTCTCTCACTTGAGGTTTCCATTCTGCCTCATTCACCGTGCTCAGTTTGGAGCCAGTGATCGATTTAGCTCGACTATAAATGGAGGCCAGGACTAAGGCTGCCGTAGGGCTGATATAGTCCATTGTGGCGAAATCGTAAAAACCGCGAGTCGGAGCCGCCTTTAACGACTTTGTCGTTTTGCGGTCAACAAAGTCAACAGCCCTACCTAGAACGTTTTGTCGTAAGGCTGCCAGAAACTCCAACGTCTCATCTGTATTTTTCGACAGACAGAAGATCGATGGCATAGGCGTTCTCTGAACAGCTCTTCCCTTGTATCTTCGACCGTCCCTCTCGAATACAACCTCTCGTCCAATTTTAAGGGTGCGATTGCGCTCCCTCCGCCAATCCTTCCATCGAAGACGCCTGCGCTCTAGCTTAATAGCCCTTGTTTTCAGCCAATTTATTCGTTCTCGCGTCAATTTTCGCATTAAAAAATAATGCTCTCTAAGAAGAATTCATCTGCTCCAATCTGCATAGTATTTAGACTAGCCGCAACCCAGCGAACCGCTCCGGCGCTTCGAAATAACAACCTTTTGCAGTCCGCAAGCGCAGTCGAAGCTACTCCGAACGTTCCAATCGCTCTTGTTCGAAGCTCGATCTGCGGCGCGCGGTCACCGAAACGCCCCCAGCGGGTCGCTCTGCCCCTTCGCCCGCCTCGCCGCCCTGAACTCCGCCGGATCCACCATCGCCTCGCGCAGCATCATCACCCCATAGCGGGTCGCCGCCATCAAATCGTCGCGCAGCTTCACCACCTGGCCGTCCTTGCGATGGTAGAGCCGGAACTCCTCGAACCAGGGGACAAGCGTCGAAAACACCTTGAAGCGGCCTGATTGCATGCGGTCGAGCATCTCCATCAGCCCGGCCTCGACCGAGACAGAGCCGTCGGGGAATTGCGCGTGGCGGGTCAGCATGTTCAACCCATGCGCGGCATATTGCTTGGCGAGCGCGGTGCCCGCCCCTTCCAGCGTTTCGCGGCGGCCGTCGCGGGGCCACGCCCAGGGCAGCCATTCGCCCCAGGGTTTCAGGGTCAGCGCCTGCATGGCGGGAGTCTGCTGCGAGGCGCGTGCGGCCTTGGCGACATAGACGACATCGGCCTCCGTATCCCAGGCGAGCTCGACGGCGGCGGAAGGGTGATCCCAGCCGAAATCGAGCGCTCCGATGCGCGGCCAGTAGCGCGGCAGCTGGAACGGCGCGCAGGCAATCAACTCCTCCGCCACCGGAAAGATGCGGCCGGACCCCAGCACCGGAATGCCGCGAGCCCGCGCTTCGCGCTCATGTTCGGGATAGGCGGCGACGATCGCCGCGCGCTCCTGCGGCGAATAATGCTCGGCATCGTCGATGGTCATGAAGGTGACGTGACGGGACATTGGGGAGTTTCCAAGATAAATCAGGAGAGGAGAATAGGTGTTTGATTTCGCACGAATTTTTTGGACAGAGAGGCGCGGCCGGCGGTGCGCTTCACCTTCTCCCCTTGTGGGAGAAGGTGGCCTCGCGAAGCGAGGTCGGATGAGGGGTGTTCCAGGGAACGCCAACGCCTCACTCCGCTGGAACACCCCTCAACCGTCTCGGCGCTGCGCGCCGATCCACCTTCTCCCACAAGGGGAGAAGGAAAGGCACGCTCCATCACCCTTTCGCCATCCCCTCCACCTCCGCCGCGCTCAAGAACAGCAGCACCACGTCGCTCATCCCCAGCAGCGGCGTGAAGGTGACGATGGTGATGCCGCCGGTAGCGTTGGTGCGGGTCAGGCCCTCGGAATAGATGTCGAGCGGCGGCTCCTCGTCGAACCAGACGCCGTGCAGCGTTTCGCCCTGCCATTTCTCGCGGCCCTTCTCGAAACTCTTGAACGACAGCACGCTCTCGCCGGCCTGCACGTCGCCGCCGCCGCCATGGCGCACCACGATGCTGTCGAGCGCGCCCGGCGCGCCGCGGCCCATCATTGTGTCGACGATGGCATCGGCCGGGATCATGCCGGTGCCCCATTCAGCCTGCCGCTGTGGCGGGCCGACCAGCACGCGCTGCGGATTGTCGCGCGTGCCCTCGCCGGTGACGCCGGCGGCCCACAGCCGCACCGGCGCATCGAAAACCTTGCCTTGCCACCACGCGGGATAGCGGCCCGTCAGGTGCATCGCCCATTCGGCGCCGCCGGCGCGGGTCTTGCCGAGCTGGTTGCCGGCCATGAACAGCCGCTCGCGGTGGGCGGCGCCTGCGGCGTGGAACGCCGCCTGCCTGGCATAGGGCCGGTAGGCGGCAAGCTGGTTGGTACGGCGCCTGCGGTCAAGCTCCGCCAGCAGCGCCAGATATTCCGTTCTCGCCGCCATCGGCGATGTCTTCGAGGAACGGTTTGACCGCGGCTTCGAGCGCGCGGATGCGGCGGCGGATCTCTTCATCGCTCAAGGCATCCAGATGGTTGACGGCGGCATCGAAATCCTTGGGCAGCACCGAAAGCACGATCTTCAGATACTGGTCCGGCTTGTCGGCCCGCACTTCGGCGATGACGCCGGCGCCATGGGCGCGGAAATCGGCGCGCACGGCGGCGAGAAAGTCGTCGCCCAGCGTTTTCTTCGGGCGTTTGCGGCGGGTCTCCGGCGCGGCCTCCCGGCCTGCGCTCCGGCCGGCGGCCGGCTTGCGCCCCTTGCCGCGCGCCGGCACGGCGACGGTTTCGTCAGCCATGGCCCGTCACCGCTTCGCCGGCATCGACACGGGCCTTGGCCTTCGACGGCACGGACTTGACCGACCGGACCCGCTTCTTCGAACGAGCGGATTTCTTCCTGGCTTTCCTGGCGCCCTTCGGCCGCCCCGCAGGCTTCGCGGTGCCCGGCAGGCCCTTCAGGCCCGCCATTGCCAGGCCGATGGCGCCGCTATGAATCGCCGGCTGCGGGAAAGCGAAGCCGCCGGCCGCGTCCCGCACCATGCCGATCAGCACGCCGGGCGCGACCTGCTCGATCCGGCCCAGCCGCGGCCGCGGCGCCGCACCCTCGAATTCGCCTATGGCGCTGACGACCTCGAGGCCGTCATCCCCAGTGATGATGGTGGCATAGCGTGGCATGGGTGTTCTCGCGGATAATCGTCAGGATCGAAACGTCGCATTCCTTCGCGCCCCCCTCTGTCCTGCCGGACATCTCCCCCACGAGGGGGGAGATCGACTGTCGCTATCGCTTTCGCCAATCTCCTGCTTTGCAGGAATGAGCGATACGCTGAAGCTGCCAATCTCCCCACCCGTGGGGGAGATGTCCGGCAGGACAGAGGGGGGCGCCGTAGAGCACCATCGTTCGAGGATAAGGGCAAAACCAAAAACACAAAACCCGCCTCGGGGGCGGGTCATCGGCGCAACTCAGCACCATAGATAGAAACATAGCATAGTTGCCTTCACCCCGTCAACAGCTTTTAGGAAAAAATTCCTTGCGACTCCCGTAGGAAAACGCTACGTGTATCAGCGTAACGCAAGGGCAGCCTTCACTAAGAAGAGAGAGAGGCGGTGTATCAGCACGGCGGCGACGCTTATTTGCGATCGCGGCATCACGCTCACCGAGCATCACGACCAGTTGTTCAAAGGCTTGCGCCTTACCAACCGGTGGATTGGTGAAACCAGTGACGCTTAGGCAGAAGACCAAGCGACTCCTAATCCAACGAAAAACAAAGTAGGCTCCCTCACTGAATCTTAGGTGGGAGGCTTACATGTTTGCGGAAGCGATGTCTGGACTCGGCGCCTTCAAGGCCATGATGGATATGGCGAAGGGATTGAAGGACATCAACGATGCGACCGTCCGAAACACTGCGGTCATAGAACTCACTGAAAAAATCATGTCCGCACAGTCTGCACAGGCGGCGTTGATTGGCGAGATAGGCAAGCTTGAAAAGGACCTGGTGCGCTTTGAAACATGGGAAGCTGAGAAGCAACGCTATGAGCTTCACAAACTCCACCCCGGCATTCTGATTTACCGCCTGAAGACTGGCATGGAGAATGGCGAGCCTCCTCATGAGATATGTGCCAATTGCTACAACAACGGTGTCAAATTGCTCTTGCACAATACCGGTGTACATAACGGACGCACCCATTGGAAATGTCACACATGCGGGTTTGACGAGCAAACGGGAGACTTCACGCCGCCGTCTAGAGGCGTACATGGGGACGGCCCTTGGCGATAGGCGCTTACTTCGATGGCTGCGCCTTAAAAGCTCCTTGCCTTTAGGCTTTGCATCGCTCTTTTTGGCCTTCGGCTCGGAGGGCGTCTTCACGGTTCGGGCGGAGTCTTAAGCATCGCTTCAGCGTCTCGTTGAACCACTTTTTCGTCGGATTTCTGATCAATGACAGCCATGGACACGTTCCCGGAAAACGACAAGCGCTGGTTTATGCACATCGGCTATCTAGCGCAAAATTGGGCGGCGGTCGAAACGACGTTGGACGGCATCGTTCGACAGCTGCACGTTCACTACGACGGGGAGAAATTCGAACCGACGCTGCCACAGGCTTTCAACAGGAAACGCACCTTTGTCCGAAAGGCGTTTGCGGAGCATCCTGACCTCGCTCAATTTTCAGGTTGGCTGGAAACCCTATTAGAGACGGCAACCCGTCTTTCAGAAGTCCGAAATTGGGCGCTGCATAGCGGCTGGGTTACGGAAGGTGCGACATCCGCAACGCTCAACCGCTATAGCCGAAATAATCCTCTCAAGTGGGAAAACCAGAAGTTCACACTCGAACAAATGTATGCGGCTGGCGAGGATTGCGCGGGTCTAATGCTCATGCTCACTTGGTTTGGGCAGCGAGCCTTCGGTGCAATGACGGAGGAACAACTCGTAGAGGCCCTCCACCAGCTCAGTAGCCAACTGGGAGCTTCCATCCCAAGTGATGATCCTGCGGACTAACTTCTGCGATCCGCTGTGAAGGTCGTGAAGCTTTGACCATTTCGACTGGCCGAGATTGATCAGAAGAAGAAATGTGCGCATGGCCTGAACAGGCCTGGAGCACAGCACCCCCAGAATCAAAAACCCGCCTCGGGGGCGGGTCATCGGCGCAACTCAGCACCATAGATAGAAACATAGCATAGTTGCCTTCACCCCGTCAACAGCTTTTAGGAAAAAATTCCTTATAAACTTTCGACTCACCGCGCAGCGAACGCCGCTGTCACGGCAAATGGGCAGGCAGGATCAGCCGCACTTACGAACCGGAGCCTTACTGTGGAGATCGCGAAGGGCCGAGAATTGATCGGAAGAAGAAATGTGGGCATGCCTGAACAGGTCTGGAGCACGGCACCCGCCGGAATCAAAAACCCGCCTCGGGGCGGGTCATCGGCGCAACTCAGCACCATAGATAAAAATATAGCATAGTTGCCTTCACCCCGTCAACAGCTTTTAAGAAAAAAATCCTATCCCGCCCGTCCCAGCGTGATCCTCCCCGGCCGCCCGGCTTGGTCAGTCAGGTGTTGGAGCATTGACCGCGAATTGCGCGGCGAACGCCCGGGCGTAAGCTGGCCGGGCTTCGCCTCGGGCCACATAGGCAGCCAGGTTTTGATATTCGTCCAGAATGCCCGACATTCTGAGCCGCAGCAGCACAGATACCATCAACAGATCGCCCGCGCTGAACGCACCGTCGAGCCAGTCGGCGCCGCCCAGATGGGCCGAGAGCCTGTCCAGCCGGGCGCGAACGCGGTCCTTCACCAATGGCAGGCGCTCCGCGCTCCAGGGCTTGTCGGCCTCGAATAGTCTTGCCGTCGTCAGTTCGAGGATTGGCAGCTCGACGGTGTTGAGCGCCGCAAACATCCAGGTGATGGCGCGAGCGCGGGCGTCGCGATCCTCCGGCAGCAGGCCCGGATACCGCTCGGCAAGATGAAAGACGATCGAGCCGGTCTCGAACAGGCAGAGCGAACCGTCCTCGTAGGTGGGGATCTGGCCGAAGGGCTGGATGGCCAAATGGTCGGGCGCCTTCATCTCAGCATGGGAAACCAGACGAACCTCGTAGGGCTGGCCCACTTCTTCGAGCGCCCAGCGAACGCGCGTGTCGCGCGCCAGTCCCTTGCCGCCGTCGGGCGAGCGTTTGAATGCCGTGATGGTGATTGTCATCGCATCGCTTCCTTGCCTGTTTCCTGGGCTTCCTGGCGATGACGAACAAGCCTCCGCGGCAGCCCGGCACCGGTCTTGAACTATTTTCCTTGCCGGACGCGGATCGCGAATGCATGCCCGCGCGTTTTGAACGCCTATGCACGCCGCCTCAAAGTGACCTCGGTTTTGGGCGACATGCGTAGGCCGATACCTGCAAGTGCGTCGCACGGGCCCTGTTCAGCGTGACGCGCCTCACCGATGGGAGCAACCGCCATGAACGTCGCCAACCTGCAACTCGAGGGCCTGCTGATGGCCGTCGCCTCGATCAACCACGTCCTGGTGAAGAAGGGCGTGCTGACATCGGAGGAGATCGACATCGCCCTGCGCAAGGCCGAAGCCGGCGAAACCAGCGAGGAGCGGTCCGAGGGCATGTCGGCGTCGAGCCGCGACGCCGTCAATTTCCCGATCCGGCTGCTGGAGCTCGCCAACCAGTGCCAGCCGGAAGCCGACATGCCGTCCTTTTCGAAGCTGGCGCGCATGGTCGGCCAGATGAAGGAACCCTATAACGACCAGATGTAGCTACGCCCTGCCCGGCCATCCCGGATTGAGCGAAAGCACGCGGCCCGGCCCGTGCACGGCGGCGAACAGCAGTCCGGCCAGGAAGGAAAAATGGTCGACGAAGAAACCGAATTCCGCCTGGTTGCCGGCCCAGTGGCTCGGTCCGTGGAAGGCGAAGCCGAGGAACAGCACGTAAACCGCCGCGACCAGTGCGGCCGGCGTGAAGAAGGCGCCGGTGAGGAAAGCGATCACCAGCAGCACCTCCAGTATCGCCGCGCACCAGGCAAGGAACAGCGGAAACGGAAAGCCGGCGGCGGCGATATAGCCGGCGGTGGCGCCCATGCCCATGAACTTGAACGTCACCGCCATCAGGAAGACGGCCGCGAAGATCAGGCGGGCTATGAGCAAGGCGGCGGTCTGCCACGGCGATTGGACGGTTGGCGACGGCATGGTTGTTCTCCCGTTTCGTTTGCTTGTTTTACCAGTTCCGGATGGAAACCTACGGAGCTTTCCTGGAATTGCTCCTAGGACGCGCCACACGCCGCGCATCCGACATGTCAGGCGAATTTTTTCCCGATGCCGCGCCCGCATGATCGGGCCGCTGCCGCAAAAACCGGATTCCGGTTTGCCGGCTCCTTGATAGAGTGGGCTGCATCGGTCCTGATGTAGCTCGCCGCCATGCGCCTGGAGCCGGCCCGAGGCAGCGGAGCCGATATTCCGGTCGGTGATCGCCAAGGCGCGCAAAAGCCGCTATGGAACCAGCGGCGTCGATTGCTGTTATGTATGACCGCAGGGTCGCGCCGCGACGGCGGCGCGCCGGGGTGGAAAGTGAGGCTCGGCATGGCGGACGACAAATCGAAGATCAAGCAGGATCGCAAACTGGTTTCGAGCGAGGAAACCTACGAGGTTGCCGCTTTCGCCCGCAAATACGGCATCCCGCAGAGCGAGGCCCAGACCATCATCAAGCGCTACGGACCCTCGAGGAAGAAGCTCGACAACCACATGGCCGCGCGCGGATAGCTCGCGACCGGCGTTGGAAGCGTTGCCCGGGGGCATGACCCCGGGCGCATTTGCGGCACCGAATGGTTGGAGGCCACGACCATGCCCGACACCGCGCGCAGAACCGGCAGCTGCCTTTGCGGCGGCGTGCAGTTCACCGTCAGCGGTCCGCCCCTGCGGGTGGGTCTGTGCCACTGCAAGGATTGCCGCAAGACCAGCGGCTCCGCCTTTGCCGCCTTCGCCATCTGGCCGCGCCAGGCTTTCGAAACATCGGGCATCCTCGGCACCTATGCCGGCCGCGGCTTCTGCCCGACCTGCGGCGGCCGTGTCGCCTCGCTCAGCGACGACGAGGCCGAGGTGATGATCGGAAGCCTCGACGTTGCGCCGACCGATCTCATGCCGGAGTACGAATTGTGGATCGGCCGGCGCGAATCCTGGCTGCATGCCTTGCCCGGCACTGAGCAGTTCGAGCACGACCGGCTCGCCGCGCAGGCTTCCGGCCCGCCGCCGCCGAGGCCGCTGTCGGACGCTGTTCCCGGCGATTGAAAATTAGTCGAAAAGTTGAGCGGCAGCGACGGAACCCCGGGACATCGGCCGGCGTTATCGGGCGCCTCAGTTTCAATGGAGATCGCCGTGAACGACAAGTTCTTTCCCCGTCCGGTCAGGCTGAAGGTCGGACCGGCCAGCGAGCGCGTGGTGCGCAGCGCCTGGGAAGGCCTGGAATGCCTGCGCGATTGGCCCGGCAAGCATGGCCGGCGCTACCGCGCCGCATGGCGCAGCTGCCGCGATGCCCTCGATGGCTGGACCCCGGCCGAGAAGGCGATGCGGGCCATGATCGATGCCGGGCGCGAGGCGGAATTCCTGCCCGGCAACGGCAAATCCTGACAGCCTGCCGCCTCACGGGGCGGTCGGGAACCCGATAGCTGCATCGCGGCAGGCCGCCGGCTACTGTTTCGGCGGCTGCGGCGGCACTTCACCCGGTTTGATCACCGGCGTCTTGCCTTCGTTGGGCGCCGGCGCGGCCATGCCCTGGTCACCTGTCGGCGGCGGCTTCAGCACGCCGCCGCAATCGTTCAGCGTCTCGGTCAGCGTGTTGTCGGTCGGCTGCTGGTTGCCGTCGGGCTTGGCCCGGCATTTTTCGCTGGGCGCCTGCTTGTCGGGGTTCTGCTCGGCCTGCGCCAGCGCCGCGGCGGGCGCGGCGAGCATCAGGCTGACGGACATGATGGCGAGAAGTCTCATCTCGGCCTCCTTTGCGGGTTGGGCCGCCTTCGCCGGCCGCCAATGGCTTGCCTTCGATAGGCTTGCCTCAATAGCCGCCGACGATCGGCAGGATTTCGCCGGTGATGTAGCTGGAGCATTGCGGCGAGGCCAGGAACACATAGGCCGGCGCGATTTCCTCCGGCTGGGCAGGCCGCTTCATCGGCGTCTTGGCGCCGAACTGCGACACGTCCTGCGCCTCCTTCTCCGACGGATTGAGCGGCGTCCACACCGGCCCCGGCGCCACTGCGTTGACGCGGATGCCCTTGCCGACGAGGTTCCCCGACAACGCCCGGGTGAAGGCATGGATGCCGCCCTTGGTCATGGAGTAGTCGATCAGGTCCTTCGATCCCTCGATGCCGGTGACCGAACCGGTGTTGATGATGGCCGACCCCGGCTTCATATGCGCCACCGCCTCTTGCGCCATATGGAAGTAGCCGTAGAGATTGGTCTTCAGCGTGGTGTCGAAATGCTCCTCGGTCAGGTCCGCGAAATCGGTGGAATGGATCTGGAAGGCGGCATTGTTGACCAGCACGTCGAGCCGCCCCAGTTCCTTCACGGCCCTCGCCACGGCCTTGGCGCAGAAGGCGCGGTTGCCGACATCGCCGCGCAAGGCGAGGCAGCGGCGGCCCTCCGCCTCGACCGCTTGCCTGGTCGCCTCCGCGTCGCGGTCCTCGCTGAGATAGACGATGGCGATGTCTGCACCTTCGCGTGCGAACAGCACGGCCACCGCCCGGCCGATGCCGGAATCGCCCCCGGTGATCAACGCCGCCTTGCCCTCCAGCTTTCCCGAACCGCGCCAGAACGGCGCGTCGTAAAGCGGCGCCGGCTCGATCGCCCATTCCTCGCCGGGCTTGGGATGATGCTGGGCGGGAAAAGGCGGTGCGGGATATTTTCGCGCGCCGGCCTGCATGGCGCCGTCAGCCTTGGGTTTTGTCTTGGCGCGGTCCTTGGCGTCGACCTTGCGCTGGATGCTGCGCTGCTTGCTGGTTGCTTTCGAACTGTCGCTCTGGGTGCTGGTCGGCATGGTCGTCTCCTTTGCTCGCAGGGACAACGCATGTCGGCCGAAAAAGTTGGCGGCTTTCGCAGGCGCGCATTGCAACCGCTCGCATCCTGCCGCCGTTTCGCCTGCCGGAGGTAATCATGTTCGAAGGTTTTCAGACGCTCGAGGTCGACTGCGGCGATGCCCGCATCTTCGCCCGGCGCGCCGGCGACGGACCCGCCTTGCTTTTGCTGCACGGTTTTCCGCAGACACATCTGATGTGGCGCGACGTGGCGCCACGCCTGGCGGACCGGTTCACCGTCATATGCGCCGACCTGCGCGGCTACGGCGCCAGTTCATGCCCCGTGTCGAGCGCCGATCACGCCCCTTACGCCAAGCGCGCCATGGCCCGCGACATGGTGGCGCTGATGGCCGGGCTCGGCTTTTCCAGCTTCATGGTCGCCGGCCATGATCGCGGCGGGCGTGTCGCCTACCGCCTCGCGCTCGACCATCCCGACCGCATAGAAAAGCTTGCCGTGCTCGACATCGTGCCCACCGCCGACGCCTGGGACCGGGCCGATGCCAGGCTGGCGCTCGGCTATTGGCCGTGGTCGTTGCTGGCGCAGCCGGAGCCGCTGCCGGAAAAGCTCATGGTGGGCGCGGCCGACGCGATCGTCGACAACGCCCTGGGCGGCTGGGGCTCGTCGCCAAAGGCGTTTCCCGCCGGCGTGCGCCAGGCCTATGTCGAGGCGCTGCGCGATCCCGCCCATGCCCGTGCGATCTGCGAGGAGTACCGGGCGGCCGCGACGCTCGACCGCGAGCACGACCATGCGGACCGCGCCGCCGGCCGGCGCGTCGCCTGCGCGGTGCTGGCGCTGTGGAGCGGGCAAGGCGCGCTCGCCGAATGGTATGCCGGCGAAGGCGGACCGCTGGCCTTGTGGCGCGGCTGGGCCGGCGATCTGCGCGGCCATGCGGTCCAGGGCGGGCATTTCTTTCCCGAAGAAGCACCCGCGCAAACGGCCGCCGAATTGAGCGCTTTCTTCGCCGGCCCCGAAACCGTCGCCCGTCCGGCGAATGCCCGGAAGAGTACGTAGCGCTTTCCCTGGGGAATCGCGTCGAACTAACGTCTGGAGCGGTTCAGCGGGAACCTTCGCAGCCGGCCAGGGCCAAGGGAATTGGAACCACATCCTTGGCTGGGCAGTTGCAGGGGCATCGAATGAACCGGGAGCAGAACCATGCCACGTGGAGAAAAATCGAAATACACCGACAAGCAGGAGCGCAAGGCCGACCACATCGCCGAGGGCTACGAGCATCGGGGCGTGTCCGAGAAGGAGGCCGAGCGCCGCGCCTGGGCCACCGTCAACAAGGATGACGGCGGCGGCAAGAAGGAGGGCGGCTCCGGCCGCGGCAAGCACACCGGCCACCCGGCCGCGCACAAGGGCGGCGAAAAGGGCGGCAAGGCTTCCGCCTCGCGCTCGGCCGCAAGCCGGTCGGCATCGGCCAGGAAGGCAGCCGCGACCCGCAAGCGCAACCAAGCGCACGCCCATTGACAGGCCGCGCGACCGGAATGAGAAATTCTATGCGCCCTGCCTGCAATCGCCCGGTCTGCCCTTGACCAGGCCGTCGTCGTCCGGCCGATCATCGGAGTTGGGTTCGGCGGGATTATTGGACGGCGGTCTTTGCGGACAGTCCTCGTAGCCGTGGTCGCGGCCGCCGCAGAACGAACAGCACATGGCTTCACGATCCCTGTTCCCGGGCGGCCATCGCGGGGTCTGGTAAGACTTCCTGCCGAGCATGCCCAGCAATGCGCGAGGCGCGATTTGGTTGCGCGCCCGCCGTCCCTCGCAAGAGAAGACGCCGGCTGTTGCGCAACCGGCAGACAAAATGCGAATCTCCCCGGCATGCCGCAACCAGGCGCAAACCGCCCGGCGTTGCAGATCATGCCTTGGAGAGACCGTCATGTCCGTTCGAATCCTGTTGCCGACCGTGGCCGCCATGCTTGCCGCCACCGGCCTGGCCGAAGCCCGGCCCGACAGCCGCGCCATGAGCTGCGCGCAGATCCGCGCCATGATCCAGAGCCACCGCGCCGTCGTGCTGACCACCGGCCCCAACACCTATGACCGCTATGTCAGGCAGTTCGGCAATGAATGCGATTGGCCCGAAGTACCGATGTCGGCCTATATCCCGGCCCGCGACGGACACTGTCCGGTCTACCGCTGCGAGGAGCCGGTCAACAATTTCCCGAATTGACGGGCCGGCCAGGCCCCGGCATCGATGTTCGGAGATTGCCGCACCCCCTGCCTGAAACCATTCCGAGGCGCCCGCGTTGACGGCTGGGGTGGCCGCCACGGGAGATGCCCATGACCGTCAACTGCCGCGTATCCATCGACAACCGGCCGCAATCAATCGAGGCCGTGTTCCAGGCCGTGCCCCGGATCGGCGAGAGCGTTTCGCTGTCCGTCGACGGAAACGCGCAGGAGCTGCGCGTTTCGCGTGTCGTGCATGTGCCCGACGGTTCGCTCGAAGGGGCTGCGATCATCGTCGAGGTGACGCCGAACATCCTGTAGCCTGCCTGAATCCGCATAAACGCGGCGCGCTCCAGCCATGGCTGATCGGCAGGCCGGCCTGCAGCCGCGCGGCGGCAGCCTTCAGATGCCGAAGCCGAGTGTCTGACCGGCGTCTTCCATGGGGTGCTGCGGCACGATGATCGATGCCAGCGGCGCGTTCAGCGTCCATCTGAGATAGCCGGACGAGCGCTCGACGGCGGCGGACCCGCCGAGCGACTGCGGCGCGACCCTTTGCAGGACTACCGTGCCGAACCCCTTGCGCGTGGTGTCGTCGCGCCTGTCGTCGCCGCTATAGGGGGGCGAGCGCTCCTCCCAGACGAGCTGGAATTCGCGTTCGGCCACAGCGGGATCGCCGATGCTCCAGGTCACCTCGATCCGGCCGGAATCGCTGGCGAGCGCTCCATATTTGGACGAATTGGTGCCAAGCTCGTGGAAAGCCATGCCGAGATTCTGCACCGCGTTCGACTGCAACGTCAGCAGCGGTCCCGAAAGCAGTATCTGCTCCTCGCGGCCGAACGGTTTGAGATGTTCCTGGATGAGGTCGAACAGGCTGGCTCCCGCCCAGTTCGAGGTGACCAGCAGATCGTGCGAGCGCGACAGCGCCATGATGCGGGCGCGGATCATCTCCTCGAATTCGCGCGGGTCCTGCGAGCGCTTGCTGGTTTCCCTGACCATCGACAGGATCACCGCGAACTGGTTCTTGACGCGATGGTTGACCTCCCGCATCAGCAACTTGATCCGACGCTCGTTCTCCCTGCTGGCTGTGATGTCGCGGGCGATCTTCGAGGCGCCGACGATCTCGCCGCTGGCATTCCTGATCGGCGACACCGTCAGCGATACGGCAATGAGAGTGCCGTCCTTGCGCTTTCGCGTCGTCTCATAGCTCGCCAGGCGCTCGCCGCGGCGGACCTTGGCAATGATCTCGGTCTCCTCGTTCTTGAGGTGGTCGGGGATGAGCATCAGGATCGACTGACCCACCGCTTCCTGCGCGCTGTAGCCGAACATGCGTTCGGCCGCCTGATTCCAACTTCTGATGATGCTGTTCAGATCCTTGCTGATGATGGCGTCGAAGGACGAATCGACGATCGCCGCCAGCTGCGCATCCGCCGTTGCATCCTGTTTTTGATTGCTTGCGATGTCAGCCATTGCCCCGCCAGGTATCAGCCTATGGCCACTAGATAACGCGCGGGCCGCACAAGGCAATCACCTTGAAGCGGCCTGCCCGTTTCAACGGCATCGAAGGTGGGCGCGAAAGCGAACCAAAAAGGGTTTTCGGCAACCGGGACGGAGCGGACATTCGGATCGATGGGCACCGGAAGCGCGGAACCCGTCCTTGCAAAGCCGGCATGCCTGAATGTCACCGCACCTTAATCAGAGTGGCCATCGCCGACCTTGCCGTTCCCGTCTGCCGGGGACAGCAGTCCGAACTCCTGAGACTTGACGCCCTGCTCCGCGGCCAGGAATCCGTCCGAGGCGAGGCCGCGCCGCAAAAGCTCCCTGACCGCGGCCGAGCGGCTCGGCATGCGCTTGTCGAAGCGCCAGTTTTCCAGTGCCGTCAGTTCGTCGACGGTGAGCATGACCTGCAGTCGTTCAGGACGTTCCAACTCAGCCACGGTGCTTCCTCGCCCAGACCCGAAATGAGTGAATTAGTCTCTGTCTCAATCAACTAACAATTAGGGTAACCCTCCTAATGGGTCAAGGCCGGCAGTTGGTCGAGACGTTCATCCCGCTCATTATAGGGATAAAACGCCGGATGCACCTTTGTTTAACTCCTCTAACTTGCTGATTCTAATCGATATTTTTCAGATTTTGGTTGCTGAGAACCCGCGCACGGCGCATGCTGCGAAAAGGGCAAACCAGTCCAGGAGGTTTCCATGCGGTACGATTACTCGACCCGCTTGCGCAACGACGTTCAATCCGAGGTCATGACGGCTTTCAGGACGGCCGGCATCGTCAACATCACCGCGGTGGCCGAACGGATCAGGCTTAGGAACCTCGACGAAAACGTTGCGCTGGAGGACGTCGAGCATTTGGTTCTGGCGGCGGCTCAACTGCTTGGCGCCGCCATCGAATTCGAGGGCCTGACCATGATCGACCGCCTGCCGGACGCTCACGTCAACGGCCGCTCCGGCGGCCGGGCCCTGTCCTGAATCGTACCTTGAACGGACTCGGGCGACGCGCTGAAGTCACTTCGAGCGACCTGCATCAGGGGTTTGGGTGCGGGGCGTGCTCGCTGGAAGCGGGCGACCTGTGGAAATTGAGAACGCGCGTTATATGGTGTTTGAAATCCCTGAGGAGAACACGCCATGACGCTCGCCACACGCAAGCTCGGCAGCCAGGGGCTGCGGGTCTCGGCGGTCGGCCTCGGCTGCATGGGCATGAGCCAGTCCTACGGCCCTGCCGACGAAGCCGAATCCATCGCCACGCTGCACCGCGCCATCGAACTCGGCTGCACCTTCCTCGACACCGCCGAGGTGTATGGCCCTTACACCAACGAGGCGCTGCTCGGCCGCGCCTTGAAGGGCAAGCGCGATAAGGTCACCATCGCCACCAAATTCGGCTTCCGCATCGAAGACGGCCGGCAGGTCGGCACCGAACGCGACAGCCGGCCGCAAACGATCAGGGCGGCGGTTGAAGGGTCGTTGAAGCGGCTCGCCACCGACCATATCGACCTTCTCTACCAGCACCGTGTCGATCCGGCCGTACCGGCCGAGGATGTCGCCGGCACGGTCGGCGAGTTGGTCAAACAAGGCAAGGTCCGCTTCTTCGGCCTGTCGGAGGCGGGAGCCGCCAACATCCAGCGGGCGCACGCCGTGTTTCCGGTCTCGGCGCTGCAGAGCGAGTACTCGCTGTGGGAGCGCAATCTCGAGCCGGAAATCATTCCCCTGCTGCGGCAAACCGGCATCGGCCTGGTGCCGTTCTCACCGCTCGGCCGCGGCTTCCTGACCGGCGGCGCCAAGCGCGCCGAGGACTATCCGGAAGGCGATTACCGCCGCGGCGACCCGCGTTACCAGGGCGCGAACTATGACGCCAACATCGAGGCCGCTGCGAAAGTCCGCGACATCGCCGTCGCCAAAGGCGTCAAGCCAGGGCAGATCGCGCTGGCCTGGCTCCTGGAGAAGGGCAACGTCTTCGGTGTCGACATCGTGCCGATCCCCGGCACCAAGCGGATCAAATATCTGGAAGAAAATGTCGCCGCCGCGTCGCTGAAACTTGACGCCGCCGAGATGGCCGCGCTCGACGACGCGCTGGCCCCGGGGAAGGTCTCCGGCCCGCGCTACGGCGACCGCACCATGGTGATGATCGACCGATAGGCGCCGGTTTCGGGCAGGTTCCGCCCTGCCAGCAGCGTCAAATTTCGGTTCGCACGTCGCTGGTGAATCGTACTTATTCCACCGGTGCCGGCTTTTGGCGAGGATCGGGCCGCAACCGCTGGTGCAGTTCCCTGCCGGCGTGCAGGGTCCGGTCCGCCAGGGCGGCGAGAGTCCCGCGCAAGGTCCTTGTTCCCAGCACCGAATCCAGCGTCACGGACTGCGTTGCGAAGCGCCGCTTGAAATCCTCGCCGCCGCACAGGAAGTCGACCATCGTCAGCCCCCTGTCGATCGACCACTGGATGTAGTCCATCATCAGCACCATGCCGGGAGACGCCCGCTCGACATCCGGATCGTAGGTCGTGACGAAGGCCATCATCGTGTTGCGCTGGACGAAATTGATCGAGACCGCCACCACCATCCCGGCGCATTCCAGCACGAAGACGTGCAGGAGCCCTTCCCTGGCCAGCACGGCGACCAGCGCGGCCAGCGCCGGCGACCCCTCATCGAACAGGTTGGATTCGTGTCCGCGCGCGGCGAGCCATTTGCGCTTGAACTCGGCGAGCCTGTCAAGGACGGGCTGCATCGGCTCGTCCGGCGACATGAGGCGGAACCGCACTTCGCCGCCCTCCTCGAGGAATTTGCGGCCGCGGCGATAATTCTGGCGCATCTTCTTCGTTTGTTCCCCGAACCAGTCCGCGCCCGTTCGCCATGGCCCGGCGACCCTGAAGCTGGTTTCGCTGCGGCGGTTCGGGCGAAGCGCCACCTTGGGTGCCGAAGCGGGAGCGAGCAGCGTGCGCATCGCGGCGTCTGGCAGCAGGCGGTTCAGATAGACCAGGTCGAAGCCGCCCGCGGCCGATATTTCCTGCCATAGCGCCATGACCGCCGCCGGATCGCAGTCCGGCGCGACCAGCACGTCGCCATAGTCGCTGTGGTCCTTGGCTGCCCATTCCAGGACGTTGACGCCCTTGCGCCGCAGCGTCGCCAGCGGGATGACCGCGTCGAGGCGGTCACCGTTCCAGAGGAGGCCTATCCTGAGACCGCGCAGCTCCCGGTCCGGGGCCGTCTGCCACCACGCCGTGACCCAGGCGTGGCTTTGAAAGATCAGCCCCTCCGCCCGGCGCCACAGCTCCGTCCAGGCCAGCCCGACCGACGCAAGGCGCTCTTCGGAGGTGACGATCTCCAGCGCGCCCGCCTTCGAGCCCGCGATCGTGGCGTGAGCGTTCATGGCTGCGGGCTCCGTGTCGCCTCGGACGAGGCGCGGCGGCGGAACCGCCGCGCGATGTGCCCCCACATCTTCTTGAGCGGCAGCACGTAAAGCCCGGACAGGGATTGATAGTCGCGCGCACCGCGCTCCATCAATCCGAACCTGAAATCCTCATCGGGCTTCGGCACGCACAATGTTCCGAACAACCGGTCCCAGAACGAGAACAGCAGGCCGAAATTCTTGTCGTAATGCCGGGGATCGACGCTGTGGTGCAGTTGGTGCCAATGCGGGCACAGCACGATGTTGTTGAGCGGCCCGAACGAAATCTTGAAGTGGGTATGCCTGACGAAATCCATCATCAGGATATTGCGCATGACGTAGACGTTGACGCCGAAGATCGTCACTTCGACGAGGTTGAGCGACAAGAGGGTCCAGATGCCGAAGCATATCCCGGGTATGACGCCGTCCCAGGCGCGGTTCATGAGCTCGTCGAGGGGATGAACCCTGTCCTTGGTGATCCCGACCATCACCTCCGCCGAGTGATGCACCTTGTGCAGCTCCCACAGGAACGGGAAGCGGTGCTGGGCCACATGGTAGAGGTAATAGGATATGTCGTAGGCGATCAGCATCGTCACCGTGAAGATGACGATCGTCACCGCTCCCGGCGGTCCCGGCAACAGCGGCGGCTCGATTTGGAGGAGTGCCGCCAGTGTCCGATTCGTCGCGTAGCCGACGCCGACGACGAAGGTCACACCCGCGGGCAGCATAAGGAAGGGCATAATCGCCTTGCGGGTGATCCAGAAAAGCAGGTCCGCCCGCGCGGAGGGATGCGTGACGATCTCGTTGGGGAAGACGAAATCGAAGAATTCCCTGAAGCTCTTGCGCTCCGCCGTCCGCCAATAGGCGATCAGGGCGCTGCCCAGCGCGGTCAGCAGCAAAAGGCCGGCCGCAAGCAGGCTGGAGCCGGACAACTTGTCCAGGATCCTTTCGATGATGCCGGCAATCGACATGGGCCCACTCATTTATGCAACCGAAGCTTGACTTGTAGGAAGCGAGTTACCTGACTGGCCGGGCAAGCTAGCACGCCGTCAGGCTCTCGATCATTTCGCCTTCACCCTAGTCGAGAATTCATAGCGAAAGCTTAAGCTGATTAAAAACAATGAATCCGCTAAAAAACCCGCTATATATTGCCGAATTCTGAATAAAACTCCTAAAATTGACAGCAAACGACCGGCAGCGCGCCTGGCGTGGAGATCGCAACTTCGGGGAATCGCGGGGTGATCGTGGCGGCCCCGAGCTCGCGGGCCCGCGGCCAGGCTGCCAAACCCTCCCAGGCTTATTTCCCGGCGCCCGGCTGCTTGTTGAAGATCGTGAGCAGGTCCATCGGCAGCGGAAACACCACCGTCGACGAGCGCTCGCCGGCGATGTCGTGCAGCGCCTCGAAATAACGCAGTTGCATGGCCTGCGGCTCCTGCGCCAGCATCTTGCCCGCTTCGACCAGCTTTGCCGCCGCCTGCTGCTCGCCATCGGCATTGATCACCTTCGCGCGCCGCAGCCTTTCAGCCTCGGCCTGCTTGGCGATGGCGCGGACCATGTTCTCGTTGAGGTCGACATGCTTGATCTCGACATTGGACACCTTGATGCCCCATGCGTCGGTCCGCTGGTCCAGGATCTCCTGGATGTCGCTGTTCAACTTGTCGCGCTCGGCCAGCATCTCGTCGAGTTCGTGCTTGCCGAGAACCGAGCGCAACGTGGTCTGCGCAAGCTGGTTTGTCGCGGCCATGAAGTCCTCGACCTGGATAACGGCCCGCTCGGCGTCGACGATGCGGAAATACAGCACCGCGTTCACCTTCACCGAGACGTTGTCGCGCGAGATCACGTCCTGCGGCGGCACGTCCTGGACCACGACGCGCAGGTCGACCCGCACCATCTGCTGGACGAAGGGGACGAGGAGGATGAGGCCGGGGCCCTTCACTCCGGTGAAGCGGCCGAGCGTGAAGACCACGCCGCGCTCATATTCCCGCAGGATGCGAATGGCGGAGGACAGGAAGATCAGCACGATGAGGGCGAGTACCAGATAGGCGACGTAACCGATGATCATTGCCTTGCTCCATTGTTCCTGCGCCGGACCGTCAGCACGAGGTCCCTGACATCGGCCACCTCGACGCTGTCGCCGGGGGCGAGCGGTTCATCGGCCTTCGCCCGCCAGCGCTCGCCCTGCGCGAGCACATGGCCCTCGCTGCCCGACCAGTCGAGGATCCTTGCCGGCTGTCCGTGCATGGCCTTCGCGCCGACCCGCGGCAGGCTCCTGCGCGCCCTCCACAGATAGCTGCCGGCCAGCAGCGCCAGGCCAAGCGTCAGCGCCGCGGCGGCGGCGATGAGCGCCCACGACATCTCGAAGCCGGGACCCTCGACCTTGAGTAGCATGGCGGCGCCGAGCAGGAAGGCGGCCACGCCACCGAGCCCGAGCACCACGGTCGGGTTGAAGGCCTCGATGACGAGGAAGGCGATGCCGAGCAGCATCAGGGCGAAGCCGGCATAGCTGATCGGCAGCAAATTGAGGGCATAGAGCCCGAGCAGCAGGCAGATGGTGCCGATCACGCCGGGCGCCACCGCGCCTGGGCTGGTGAACTCGAAGACGAGGCCGTAGACGCCGGCCAGCATCAGGACGACGGCGATATTGGGGTCGGTGATGACGGCGAGAAGCTGGATCAGCCAGCCGGGATCGAGCGTCTCGACCGCCAGGCCCCTGGTCGCCAGCACCTGTTGCTTGCCGGCCACCTCGACCGTGCGGCCGTCGGCAAGCTGGAGCAGTTCGGCGGTGTCGCGGGCGACGAGGTCGACTACATGTGCCTGAAGTGCCGCGTTGGCGGAAAGGCTGGCCGCCTCGCGCACGGCCTTTTCGCCCCAGTCGGCATTGCGGCCGCGCAGTTCGGCGAGCGAACGGATCAAGGCGACCGCGTCGTTCGTAACCTTGGTCATCATCGCGTCGCCGGCCGGAGGCCCGGTGGCATTCTTCTGGTCGCTCTTCTGATCGCCCTTGTCCTTCTCATCGCCACCGGGAAGGGACGGCAGCCCGCCAAGCTCGACCGGCGTGGCGGCGCCCAGATTGGTGCCGGGCGCCATCGCCGCGACATGGGTGGCATAAAGGATATAGGTTCCAGCGCTTGCCGCATGCGCCCCGGCGGGTGCGACATAGCCGATGACGGGGACCGGCGAGGCAAGGATATCGGCGATCATCTCGCGCATCGAGGTGACCAGCCCGCCCGGTGTATCGATCTCGAGGACAACGGCTTCGGCGTGCCGCTCGGCGGCTTTCGCCAGCGCTTCGTTGAGCTGCCTGGCGCTCGCCGGGCCGATGGCGCCGTCGATCACGATGCGCAACGCGACCTTCTCCGTCGCCTCTGCGTTGACGGAAGGCTGAGTGGCGGCCGCGGCGGCCATGAAGGCCGCTGCCAGAACCGCCATCCGCGCGAGGGTCACGCTCAAAACTCCCTAGACTATGTGCAGGATATGGCGTTCGATTCGCCGAAATCCATGGCTTGGCCACGTTGCAAGCCAGCGGTCCGACTTCGCAGCCGGACGGCAAACGCAATCGGGCCGACGTTCAAAGCCGGAGGGGCCTCGCTTGCGCGCCGGCCCCATCCTTGGTCAGCGGTCACGCATGCGCGTGCGGGTGACGGACGTCCCAGACGGCCCAACCCGATACGGCAACCACCAGCACGCCGAGAATGACATGGGTGGCCATCGCATGCGTGTTCGCCACGAAGCCGAGCAGCCAGGGCGACACGATCAGCCAGAGCCCGAGAACGACACCTACCCATTCCTCCCACTCGGCGAAAGCGGCAAGCGCCGCCACGGCCACCGCGCCCAGCACGACGCCGATAATCCAGGCGTTCCATGCGGGAGCGGTTTCAGCAGCGAAGCCGATTATCCAGGGTGAGATGAACAGGCAGACGGCAAGGACCAGATTGAGCCAGTCCTGGCCTTTCTTTCCTTCCATGAGTGTATTTGCCATGACAACCTCCATAGATGAAGCTTGGCCAAAGCGTTGTATTCGCGTGCAACGCACGCTTGATGGTTGATGTAACTATGCCTCACATGGCCTTCAAGGCCCGCCCCGCGGCGGGCCGCCTTGGCGTGGATCGAGCTCCCTCCGCCCGATCGGGATCAAGCCGGGACCGGCCGCATCAAGCAAAACCGCCCGCCTCTTGTCGGCGCATTCTAAAACGTGATCTTCACCGAGGCGGCACTGCGGTTGGCCGCCCCGTGATGAACCGCTTCGATGTTGTTGCCGTCGGGGTCGAGAAGGAAAGCGGCGTAGTAGCCGGGGTGGTACGGGCGTTCGCCCGGCCCGCCATTGTCCCTGCCGCCGCCGTCCAGCCCGGCCCTATAGAACGCATCGACCATGGCGCGGTCCTTCGCCTGGAATGCCAGATGATGGCGACCGGTCAACTCTCCCCGAGCCGCGCGGCTGTCGGCGGTGGAAATGAAAAGCTCGTCGGCCCAGAAATAATCGGCAGCGCTGCCGCCGATCGGAATGTCGAGCACCCGAAACACTGCTTCGTAGAAGCGGCGGCTGGCGGCGATGTCCCTGACCACCAGCTGGATATGATCGATCAGCCGGCCGCGATGCAGTTCTTCCATGCAAGCTCTCCTCTCGCCAAGGGCTCGAATTTAACTAGCTTCGCGTGATCCGCCGTCAATGCCGCGCCGAACGTCAGGAGTTTCGCGCGGCATGCCGCGCCAGTGCGTGCTCGATCAGCACGTCGATGACCCGGCTGTAGCCGATGCCGATCGCCGCCAGCGCCTTGGCATACATCGAGATGTCGGTGAAGCCGGGCAACGTGTTGACCTCGTTGACCAGCAGCGAGCCGTCAGCGCGCAGGAAGAAGTCGACGCGGGCCATCGCCTCGCAGCCGAGCGCCTGGAAAGCTTGTCGCGCCATCTCCCTTGCCTTGTCGGCGACCGCGGCCGGGACATCGGCGGGCACGTTCACCACGGCGCCGTCGGCATCGAGATATTTGGCCTCATAGGTGTAGAAGCCGTGCTTGCCGGCCGGGATGATCTCGCCGGGCAGCGATACGGTCAGCGTTCCGTCGGCCCCCTCCAGCACCGAGCATTCGATCTCGCGGCCGTCGACGAACTCTTCGATCAGGACCTTGCCGTCATAGCGGAAAGCCGTCTCGACGGCCCGTTCGAAGCCGTCCCGGTCGTTCACCTTGCTGACGCCGAAGGACGAGCCCTGGCGCGCCGGCTTGGCGAAGAAAGGCAGGCCGAGCGCGCCGGCGATCTCCTGGAACGGCCCGACATCGTTTCGATGCGCGGTGACGGAACGGGCAACCGGCAGCCCGGCCTCGCGCAGCAGCCGCTTGGCGACATCCTTGTCCATGGCGGCGGCCGAGGCGAGAATGCCGCAGCCGACATAGGCGACGTCGGCGACCTCGGCATAGCCTTGCACCGAGCCGTCCTCGCCGAAGGGGCCGTGCAGCACGGGAAAGACGACGTCGACCGGCGCCAGGTCGCGCTGTGCTCCGCCTCCCGGTGCGGCCACCAGCCGGCCTCCGCCGCCAGGCAGCAGCGCGACCTCCACCCCGTCCTCCGACACCGGCGCCCCTGCCCCGTCGCCGGCTTCGGATTGCAGCAGCCATCGACCGTCCCTGGAAATGGCGATCGGCACGACCTCGTAACGCGTCCGGTCGATGGCCTTCAGCACGTTGGCGGCCGAAAGGCGCGACACGTCGTGCTCGGCCGAACGCCCGCCATAGAGGACGGCGACCCTAATCTTGTTCTTCATCGAGAAGCCTTGTCGTTCATCGAGGTTCCCCGGGATCAAATGGCGACGGCAATGCCGCGATTGGCAAAGAAGCGGTCGAAATCGGCCGGCGCCAAAACTGCGTTTGCCTGTGTGGCGCGGGTATGGCCGGACGGGTTGTGAAAGCGAAAAACTTCATCCGATGCCGACATGACCAGCACCAGATGGCCGCCCTTGGATGGCGGCTCGCGCTCGGGCCAGCGGATCGAGCTGCTGACCGAAGCAATGAAGAAGCGCGACTGCCTGAGGATCGCCGAAATGTCCGATGTCGCGACATTGGTCATCACCTGCGCTTCCAGGCCGAATTCCGCCTTCACGAAGCTGACGAAGGGGGCATAGATCAGGCCTTTGATCGATCCCCCGGTGACGACATAGCCGCCATATCCGGTGCAGCGCCTGGCCAGTTCGATCGTCGGCACGATCTGGCCGCGCATTGCCAGGATCATCTTGAGGCATGCCATGCCGCATATGTTGGCGGCCCAGAGCGCGTATTCGTCGAGCGTGCGCGCGCCCGATCCCTGCCACAGCGGATCGCGCCGCAAAGCGGCGTCGGCGCCATCGGCGAGTACGGCCGAAGTCATGTCGGGTGTTTCCCACTGGCTGAAAAACGGCACGGTCTCCGGCAGTGGTCTCATCGATTCCCTCGAACAGGCTTTTCAATCTCGTATACAGGATACGAGAGCGAAGAACAGCAATTCAAACCGCTCCCGCCCGATCAGGCGATGGTCCGCTCGTTTTCGCCCGCCGCGCGAACCTTGCCTACGCCTCCCGATTGGCGCACTCTGAGCCGGATTAAGCCGGTTGTCGCCTTGACGAGGGCCGATAGCGGGGTGTGTTCGCCCGCAATCTCCCCTAGCCCATCCTGTTTAGGACCATGCAATGACCCGCGACCAGATGCTCGCTCACCTCCGCGCCGCCGACGCCGTCGCTCGCGAGGCGGCCGCGCACGGCCATCATCCGTTCGGCTGCGTGCTGGTCGGGCCGGACGATCGCGTGCTGATGCGCCAGGGAAATCTCGACACGGTGCGCCATGCCGAGACCGAGCTCGCCCGGCGCGCAGCGGCTGCCTACGAGCCGGATTTCCTCTGGTCCTGCACGCTGGTCTCGACCGGCGAACCCTGTGCGATGTGCGCCGGAACGCTCTACTGGGCCAATATCGGCCGCCTGGTCTACGGCTTCGAGGAGACGAAGCTCCTGGCACTCACCGGCGATCACGCCGAGAATCCGACGATGAGCCTGCCTTCGCGCACAGTCCTCGCCTCGGGCCAGAAGAAGATCGAGGTCTTTGGCCCCTTCCCCGAGATCGAGGACGAGCTGATCGCGCCGCACCGCGATTTCTGGACGCGCTGACGCGCCGGCCGAGGCGGCGCGCGAAGCGCCAGATGGCCACCGGAACGGAATTCAAACGATCTCTTGGAACGTGTTTGCCAACAGCGTCGTCGATACGCTGGTGGGTCACGGCGATTGCCTGAACCGGTCTTGCCTACCGCCCATAGGTGTACGTCACGCTGGCCTCGCCGAGCGCCTGGCTCTTCGCGGCCACTGCCACCATTTCCGGAGAGGGATTTTCCGGCGCGCGCAGCTTCGGCGCGCCGAGCGCATAGAGCGTGAAGACATAGTGATGCGTTCCGCTGCCGGGCGGCGGGCATGGACCGAAATAGCCTGCGCGGCCGATGCCGCCTTTGCCGAGCACCGTACCCTTGGGCAAGCCTTTGCCGCGCTTCGAGCCCGCCCCCTCGGCCAAGCCCTTCGCGCTTGCCGGGATGTTCCAGGCCAGCCAGTGCCAGAAACCCTTGCCGCCGCCGGCGTCGGGGTCGAACATGGTGAGCGCGTAGCTCTTGGTGCCGACCGGCGGGTCCTTCCATCTCAAGGCGATCGACACGCTTTGCCCGCTGCAGCCGCCGGCCTTGTCGCCGAGATATTTTTCGGCCCATTTGCCGTTGGAAACCGACGGGCTTGAAATCTCGAAAGCCGCCGCCTGGTTGGCGAGGCCGAACAGCACCAGCACGGCGAAACCGAGGCGCGAGCTCATGGCTTCCTCCACTTCCAGCCAAGATGCCGACGAGTTTAGCCGAAAAGCGGCCCGAAATTGGGCAATGGTGCGAACCGTTGGTGGATTCGCTGGAATGCGCTGCCGGGCACGAAGGGAACGGAGGCTTCCTTTACCGAGCGCGCCAGGAGAGATTCGTGTTTCAAAGCTGGGCTTCGATGGCGGCTTTGTCGATGATGGACCACACGACCCGGATCTTCGGGCCGTGAAATTCATAGAAGACGTTCTCGGCGAAGGACACTTTCCTGCCGTCTACCGTAAGCCCGAGGAAATTTCCCCTGGGCGTGCAGTCGAACATCAGCCGGCTCGCGACATGAGGCGGATCGCAGACCAGCAGCCGGATGTCGAAACGAAGGTCCGGAATGTCGTCGAAATCCTTCTCCAGCATCGCGCGGTAGCCGGAGAGACCGATCCGCCTGCCATTGTGGGACACGTCGTCGTCGACGAACTGCCCGAGGTTCGGCCAGTCCTGCCGGTTGAGGCAGGCAATGTAGTCGCGGTAGATACCGGAAAGGTCGGTCATGGCGCATGGACCCGCGTTCGTGGACACAAGGCCATTTTGCACCCGCGACACGTCAGGACAACCCGGGTTTGATCGCCGCTAGGGCGATGCACCGTCGTCTGGCCGGCGCCTTAAGCCTTGAGCAGCGCCGCCAGCCGCGGGATCCCCTCGCTCACCGCGCGCCGGTCGGCGAGCGTGAAGGACAGCCGCAGCGTGTTGCGCCCGGAGCCATCGGCGAAGAAGGCGCTGCCGGGCACGAAGGCGACACGCGCTTCCTTCACCGAGCGCGCCAGGAGCGCGGTGGCGTCAGTGCCTTCGGGCAGCGTCACCCAGACGAACATGCCGCCTTCCGGGCGGCTCCAGGTCACGCCTTCCGGCATGTCGGCCTCGAGTGCGCCAAGCAGGCCGTCGCGGCGCTCGCGATAGGCGCCGATCAGTTTTTCGACCTGGGCCTCGAACACCGCTTCGGCCGCCCGGTGCATCACGATCTGGTTGATCGACGGGCTGTGCAGGTCGGAAGCCTGCTTCATCAGCACCAGCTTTTCCACGACATGACGCGGCGCGCAGACCCAGCCGACGCGCATGCCCGGCGACAGGATCTTCGAGAACGAGCCGCAATAGAGCGTGCGCGCCTTGTCGATGCCGCCGGAGCGCGCGCAGTCGAGCGCCAGGATCGGCGGCACGCTTTCGCCATCATAGCGCAGCGCCCGGTAGGCGGCGTCCTCGACGATTGCGATGTCGAGCTCGCCGGCAAGATCGAGCACCGCCTCGCGCTGCTGCCTGTCCAGCGTGTTGCCGGTCGGATTGGCGAAATCCGGCACCAGATAGGCGAACTTGACCCGGCCGCCATTCGCAGCTGCCGCCGCGCGATAGGCATCCGGCGTCATGTTGCCGCCTTCCGGCCGCAGCCGGTCGTAGCGCGGTTCATAGGCGTTGAAGGCCTGCAGCGCGCCGAGATAGGTCGGCCATGTCACAAGCGCTGTGTCGCCGGGCGACAGCAGCAGCTTGCCGACATAATCGAGCGCCTGCTGCGAGCCTGAAGTGATGAAGATGTTGGCTTCCTCGCAGGCGACGCCGAGCTTGCCCATCTGCCCGGCGATCCACCGCCGCAGCGGCAGATAGCCCTCGCTCACCTGGTACTGAAGCGCGGCCCCCGCCTCGCCGCCGCAGAGCACGTCGGCATAGGCATCGCGGATCGCCTCGGCCGGAAACAGCGCCGGATCGGGAATGCCGCCGGCGAAGGAGATGATGTCCGGCTGGTCGAGCAGCTTCAGGAGCTCGCGGATTTCCGAGGCCTTCATGCGCGACGAGCGCGAGGCCAACAGGTTCATAAGGGTCAAGCACGCCTCCCCGGACGCATCGAATATAGGTCAACTTAGCTGACCTATATCTGGTCTCGCCGCAAATTGAATAGGGCCTGCAGGCCTTCCCGCATGCGCCAGCCGCCCGCCTTAGCGGAAAGCGACGGCCCCGCCTGCGCTACAAGGTCTTCTTGTAGCCGAGATGGGTGCCGTTGAAGCCGAGGCTTTCATAGAAGCGGTGCGCGTCCGCTCTGGTCCTGTCGGTGGTGAGTTGGACGAGGCCGCAACCGCGCGCCCGGCATTGATCAACAGCCCATTCGATCATCAGTCTGCCTATGCCTTCGGAACGGCGTTGCCCAGCGACCCGCACCGCCTCGATCTGACCGCGCCAGGCGCCCTTGCGCGACAGCCCGGCAAGGAAGCTGATCTGCAAGGTGCCGACCACGTCGGCGCCATCGACCGCCACCGCCAGCAACTGGTTGGGATCGGCGTCGATGGCGTTGAAGGCATCGACATAGCCCTGCGCCAGCGGCAGCGAGGCATCCTCTCTGGCCGCGCCAAGCGGATCGTCCGCCAGCATGGCGACGAGGACAGGCAGGTCGGAGGCCAGGGCCTTGCGGAAGGTGATCATGAGCACGACTTACGGCGACACGTCGGCGCCGGCAAGGCCGTTGGTTTGGAAGCCTCACCCTCTTTTCGTCATCCAAGGGCGAAGCAGGAGCGCAGGTCCGTCGCGCAGACCCTGGGATGACGAGCCGAGGGAACTTCTTCAACCCCATCCCATCCTGGCCTTGCGGCACTGCGCCAGCACCCGGCGATTGGCCCTCCAAAGGTATTTGCAGCACCTGCCGGCAGCCTATAGGAAAAGCCACAAGGTGGCATTGGCGTCGGCGCCGGTCCTGGTTTCGCGGAGAGCGGTGTTGAGAGCGTGTGTTCGTCTGTGCCTGTCGCTGGTCGCGATGCTCGCCTTGCCGCTTGCCGCCCATGCCCAATGGAAGCCGGTCGAGACGATCGAGCCCTACGCCATTTCAGGCCGGACCGGACAGGAGCTCTACCGGTCGATCGGCGAGAACGGACCGCTGATCCGCGGCGCCAAAACGCGCACCATCGCCTACACCAATTTCAAGCTGACCTGGACCAGGGACTACCAGAACAAAGGCGGCGATTGCGTGCTGGCATCGGCCAGGCCGAAGCTGATCATCACCTATGCCTTGCCCAAGCCGTCAGGCTCCCTGCCGCCGGCCGTACAGAAGAGCTGGGACCGCTTCATCGCCGGCGTCACCGCCCATGAGAAGGTGCATGGCGCCGATATCATTGCCATGGTGCGCAAGATCGAGGCGGCGACCGTCGGCCTCAGCGTTGCCGACGATCCCAAATGCGCCAAGATCCGGACCGAGATGACCAGGCGCCTCTCCGAACTGTCGCAGGCGCAGCGACAGGCAAGCCGCGATTTCGACCGCGTCGAATTCGGCAATGGCGGCAATTTGCAAAAACTGGTTTTTGACCTCGTGACCGGTCCCTGAGGGAAGGCGCGACCCTCACCGCGTCAGCGCGCTCGCCGCGAGCTCCGCCCGCTTCTCGTCCGATACCACGGCCAGATCCAGCACCTTCTGCAGTTCGGCGGCGTGGCGGAAGGATGGTTCGGCCTGCACGCCGGTCCGCACCGCGTCGGCGAAACGCCGGTAGTTGGTGGCCACCGTGCCGGCGTCGAGCTCTTCCCATATCCCGTCATCGACATTTTCGCCGAGGCAGGCCTTGAGCGACGAGCCGTCGAGATTGTGCACCACTTCGAGACCGCCTCTATCGCCGTAGATGCGCAGGCGCAATTCGTTGAGATGGCCGGTCGCCCAGCGGCTGGCATGCACCACGCCGAAGGCGCCGTTGGAGAAATCCACCGTCATGGCGAAGCTGTCATTGGCGTCGAGCCCATAGTCGCCGATGCGGTTGCCGGGCGCCTTGTCGAAGGAACGCAGCCGGCAGAACACATGGTCGATGTCGAGGGCCGCGCCATAGCTGGCGAAATCGAGGATGTGGATGCCGACATCGCCAAGCACGCCGTTCGAGCCATGGCCGCGCGACAGGCGCCACAGCCATTTCGGGTCGCTGCGCCAGTCGCCCCAGAATTTCGACACCAGCCAACTCTGCAGATAGGACGCCTCGACATGCCGGACCGTGCCGATCTCGCCGGCCTGCACCATCCGGCGGGCTTTCTGCAGCGCCGCGACATTGCGGTAGGTGAGGTTCACCATGTTGACGATGCCGGCCTTCTCGGCGGCCTCGGCCATCTCGATCGCCTTGCCGAAATTCTCGGCCAGCGGCTTCTCGCACAACACCGGCTTGCCGGCGGCGATCAGCTTCATGGTGGTCGGGTGGTGGATGCGGTCCGGCGTGACATTGGCCACGGCGTCGAAAGCGCCCCATTGCAACGCCTCCTCCAGCGCGGTGAAGCGGTTGGGGATGTTGAAACCGTCGGCGAATTCGCCGACGCGCGCCGGATCGAGGTCGACGGCCCCGACAATGTCGACGCCATCCATGGCGCTGAATTGGCGTGCATGTTCCTGCGCCATCCAGCCGGTGCCAAGTATCAGAAGCCGCATTTTTCCTCCTTGGTGCGAGATGTCGTCGCGCCAGGCGGGATGCCGGATCCCCTCCGCGGCGCGTGTCGGGCAGGCCTCCCCTCCGGCCCGCGCCTCAAATAGCGCGAATAATCCCGCCGTCGACGCGGATGTTCTGGCCGGTGATGTAGCCGGCGCCGTCCGAAGCCAGGAAAGCGATGGTCGCAGCGATCTCCTCCGACGTGCCGTAGCGCTGCATCGGCACCGAGTCGCGGCGTTCTTCCGTCGCCGGCAGGCTGTCGATCCAGCCGGGCAGCACGTTGTTCATGCGCACATTGTCCGCTGCATAAGTGTTGGCGAAGATCTTGGTGTAGGCGGCGAGGCCGGCGCGGAACACCGCTGAAGTCGGGAACATCGGGCTCGGCTCCACCACCCAAGCGGTCGAGATGTTGATGATGGCGCCGGCCTTCTGCTTGACCATCTGCGGCGCCACGATGCGCACCGGCCGGATGACGTTGAGCAGGTAGACGTCCATGCCGGCGTGCCACTGTTCGTCCGTGATCTCCAGGATTGGCGCGCGCGGCCCGTGGCCGCCGCTGTTGACCAGAACGTCGATGCGGCCATAGCGCTCCAGCGTCAGGTCCGCGAGGCGCCGCAGATCCTCGTTCGACTGGTTGGAGCCGGTGACGCCGATACCGCCCAGTTCCTTGGCCAGCGCCTCGCCCTTGCCGGACGAAGACAGGATGGCGACCTTGAACCCGTCCGCCGCCAGCCGCTTCGCCGCCGCAGCCCCCATGCCGCTGCCGCCGGCCACGATGACAGCCACTTTTTCTGAACTCATTGGGTTTTCCTCTCAAGGGTTGGCAGGAGTTGCGGTTCAGCGGTCATATAGCCGGTTTCGTCGGCCGCTTCGAACCAGAAAGGCTGAACCGACCTGCAGAAAATGCGAACATGTCGCTCGACTTCAAGGAGCGACGGGCAACAAAGCATCCGGCTTCACATTGGCGATCGAGGCGTAGGTGTGCGTTTCCCGAACGCCGGGCAGCGGCAGGATGACACGCTGCAGAAAATCCTGGAACATCGCCATGTCGGCGATCCGCGCCTTGACCAGATAGTCGAAGCCACCAACCACCATGTGGCACTCGATGATCTCGGGCGCCCGCAACACCGCTTCGGCGAAGCGGTCGAAGACATGCGGCGCCGTGTGGTCGAGCCGCACCTCGATGAAGACGAGCTGTGCCTGCCCGATCCTGGCCGGATCGAGAACGGCTCGCACCGCGCGGATGAAACCTTCGGCGAACAGCCGCTTGACGCGCTGCGCCGCTCCCGTCGGCGATAGGCCGACGCGGCGGGCCAGATCGAGCGTCGTGCGGCGGCCATCCTCCTGCAACAAGCGCAGCAGCGAGCGGTCGATGCGGTCGAGGTCGTCCATGTCAGATTCACACCTTTGAACGAAAGAAAACGTGATAATCACGCCGAAATAGCCAAAACAGCATATTTCATCACGCCCATGGATCGCAATACCGTTGCCGTGCACTCCCGCCACCAACGAAAGCGTATCCCATGACGACAGCCCTATCGATCTCCCGCAGCGCCCAGGCCAAGGGCGACACGCCGGTGCTCATCCTGAGCGAGGCCGAGGTGAAGACATGCGTCGATCTTCGCCAGCTTCTCGACGCGCTGGCCGGCGGCTTCAAGGCGCTGTCCGGCGGCAAAGTCGTCAATCCGGCCCGGCCGCAGCTCGACATTCCGCAGGCCGGCTATTCGCTGGCGATGCCCGCCTGGATGGCGGGCATGCATCTGACGGTGAAGATCGTCAACGTGTTCGAGGGCAACATTGTCAGGGATATACCCAGCCACCTCGCCACCATCCATCTGTTCGACCCTGCCACGGGCATGCCGGTCTGTGTCATGGACGGCACCTACATCACCGCCGTGCGCACTTCCGGCTCGGCCGTGCTTTCGGTGCGCGAACTCGCCCGCCCCGACGCAAGGATCGCAACCGTGGTCGGCGCCGGCGTGCAGGCCGGCCAACACCTCAATCTCCTGCCGCTGGTGCGCGACTTCGCCGAGATCCGCGTGGTCTCGAAGGAATTCGCTGATGCGCAAGCGCTTGCCGCCCATTATCCCGGCGTCGTCGCCGTCAGCGATCTCGAGGCCGCGATACGCTCCTCGGATGTCGTGTGCCTGGCCACGCACTCCTACGAGCCGGTGATCTCGGCCGACTGGGTGCGGCCCGGCACCCATGTCTCGTCGGTCGGCGTCGCCCCGCCCGGCGGCGAGCTGCCCGTCGAACTCCTCGGCAAGGCCAGCCTCTTTGTCGAGACAAGCGAGGCCTTTGCCCCAAGCCCGGTCGGCTCCTGCGAACTCAATGGGCTCGATCCGCAAACCGGAACCGAACTCGGCGAGATGCTGCTCGGGCTCAGGCCAGGGCGGGTCGATGCCGGGCAGATCACCGTCTACAAGGCAATGGGCGTCGCCATGGAAGACATGGTGGCGGCCGACCTCGCCTATCGCGAAGCGGTGCGGCGGGGATTGGGGCGAACCGTTTCGCTATAGCGGTCCGCGGCCAAGGAGGGAGAAGGTCGTGCAGCTTCGCCCGGAGCCTGTCGCCGCTACCCCTCCACCGTCTCCAGCACGCTCAGCAGCGTGCCTTCCATGTCGGGCTCGTCGCCGGAGCAGACGCACAGCATCTCGGCGTCGCCCTCGCCCACCGAGAGGTAGGCGTGGCCCATGGTGGAATCGATGTAGACGCTCTCGCCTTGTTTCAGCCGCACCGGCGCGTACTGGTCGGTGTGCAACTCGATCTCGCCCTTGAGCACGATCAGGAATTCCTCGCCGGCATGTTTCGTCAACGGGCCGAACTCCTCGGGGGTGCGGGCGCGCGCATAGGCGTGGATCGGCACCATGCGCTTGCGCACAAGGTCGGTGGCCAGATAGCGGTAGTCGTAGTTGCGGGTCAGCTGGCGCAGTGTGTTGGACGGTGACGTCACCGAGCGGCGGGTGCGCGCCGCCGGCTGCTTGCGGTCGCCGCTGAGCAGCTCCGTCACATGGATGCCGAGCCCTTCGCAGATCTGCAGCAGCTTGTCGTAACTTAGCGACATCTGGTCGTTCTCGACCTTGGACAGCGTCGACACCGCGACCCCGGTGAGCCTGCTCACCTCCTGCAAGGTCCAGCCATGCGTCTTCCTCAAGCCGCGCAGGCAATCACCCAGGTTCGGTTGCTCCGACATATCAGCTCCATGCTGCGGGATCGCGCCGCTCCATCCCTAGGTAATTGAACTCCCCGTCGCCATCAACAACACCAACAATTTTCTTATACGCTAAATATTGACCGGATAAGAAATAATTTTTACGACTGATCGATGCAGTCGAATTCCCTCCCAAAAATCGTCGTCATCGGCGGCGGCATTGCCGGCCTCTCGCTTGCCGCCGAGGTGGCGGACTGGGCTGATGTCACCCTGATCGAGCGCGAGAGCCAACCCGGCTATCATGCCAGCGGCCGCTCGGCTGCCCTGTTCACCGAGACTTATGGCAACCGCGTGGTGCGAGCGCTGACGCTGGCGAGCCGCCGGGCGATCTTCGACGGCGGCTTCGTCGCGCATCAACGTGGCGCGCTGCATGTCGGCCGCGCCGATGACGGCGCGGCGGTCGACCGGCTGGCCGGCGAATTGCAGGCCATGGTGCCGAGCGTGCGTCGCCTCTCGGCCGCCGAGCTGCATGCGCTGGTTCCCGTCATCGATCCGCAAACCACATGCGGCGGTGTCCATGAACCGGGCGCGGTGGATGTCGATACCGGCAAGATGCTTGCGGCCTGCGCTTCGGCACTGAAGGCCAGGGGTGGCATCATGCGCACGGGCGAAGAGGTGCGCGAGATCGCGCGCGCCGGCAACGGCCTGCGTGTCGCCACCAGCGCCGGCGCCTATCCCGCCGACATCGTCGTCAACGCCGCCGGCGCCTGGGTCGATGTCGTGGCCGGCCTGGCGGGGCTCACCGGTCTCGGCTTCCAGCCCAAGCGGCGCACAGCCTTCCTGTTCGATCCGCCCGCAGGCGTCGACATATCAGGCTGGCCGCTGGTGGTCGATCTGCACGAACAGTTCTACTTCAAGCCCGACGCCGGCAGGCTGATCGGCTCGCTCGCCGACGAGACAGACTCCGAACCATGCGACGCGTATCCGGAAGACATCGATGTCGCCATTGCCGTCGACCGCATCGAGCAGGCGACGTCGATGCGCATAGGCCGCCCGTCGACACCCTGGGCCGGCCTGCGCACCTTTGCGCCCGACCGCACGCCGGTCGCCGGCTTCGACCCGCGCCTGCCTGGCTTCTTCTGGCTCGGCGGCCAGGGCGGCTACGGTTTCCAGGTGTCGCTGACATTGGCGCGGCTCGGCTCGGCGCTGATGCGCGGCCAACCCTTGCCCGACGATGTCGCAGCGCTTGGCGTCACCACCGCGGCGTTGGCGCCCGACCGCTTCCTGGCCCCGGCGGCGACGCCATGAAGTTCATGCCCTTCCCTCAACCAGAAAAAGTGTCATCAGGAGCGTTTGCGATGAAATCCACCGTTCTGCGCACAGTGCTTGGCTCGACCCTTCTGGCCTCGTCCGTCCTTCTCGGCGGGCAGGCTCATGCCAAGACGCTCGTCTATTGCTCGGAGGCCAATCCCGAGACCTTCAACCCGGCGATCGGCATCGCCGACTCCACCATGGATGCCGCCGCCAAGACGATCTTCAACCGGCTGGTCGAGTTCAAGCCGGGCACCACCGAAGTCGGACCGGCGCTGGCCGAGAGCTGGGATGTCTCGCCGGACGGCAAGACCTACACATTCCACCTGCGCCACGGCGTGAAATTCCAGTCGAACGAGCATTTTACGCCGACCCGCGATTTCAACGCGGACGACGTCCTTTACACGTTCAACCGCCAGCGCGACGCCAACAATCCCTATCACAAGCTCGGCGGCGGCGCTTACGAGTACTTCAACGCGCTGGGCATGGGCACGTTGATTGACAAGATTGACAAGGTCGACGATCACACCGTGCGCTTCACGCTGACGGCGGCCAACGTCACCTTCCTGGCCGGGCTGGCGCTCGACTACCTCTCGATCCTGTCGCTGGAGCAGACCGAAAAGATGGTGGCCGCCGGCACGCCGGAGCTGATCGACAGCCAGCCGGTCGGCACCGGCCCGTTCGTGCTCGAGGCCTATGTGCCCGACAGCCAGGTGCGCTACGCCGCCAACAAGGATTACTGGCGCGGCGCGCCGAAAATCGACACGCTGGTCTTCGCCGTCACGCCCGAGCCGACCACCCGAGTCGAGCGCCTCAAGGCCAATGAATGCCAGGTGGCGGCCCCGCCCCCGCCCAGTGCCGTCGCCGAACTGCGCGCCGATCCAGACATTACGGTCCTCGACCTCAAGGGCCAGAATATCGGCATCCTCGGCTTCAACGTCGAACATCAGCCGCTGGGCGAAGTCCGCGTGCGCACCGCGCTCGCCAAGGCCGTCGACCGCAAGGCAATCGTCGATGCCGTCTATGCCGGCGCCGGCACCGTTGCCGGCAGCGTCGTGCCGCCGGCGCAGCTCGGCGCCGTCACCGATGCCGGCATCGACTATGATCCCGATGGCGCGAAGAAACTGTTGAAGGAAGCAGGCCACGAAAGCGGCCTCAAGATCAGCCTGTGGGCGATGCCGGTGTCGCGCCCCTACAACCCCAACGCCAAGCGCATGGCCGAGATGATCCAGGCCGACTGGGCGAAGGTCGGCGTGCAGTCCGAGATCGTCAGCTTCGAATGGGGCGAATATCTCAAGCGCACCGCGGCGGGCGAGCAGGACGCCTTCCTGCTCGGCGGCAGCAGCGACAATGGCGATCCCGACAACATGCTGAGCTATCTCTTGTCCTGCGACGGCGTGAAGGGCGGCTCCAACCGCTCGCGCTGGTGCGACAAGGACTTCGAGAAGCTGCTGGATGAAGGCCGCGTCGCCGCCGACCCGAAAGAGCGCGCCGCGATCTACGGGAAGGCGCAGGCAATCCTGAAGACCGAGGTGCCGGTGGCGCCGATCGCCCATTCGATGGTGGCGATCCCGATCCGCAAGAGCGTGCTCAACTACGTGCTCGACCCCTTCGGCCGGCAGAATTTCGCGGCCGTGGATACAGCGGAGTAGAGCTCGGTGCCTCTTCCTTCCCCCCTTGTGGGGGAAGGTGGATCGGCGCGCAGCGCCGAGACGGATGAGGGGTGTTCCAGCGAAGTGAGACGTTGGTGTTCCCTGGAGCACCCCTCATCCGTCGCCTTCGGCGACACCTTCTCCTACAAGGGGAGAAGGTAAAAAGAAAGCGAGACATCCATGCCGAAAGACCTGACCTCCCTCCTCAACAGCTACCTCGCCGACGGCGCGGTAGGCGCCTCGCTGGCCTATTCGACAGGCGCCTCGCCGATCGCCCTCACCGCGGGCCTCGCCGACCGCAAGCACGGCACACCTGTCTCGTCCGACCAGCTGTTCAAGATCGGCAGCTGCACCAAGACCTTCGTCGCCGCCGCCCTGGTCAAGCTCGCCGAGACCGGCAAGCTCGACCTCGGCGCGCCGATCTCCTCCTGGTTCCCGGATCTGCCGGGTGCGGGGAATATTTCGGTGCGCCAGCTGATCAACCATCGCAGCGGCCTGCCGGAATTCGAATATTACATTCCGATGGATCCGGGCCGGCAATGGACGCCGCAGCAACTGGTCGACATCGCCTTCGCCTCCGACAAGCAGAAGGCATCGGGCGGACCCGCTGTCTACAACAACACCGGCTATGTGCTGGCCGGCATGGTGATCGAGGCCGTCACCGGCCAGTCGCTCGGCGCCTATGTCAGAAGCGCGGTCCTGCAGCCGCTCGCCTTGAAAAACACCTGGTCGCCGGCCACCGAAGCTTTCCCGGAAAAGTCGATGGTGCGTGGCTATTACCACCGGCCGCCGCCGGCGCCGGGCGCGCCGACCGACATCGCTTCCGGCGGCGAGATGTGGCGCATGGACGGCGTGCTGCCCTATTCCGACGAATTGCAGGATTCGTCTGATTCCTTCCCGTTCGGCGCCGCCTATGGCTGCGGCGACATGGTGTCGACGCCATCCGACATGGTGAGCTTCATGCGCGGCCTGTTCTCCGGCAAGCTCTTGTCGCCGCCTTTCTTCGCCGAAATGTTCGAACACCGCGTGCCTGCGAGCTTCCCGGGCACGCGCATGCGCGAGACCGGCGCCGGCATGTTCCAGAGCGCCTATGCCGACCGCGCCTTCTACGGCCACCAAGGCAGCATTCCGGGCTACGTCGCGGTCATGCTGCATGACCCGGAGTCCGGCCTCACCATCGCCATGACCAGCAATGTCGGCTCCGGCAACCGCCTGTCCTTCCAGGCCAGCGGCCTGCATCCGGTGGTGGATCAGGCGATCCGGATCATTCTGGGAGACTAACTCTCTTTTAAAGACCAGCCTGAAGCACCGATACCGCCGCCGCGACGATCTCCGCATTGTCCTGCGCCACCTTTCCATCGGGAAGCGTCCTGCCGTCTTCCAGTCCGACCCGCGTCGACCAGCGCCTTCGACGCGCCAGTTCCGCGAACGGCCAGACCGTGGCGTCGGCGCCGTGCAGCAGGATCGGCCGCCGTACCCCGGCGCGGTCCAGCGCGGTGGCGATGCCGTGCGCCTCGGCGAGTGCGGCGGGCAATTCCTGTATGTCGATCTCGATCAGGATGCGCAGCACCCGGCCGTGATCGGCAAGACTGACGAACCGCTGGGCATCTTCCGTTGTGGCAAGGCCGGCCTCGATGCCGACGCCGCGCTGGCGCAAAAGCTCCATCACGGCGGGCGCGTCGGCCTCCGAAAGATTGACCGATGCATAATCGGGCAGTTCGCGCCAGCCGGCGATCGCCGCGCGGGTGCGCTCGATGTCATTCTCGATCCAAGCGCCTGTCGACACGCCGATCAGCGTGCCGGGACAGGCCTGGCGCACCGCCAGCACGGTCGCGTCAACGGCGGCCAGGCTCTCGCGCCCGTCCGCGCCGCGCGGGTGGATGTGGAGCTCGGCCGCGCCCGCGGCGACGCAGGCGGCCGCATCGCTCGCCATCGCCTGCGCCGTCAGCGGCAATTTCGGATGAAAATCGCGCGGTCGTGCGCCATTGATACAGGCCTGGACGATCATGGGATCTCATCCTTGGACAAGGGAGGTAGCACTCTAGCTGCGTGGCAAGGCATGGCAAAGGGTTGGGCGTTGTCTCTCCTGACAGCGCCGGCCTCGCCCGTCTTGCCGGAATCCCCCGGCATTTGAATAAAATCCGCCTGTGGATATTTACCCTGCGTTCCGCCAGACCGGCCAAGATATATTAGGGCGAGGTAATGGAGGGATCATTGACCAGCGATTTTTCAGCCGCCCGGGTGCATCTCGAGCGCGCCTATCACTATTTGCGCGGCGATGACGAGACAAGCCGCTCGGCATGCGAAGCCCTCGACCTGCTGATCGAAGCGGTCGCGGAGGCGCAGCACAGGCGATCGGAGGCAGAGGTGTTGGAGTTTCCGCGATCGATACGGTTCGCCGATCGCCAGTGATCGTTCCGCCGAGCCCGGCCGACCGCCCGGAGCCGTTCCAGGGGCCGTGCTCAACAGCTCTTCGGGATTGCTTAATGGAGTGTTGGAGTGGCTCGGCGATTCTGGCGGGCGGCTTGCCCGCTTCAGGCGCGCCGCCTGTCGGGCGTTCCGGCCGTCGCGCGCGAAACGATCGCCTCCAGCGGCTCGGGACGATGCAGAAAGAAGCCCTGACCGTAGGCGACGCCCATATCCCTAAGCATGGCCAGCGTATCGTGCCGTTCGATCTTCTCGCCCACGACGGCGAAGTCGAGGCTCCTGGCAATGCTGGTCATCGCCAGCACGATCTCGCGGTCGAACCGGCTGTCGGTGATATGTTCGATGAATGAGCCGTCGATCTTGATCGCATCGACGGGAAAGCGCCTGAGATACTCGAACAAACTCATGCCGGCGCCGAAATCGTCGAGGCTGACCCGGCAGCGCCGCTCGCGCGCCTTGCGCACGAACGCCTCGGCGGCGTCGAAATTGGTGACGGCCGCTGTTTCGGTGATCTCGAAGCCGATGCCGGAATGCGGCGCACCGGTTTCCTCGATGGTCTTGTCGACGAAATCCCACAGCCCCGGATCGCTCAATGTCTGAGCCGAGAGGTTGAAGCCGAGCGTCAGCGCCCCGGCACGCAGCGCCGGCCCGTGCCGCACCAGCGCCGTGCGGATGATCCAGCGGTCGAGTTTCGAGGCGATGCCGAAACGCTCGGCCACCGGGATGAATTCGCCCGGCGGCACCAGCCGCCCGTTGCGCGCGGCGAGCCTTGCCAGCACTTCGACGTGCCGGCACTCTTGCCATGGCTTTCCCAGGAGATGGATTTCCTGGCCGAACAGTTTCAGCCGCCCGTCGTCCATGGCATCGACGGTGTCGGCAGCGATGCGCGCCGCATTGAGGCCGGCGGCCCCCGATCGCGCCGCGGCCGAAAACACCGCGAAGCGGTTGCGCCCCGCCGCCTTGGCCGCGTAGCAGGCGTCGTCGGCGCAAGCCAGCGCATCGGCCACGGTGGTCGTGGCGTCATCGATGAAGGCGATGCCGATCGAGGCCGCCAGTCGGCGCGATGACGCGGCCGGACCGAGATCGGCCTCGCGCACCGCCCCAAGCACGGCGCCGGCGATCCGCTCGGCCTGCATCGCGTCGCAATGCGGCACCAGCAACGCGAACTCGTCACCGCCCAGGCGCGCCGCATGCGCCGACGACGGCAGGCAGCCGCGTATGCCCCCCGCGACGCTCTTCAGCGCCAGATCGCCGGCGGCATGCCCGGCGAAGTCATTGAGCGCCTTGAAGTAATCGAGATCGACATAGAACACCGCCAGCGGCGCCCCCGTCGCAATATGCTCGCCAAGCAGCCTGTCGAAGGCGGCGCGGTTCCACAGGCCGGTCAGCGCGTCGTGGCGGGCGGCATAGGCCAGTTCCTGTTCGCGCAGCTTGTCCTCGGTGATGTCGCGCACCGTGCCGAGGATCTGGCCGGCGGCACCGGCGGCGGCCACGAAACGCACCAGCGATTCGACATGACGGATATCGCCGTCGCGCCTGATGATGCGATATTGCGCGGCAATGACGCCGTCGGTTTCCAGCGGCGCCCTGTGGGCGCGTTCGGCCGCTTGCTTGTCGTCGGGGTGCAGGTAACTGTGCCATAGGTCGGCGGTCACCTCGTCGGTAACGGCTACAAGGCCGAAAATTTCCCTGGTGCGGAAATCCCAATAGCTTTTGTTGCTGGCGATGTCGTAGTGCCAGATGCCAGTGCCGCTGGCCGCGAGCGCCAGGCGGAAGCGGATGTTGACCTGTTCCAGCGCGGCCTCTGCCGCCTTCTGTTTCGAAATATCGGTCTGCACGCCCATCAGCCGGATCGGTTGGCCGTCGCCGTCGCGTTCGACGATGCCGCCGCGGTCGAGCACCCAGACCCAGTGGCCTTGCTTGTGCCGGAGCCTGAGCTCGGTCTCGATGGTATCGGTCAGGCCGGCGATGTGACGGTCGCCGCTGGCCAGCGCCTGCTCGCGATCGTCGGGATGGGTAAGCCGCAGCCAGAGGTCGCTGCTGTTGGCGAGCTCGTCCTCGTCATAGCCCAGCATCCGCGCCCAGGTGGCGGAATAGAAACACTCGCCTGTCCGAAGGTCCCAGTCCCAGACGCCAAGTTGGGCGCGCTCCAGGGCCTTCTCCCAGAACGTTCCATTACGGCTTTTCTTGTCTTGACCCGCCATCTTCCGTTTCGTCCAACCCCGCCGGGGGTAATCTGCGGCAAAACCAGAGAAGAAAGCGTTACCGCGCCGGTGGCGCCGCCCGCTTGCGGTCCCGACTTTCGATTGGCGGGCAAGAAGCGGAGTTTGCCCGCCCGCCGATCCCCCTAGTGGTTGCGCGGGGTCGCCGCCCGCCCTGGTGATCTCGTGCGAACAAGAAGAGGACTTTCCAATGACCAAACAGGAAGACAACAAGGCCGTCGTCGTCAGATGGTTCACCGATTTCTGGGGTGAAACCTGCGATCTTTCGGTTGTCGACGCCATCGCCGCGCCCGACATGCTGCTCAAATACTCGCTGCATGAACCGCGCCGCGGCCGCGACGACATCAAGGCCTTCATGACCGATTTCCGCGCCGCCTTCCCGGACCTCAACTTCTGGGCCACCGCCGACCTCATCGCCGAGGGCGACTATGTCGTCGGCCAGTGGGAAGGCGGCGGCACGCATACCGGTCCGGCCTTCAGCGATTTCCTAGTCGGTTCGCTGCCCGCCGCCACCGGCCGTACCATGCGCTTCACCGGCACCACGGTGCTGAAGGTGATCGACGGCAGGATCGTCGAGGAGATCGGGCTCGACGACGGCGTCGCGGCGTTGACCCAGCTCGGCCTGATCAAGGCCGCATAGGGCAGCCACGCGGAACGATCGCTCGGCCAGGCGGCCATCGCCACTTGGCCTCGTTGACCACTGGCGGGGCGCCGCCGCGTGTTCGCACGACACTTTCGGGTTCATGTCGGCGAAGGTGCCGGTCGGGTTGCCCTTCCAGGCCCATGGAGGGAAGGCTCATCCCTTCGGCAGATACGGGATCGTCCCCGCCAGGTCGGTGTTGTCGATCATCTGGAAGCGGCTGTCGCTGCCATCCTGACGGGCCGAGACGAAGGGCGCGTAGGCCGGATCGTTAGCGAAAGCGCGCGCCGCCGCTTCCGACGGGAATGCCATCAGCGCGATCAGCGTGGTGTCGAGCGGCTTGCCTTCAAGGGTCTTCACATTGCCGCTGCGCGACAGATACCTGCCGCCATGCTTGTGAACGAGGTCGTGCACCGATGCGGCATAGGCCGGCATCCACTGCGGGTTCTTCACCTTGATGTCTGCGATGACATATGTGGTCATGGTCGTCTCCCTGTTACGGCGCACAGGGGAAATCCCCGCGGCCGGTCAAAGGGCTCGCACGGCAGGGCCGGCGCCGGCCAGTCCGCGATCTGTACCGGGCCGGTACAGTTTCCGTACTGGCCGCTTCCTTCATGAAAGCCTAATGTTCAACCCAGCGTCGAGGGAGGACGTCGGATCATGGCCCAGCACGGATACAAGCAGTTCTGCCCGCTATCGATGGCCGCCGAGGTGCTGTGCACCCGCTGGACGATGGTGCTGATGCGCGAATTGGTGGCGGGTTCGACCCGCTTCAACGACCTGCGCCGCGGCGTCCCCAAAATGTCGCCCAGCCTTCTGTCGCAACGGCTGAAGGAGCTTGAGCTCGCCGGGATCGTCGAGCGCAAGGAAGTGCCGGGCGAGAAGGGCATCTCCGAATACCGGCTGACGGAGGCCGGCCGAGATTTGCGCCCCGTCGTCGAAGCGATGGGCTTTTGGGGACAAAAATGGGTCGAGTCCCGGCTGTCCCTCAAGAACCTCGATCCGTCGCTGCTGATGTGGGACATGCGGCGCAACCTGAACCCCTCGCCGCTACCCGAGGGGCGCACCGTGATACAGTTCCTGTACCAAGACCTGCCGGCGTCCAAACGGTCGTGGTGGCTGATCGTCGAAAAGCATGGCGAGGTCGATCTGTGCTGGTACGATCCGGGCTTCGACGTCGACCTCTATGTCTCGACCGACCTGCACACGATGACGGCGATCTGGATGGGATTGATCACGGTCGAGAAGGCAGGTGCAAAGGTCGCCTTGACCGGAGATCAGCACATCGCGAGGAAGATGCAAACATGGCTAGGGCTGAGCCCGTTCGCGGTCGAGCCCAAGCGGGCGGCGTAGGAGTCTGGAGCCCGTTAGGCGCGCTTTCGACCCCCATCATTTGCAAGATGATAGGGTTTCACGAGGATTTCGGCGGGAATGTTCCATTCCTTGTTCAGTTTGAAGACCATGTCCAGGGTCAAGGCCCGCTTCCTGTTCAGCACCTCCGTTGCCCGCGGTGATGATCCGATCACCTCGGCCAGAGCCTTTCGCGACAAGTTGAACAACTCCATGTGGGACTGAATTGCTTCAACGGGATCGGGTGCTTCAATGGGATAGTGCTTGTCCTCATAGGCCTCGATCAGGGTCGCGAGAACATCAAATCGGTCGCCATCGGGAGAGCCGATTTCCGGCTCGTTCTCGAAATATTGGGTGATTTCGGCAATCGCCCAATCGTAATCGGCTTCGGTCTTAAGGGGTCGAATGTTTTCCATCACACCTTCTCCGGATCAATCTTGTCATATTCTTTGTGTGTCCCGACGAATTTGATCAGAACCCGGTGAAACTTGTAGGCGACATGGACAACCAGGCGGTACTTGTTGCCTCCGATGTCGAAAATGACGCGATTGTCGCCGACGAAATCGACCGTCGCTCCAAACACATCCTTGATGTCGGCCGGGGCCTTCCAATCAGCATTGCTCACCGCCACATACCAAGCCGTCAAAGGAGTTTCGGCTTGATTGTGTTTGGCCCAAAAGTCCTTCAGCGCCTTCCTGGCGATGATCTGCATGGCCAAATATAGCAATTTCCCGAAATGGGAACAAGGGGAATTTCCCAAATTGGGAAATCAAGATCCCTGTCAGTTGGCAGGAAACGGGTGGCGACGCGGGTCGTCTGCGGCTTCAATGCCGGCATGTTCATCACCCTTGCCAAGGATCTCAAACCCGCGCCGCTGCCGGTGGCCGACGATCCGCGCTGGGCGCTGATCGTGGCGCGCGACAAATCGGCCGATGGCAGCTTCTGGTATTCGGTGGCGACGACCGGCGTCTATTGCCGGCCCTCCTGCCCGTCGCGGCGCGCCAATCCGAAGAACGTGCAGTTGCACGACACGCTGGACGACGCCAGGGCGACCGGCTTCCGCCCTTGCCGGCGCTGCAATCCCGACGGACCATCGCTCGAGGCCGGCAACGCAGCGATGGTGGCCGAGGCCTGCCGCCGGATCGAACGGAGCGAGGAAGAACCGTCGCTCGGTGAACTGGCCGCCGCCGCCGGCCGTAGCGCGGGCTATTTCCACCGCACCTTCAAGGCCGTCACCGGCCTGACGCCGAAGGATTACGCGGCCGCCCGGCGCGCCGAAAGGGTGCGCCGGGGCCTGGAAGACGGCGCCAGCGTGACAATGGCGATCTACGATGCCGGCTTCAATTCGAGCGGGCGCTTCTATGAGAAGTCGACCGGCATGCTCGGCATGACGCCGTCGCGCTATCGCGCCGGCGGCGCCAGCGAGGAGATCCGCTTCGCCGTCGGCCAATGCTCGCTCGGCGCCATCCTTGTCGCGTCGAGCAGGAAGGGCGTCGCCGCGATCCTGCTCGGCGACGAACCGGACGCGCTGGTGCGCGACCTGCAGGACCGTTTCCCCAAGGCGTGCCTGATCGGTGCCGACCGCGACTATGAGGCGCTCGTCGCCCGCGTCGTCGGCTTCGTCGAGGCTCCAAGGGTCGGTCTCGACCTGCCGCTCGACCTGCGCGGCACCGCGTTCCGGCAGCGCGTCTGGCAGGCCTTGCGCGACATCCCGGCCGGCCACACCGTCTCCTATGCCGAGATCGCAGCGCGCATCGGCGCGCCGAAGGCGACTCGCGCCGTTGCCGGCGCCTGCGCCGCCAACGCGCTCGCGGTCGCCATTCCCTGCCACCGCGTGATCCGCAAGGACGGCGCCCTGTCGGGCTACGCCTGGGGCGCCGAGCGCAAGCGCGCGCTGCTCGGCCGCGAGGCCGGCGGGTTGGCGGAGCCAGCCGGCAATGCCTGCAGGTCTTCGCGGGCCTGATGGGGACCGGCGATGCGCGCGACGGCAAGGTCTTCCATCACCGGTGCGAACAGCCAGATATCAGGCAGTGTTGCCGTCAGACGCGCCGAAGATGCCAAGTCGCTGGTGATGGCTGCCATTCGCGAATTGGTCGATGCCGGCCAGGCCGAATGGAACCGCACGGCATCCGGTGAGTTCGAACTGCGGCTGTTGACCGGCGAGGTGTTCCTGCTGGGCGAGATGTCCGTCACGCGTGTCGCCTGAGCGTGCTGGCCAGAGTGCGAGTGTCAAGATCAGCGCTCTACGGCGCCCCCCTCTGCCCTGCCGGGCATCTCCCCCACTTTGGGGGGAGATTGGCAGCTTCGGCGACTTGCTCATTCCTGCCACGTTGGAGATTTGGCGAAGGCAGTGATGACAGCCAATCTCCCCCCTCGTGGGGGAGATGTCCGGCAGGACAGAGGGGGGCGCCGTAGGGCGCTTACCTTGGCATGGTTCATCCGCCGACGACAGGATTTGAATTTGAAAGCAAGCATCGGAGTGAGGAACGGAAGGCACGCGGCTAGGGTTCAGGCACACAGAAGGAGTGAAGCAATGAACCTCACGCAAACCCATACGCCGGCCATAGCTTCCGGCGCCGCCGCCCTCGACACCATCACCTACGCCATCGCCCAATCCACGATCGGCAAAATCCTCGCCGCGCGCGGTTCCCTCGGCGTCTGCGCCATCCTGATCGGCTCCGACGCCGAGGCGCTGGCGCAGGACCTCGCCAGCCGCTTCCCCGGCAGGATGCTGGTCGAGGACGAGACCGCCTTGCAAGACGATCTCGCGGCGATAACGCGTTTCATCGAAACGCCCGCCGCCGGTCTCGAGTTGCCGCTCGACATCAGCCACGGCACACCGTTCCAGCAGCGGGTCTGGGCGATGCTGCGCGCGATTCCGTGCGGTGCCACGATCACTTATACCGCCCTAGCCCAACGCCTCGGCCAATCGAACGGCGCCCGCGCCGTGGCGACGGCCTGCGCCGCCAACGCGATCGCACTCGGCATTCCCTGTCACCGCGTCGTCCGCGCCGACGGCACGCCCTCCGGCTACCGCTGGGGCACTGAGCGCAAGCGCGCCCTGCTCGACAGGGAGATCGCGATATGAACGCCCATGCCAAGGTTGCGGCATCGGCGGTGAAGGCCGCCGAGGAACGCGTTGCCGCTTACGAATGGGCGGCCCTAGCCGCCGAACTCGACGGCTTCGGCTGTGCGGTGATGGAAAAGCTGCTCACGCCGCAGGAGTGCCGGCAGATCGCCGGGCTCTATTCGGACGAACAGCATTTCCGCAGTCATGTCCACATGGCCAGGCACGGTTTCGGCAAGGGCGAATACCGTTATTTCCGCTACCCCTTGCCGGACCTGATCGGCGGCTTGCGTACCGCGCTCTATCCCAGGCTCGCCGAGGTCGCCAACCGGTGGAACGAGCGCATGGGCCTGGCCGCGCACTATCCCGGCGCCCACGCCGCCTTTCTCGAACAGTGCCACGCAGCCGGCCAGGTCAGGCCGACGCCGCTTCTGCTGCAATATGTGCCCGGCGACTTCAACTGCCTGCACCAGGACCTCTATGGCGATCTCGCCTTTCCGCTGCAGGTGGCGATTCTGCTTTCAGAACCCGGCGAGGATTTCACCGGCGGCGAGTTCGCCCTGACCGAACAGCGACCGCGCATGCAGAGCCGGGTGGAAGTGGTGCCCTTGCGCCAAGGGGATGCCGTCGCCTTCGCCGTCCACAACCGGCCGGTGCAGGGCACCAAGGGCAATTACCGCGTCAATCTGCGACACGGCGTCAGCCGCCTGCGCTCGGGCATGCGGCACACGGTAGGCGTTATTTTTCATGATGCGAAGTGAGCGGTGGCTCACGCCTCCCAATAGGGCGGGTCGCCAAAGACATCGCGCAGCCATGCGGTAAGCGCGCGCAATTTGGCAGACCCGCGCCGGTCCTCGGGACAGGCGAGGTAGATCGTGGCTCCTTCAGGCTCGGCACCGACATCGACGACAGCCAGTCGCTTGTCGGCGAGCTCCGTCTGGATGAAGTATGCCGGGAGCAGTGCCAAGCCGAGGCCGGCAAGGGCAGCATCGCGCATCAAAATCCCATTGTTGACCCGCAGTCCGGTTTCCGGTCGGACCGTCACCAGCCGCCGTTTGATTTTGAACCGCCAGTCGGCAGCGCCCCGGATAGAGTAGATGATGCCTTTGTGGCGTTTCAGGTCCTCGATGCTCCTCGGCCACCCGAACCGCTCGAGATAGTCGGGCGAGGCCACCAGGAAGCGGCGGCTGGAGGCCAGCTTCCTGACGATGACGGGCCCATCCTCGACCACGGGCCCGTGACGCAAGACGGCATCGTAGCCGTCGGCCACCAAGCTGACGAAACGATCGTCGAGGTCGAGCGTCAGCTCGATCCGTGGATGTTTGGCGAGGAAATCGAACAGTGCCGCGCCGAGGTGGAGGATGCCGAAACTCGTCGGCGCGGCGATTCTGAGCTGTCCGGTGAGATCACCTCTGCGCTCCCCGATTTCCGCACTGGCGTCGGCTACCTCTCGCATGATGCGCTTGGCGCGTTCGTAGAAACTCCGTCCTGTCTCGGTGATGGACAATTTGCGGGTTGTGCGGTCGAGCAGCTTCGTACCCAGGCTGCGTTCGAGTTCCGAAAGCCGCTCGCTGATGACAGATTTCGACAGCGACATGCGCCGGGCCGCTTCGCTGATCGAACCGGATTCCGCGACGGCGACGAAAGCGGCGGCGGATTCTAGCTTCAGCATTGTTCGGCTTTCCCGAATTCACCATTAGGCGACCGCCGCCTAACGAAATCAAACAGATAGTGCCATAACTGCATTGGCTGCGATACGCGCGGCAGAGCGAAATCTCGGGGAGAATACCATGTTCCGTCCTTTGATCATCATCCTCGGCCTGCTTGCGATGAGCTTTCCAGCCATGGCGCGGGTAATGCCGTTTCCTGCCGCCTTCAAGGCGCGCACCATCGAGACCAACGGCACCAGCCTGAATGTCCGCGTCGGCGGCACAGGCCCGGCAGTGCTGCTGCTGCACGGCTTCGGCGACACCGGCGACATGTGGGCGCCGGTCGCGGCAAGATTGATGAAGGACCATACGGTGATCGTGCCGGACCTGCGCGGCATGGGACTGTCCGCACATCCAGACACCGGCTACGCCAAGAAGAACCAGGCGGTCGATATCGCCGGCGTGATGGATGCGCTGAAAACCGACCAGGTCGATCTGGTGACGCACGACATCGGCAACATGGTCGGCTACGCGTTGGCCGCGCAATATCCGAAGCGTGTCACCAGATGGGTTGTCATCGACGCGCCCCTGCCGGGCATCGGCGACTGGGACAAGATCAAGCAAACCCCGCTTTTGTGGCACTTCAACTTCCGTGGCCCCGACATGGAGCGGCTGGTGAAGGGCCGCGAGCGCATCTATCTCGATCGCTTCTACAACGAGCTTTCCGCCGATCCCCGAAAGATCGACGAGGCGACGCGCGCCCACTACGCCAAGCTTTATGCCAGGCCGCATGCCATGCATGACGCTTTCGAACAGTTCAAGGCATTCGATCAGGACGCCGCCGACAACCAGGCGATGCTTTCCGCCGGCGGCAAACTGCCCATGCCGGTTCTGGCCGTCGGCGCCGAAAAATCGGCGGGCACCACGCAGGCAGACATTCTGCGGTTCGTCGCCGCCGATGTGACCGGAGCCATCGTGCCCGCCTCGGGCCATTGGATCATGGAAGAAAACCCGGATGCCACGGTCAAGCTCATCGCCGACTTCCTCGCCAGGTAGCAGCCGCTTCCGGAGATTACCCGGGGCTTTGCCGTAATCGATCTTGTGAAACGAAGCCGTACGGCTTGCTCCTCGCAAGGGCGCTGTCGGCGCAAATGGGAGACTTTCTATGTCGGTATCGGATTTCCTGGTTCTGGGAGCCACGGCTGTAATGGCTGCGGCGGTACCTGCATCGACCGCCAATGCCCCGAAGAAAACGGTCGTGCTGGTCCATGGCGCCTTCGCCGACGGCTCGAGCTGGAGCAAGGTCATTCCATTGCTGGAAGCCAAGGGGCTCAATGTGGTGGCGGTGCAAAACCCGTTGAGCTCGCTTGCCGCCGACGTCGACGCGACCAGACGTGTTATCGATGCCCAGCCGGGACCGGTCATCCTGGTTGGCCATTCCTGGGGTGGTGTCGTCATCAGCCAGGCGGGCGTGAACGACAAGGTCAAGGCGCTGGTCTACGTCGCCGCCTTCGCGCCGCCGAAGGGCGTCTCCATCAACGATCTTGGCAAGGGCCAGCCGGCGCCATGGGCCGGTTCGCTGCAAGCCGACAGCGCCGGTTATCTCCGGCTGACCCCCGAGGGCGTCGCCCGACACTTCGCGCAAGACCTCCCGGCGGTCGAAATCAGCTTGATAGCCGCCACCCAGGGACCGGCTTTCTCGGGGATCTTCGATGAAAGGCTTGAGGCCGCCGCCTACGAAACCAAGCCGAGCTGGTACATAGTCGCCAAGAACGACGGCATGATCCCACCGGCAGCCGAGGCCGCCATGGCCAAGGCGATCGGCGCCGAGGTGACCGAGCTATCGACCAGCCACGTCCCGATGCTCTCCAGGCCGCGAGAAGTCGCCGATGTCATCCTGGCGGCGGCGGACGCGTTGAAATAGCCAAGAACCGTCCCATCGCATGCTCTTTCGTCGCACCGCGACTGTCGCACTCGAAGACGAACAGACGCGGCCAAGGGATTCCGCCGAAACGGTTTTGGCGCAGGGCTTACGCCACCCTGTCACCCCGCTGGCGCGTATCGGCTCACCACCATGCCGCAGGCATAGGATTTCGAGCCGAGCAGCCGCAATGTCCGGAACCCGCCTTGGTCGAAGATGCGGCGTCCGGCGCCAAGCACCGCCGGGTTGATGAACAGCTGGAACTCGTCGACCAGCCCGGCCGCGATCAGCGCCGAGGCGAAGCCGGCGCCGCCGAATACCGCGATGTCGCCGCCCTCACCCGCCTTGAGCGCGCCGACCTCCCGTGGCAGGTCGCCGCTGACCACTGTCGTGCGCTCCCATCGCGAGGCCTTGAGCCTGTCGCTCGGCACCACCTTCTTCGCCTCGACGATGCGCTGGGCAAAAGCATAGAACGGGTCCCTGGGAAATTTCTTGGCCGCATTGCCCCAATGGGTGAGGTAGCCTTCCTCGGCCATCTTGCGGCTCAAGAGGATGGTATCGATGCCGGCGAAGACGGCGTTGAAATCCCGTTTCAGCTCCTCGTCCCAGGCGCTGTCGTCGCCCCATTCCCAGAGCTGCCAGCGATGATCCGCGTCGGCGCCGACAAAACCGTCGACCGACATCTGCATCTGCAGGATCAGCTTTTTCATCATGGTTCTCCCCGGTCAAAGGGCCGAGCGGCTCGTTTTACCCGCTCGGCCGGCACGGCTGCCGATGGTTTACATTTGGAACTATTGACCTGAGATGAAAACGCTGTCAATAGTAAAGCGATTTAAAAATGGAACCATGCACATGTCGACGCGGGACCGGTCCGGCTGCCCCATCAACCTGTCGCTCGAACTGCTCGGCGACCGCTGGACGCTGCTCATCATCCGAGATCTGGTCTTCGCCGGAAAAAAGCACTTTCGCGAATTCCTGCAATCCGACGAGGGCATATCCTCGCGCACGCTGGCCGAGCGCCTCCAGACATTGCAGGACGAAGGCATCCTCACCCGCAGCGGTGATCCCACGCATGGGTTGAAGGCGATCTATCGCCTGACCGAGGCCGGCATCGACCTTGTGCCCGTGCTGGCCACGCTCGGCGCCTGGAGCAGCAAGCACCGCAAGGCCGACGATCATCTGGCAAGGATCGCCGATAAGCTCGCTGCCGGCGGGGAGCCGGCGCTGGAGCGCCTGAAGCAGGCGCTGCGAGCGGAGCATCTCGGTTAATGGATGCCGCCCAAGGCTACCTCGGGACAACGACACGCATAGGCAACGCGCGTTGAAAAGCGTGTGACGGCCCTGTGTTCGGAATAGCGCAAAAACAAGCACGCCGGCGACGAGCTATGGCGTGCGCAATATGTCGGCGCCCGCCTGCTCATCGAACAGCACGGCACAGCCGCATTGCAGCGCGACTTCACTCAACGCATTCGCAACCGTTTCGTCGGCCGAGACGAAATCGCCGGTCAGCACCCGCAATTCCTCCACGGCCCTGGCCATCGACACCAGCCGCCCGGCGGCGCGGTCGGTGGAGCAGGCGTTGACGACGCAAACCAGATCGATCATTTCAAAGTTGCCCATGCCAGCCTCCGCATGCAGCTCCCTTCGGCCCGTCAACGCGATTGTGAGCGACAATGTTCCGGCAGATCGCGACCTCGCTTGACAGCGAGCAATGTTTGTTCTCTTTATGTTCCATATTCTACAACGTGGCGAGGAACCGGGGATGGAGCCCACCATCCTGCATGCCGATCTCGATGCTTTCTATGCCTCGGTCGAGCAGCTTCTCGACCCGTCGCTGCGCGGCAAGCCGATCGCGGTCGGCGGCGGCGTCGTGCTCGCCGCCTCCTACGAGGCCCGCGCTTTCGGCGTGCGCGGCGGCATGCCGGGCCGCAAGGCGCGCGAGCTCTGCCCGCGGCTGATCTTCGTCGGCGGAAATTTCCGTGACTACCAGCGGCTCGGCGACGCCGCGATGAAGGTGCTCGACGATTTCACGCCGCTGGTCGAGCGCATCTCCATCGACGAGGCCTTCGCCGATGTCGCCGGTTGCACGCATCTGTTCGGACAGCCGCGGGAGATCGCCTCGACCATTCGCCGCCGCGTGCGGAGCGAACTCGGCCTGCCGATCTCGATCGGCGTGGCGCGCACCAAGCACCTGGCCAAGATCGCCTCGCAAGTTGCCAAGCCGGATGGGCTGGTGGTGGTCGAGCCCGGCACCGAGATCGCCTTCCTGCACGACCTGCCGGTCTCGCTGATGTGGGGCGTCGGCCCGGCGACCAGGGCACGGCTGGCCGAGATCGGCGTCGAGACCATCGGCGAACTGGCCAGGACGCATAGCGGCGCGCTGGCGCGGCTGCTCGGCCCCGCCGCCGGCGAAAAGCTCGCCGCCTTGTCGTGGAACCGCGACCCGCGCAGATTGGAAACACATCGCCGCGCCCATTCGGCCGGTGCCCAGTCGGCGCTTGGCCGCAAGCCGGCGCTGGAATGCATCTACATCCCCGTCCTGCTGCATCTGGCCGATCGCGTCGCCAGCCGGCTGCGCGCCAAGGCGCGCCCCGGCCGCACGGTGACGGTGCGCGTGCGCTTCGCCGACCTCAGCGCGGTCACCCGCTCGATAACGCTCGACCAGCCGATCTCGGCGACGGTGATGCTGGCCGAGATCGCGACAGACCTGGTGCGGGGCGTGCTTGCCGATCATCCGCATGACAGGACGATTTCGCTGCTGGCGATCTCCGTCTCGCATCTGGAGGAAAGTGCCGAATTGCAGCTCGAACTGCCGCTCGGCCTCGCCGACGAAAAGCGCCGCCCCGGCACCAGGAAGGGCCTCGCCCGCTTTGGCGCCGACCGCGCCATCGACAAGATCCGCGAACGCTTCGGCAAACAGGCCGTCGGCTACGGCACCGTGGCGCTGGAGGCGGCCCGCTCCGTGCCCGACGAGTTCAGGGAATTGGCGCAGAAAGAATTGTGAGCGGGAATGGCCGCCTCATCCGTCCGACCTGCGCTCCCCGAATGGCGCGCACCTTTGGGCTTCAGAGGCGCATCGTGCCGAAAACCCGATCCCAGAACAGCGACGTCACGCCGTAATTGACGTTTTCGTCGACATGATGATGCAGCGCGTGGCGGCGCTTCAGCGTGTAGAGATAGCTCGGATGCCTGGGATGCCAGTGATGGATTATGTGGTGGATGCTGATGTACCAAAGGTAGCCCAGCATCAGCCCGCAGCTCGCCGCGCTGGCGACCGCGAAATCCGAGACCATCCATACGGGAAAGAACGCGACAAGCGCATGCACGCCGAGGCTGAGCCAGGTGGGCGTGCCCACCGGACTGCGCTCCTCGACATGATGGCGGTCGTGCAGATCCCTGATCCAGGGAATGTGGTGAAGGACGAACCGGTGCATGACGTATTCGATCAGCGTCCACAAGCAGAGACAAGCGATGACCGTGGCCAGCCAGCCCGGCGCACTCTCTTCTCCGGCCTCGAGCAGTCCGGCGACGGCGAGTACGACGATCGCCAGCGGATACACCACGAAGTCGCTATAGTATCCAACGAGACCGAGTTCCATCGGGACCAAGCCTTCAACGCCGAAGAAGCGATCAGATTGCCGAACGCGCGCGCGAGAAGCAACGCGGATGTACCTGACATAGCGTCGCAATCACCTCGCGCAAGGTCCGCGGCAACGATTTGGAAACAGTCAACCGGCTGCTGCCCTCGAAACCAGCCTCGCAACGAACTGAAAAATGGCGGAACTCAGCATGGTCCCGAATGGACAGCCAACTCTTGATCGCCGTCAACAGCGCGGCACCGTCGACGTGGCCGCGATGGCGTGCTTCGCATTCGACGGCACACCCCTCACCCGAAGCTTGCCGCCGTCCACGCCCCATCAGCCGCGTTCGACTCCACCGCCGCGGCGACGAACTTCACGCCGCGCGCGCCGTCGACCACATCGGGCACCTGCGCCGCCCGGGCCGCATCTACGGCAGCGCCCGAACGATGCGCGCGGATGATGTCGACGGCGTCGCGGTAGAAATTGGCAAAGGCCTCGATATAGCCTTCGGGATGCGCCGCCGGCATGCGTGACACGCGCCGGCTTTCCTGCGTCGAGCCATGGCCGCCGCGCACGAGCGTGCGGGTTTCCTCGCCATATCTGGAGAAACGCAGTTCCTCAGGCCGCGTGCCCGACCATTCGAGCCCGGCCTTGTCGCCATAGATGCGCACGGAGAGATCATTATAGTGGCCGGGCGACGTCTGGCTGGCCAGGATCGTGCCGCGTGCGCCGCCCGCCCAGCGCACCAGCACATGCGCGTTGTCGTCGAGCCGCCGTCCCGGCACGGCGGTGAACAGGTCGGCTGACACCGTCTCGGCCTCGTGGCCGCTGATGAAACTCGCCAGATTGAAGGCATGCACGCCGATATCGGCCAGCACCGCCGATTGTCCGGCACGCGCCGGGTCGGTACGCCATTCCGCCTGCTTCTGGCCGTCGGCATCGATCGGCCTGGTCAGCCAGTCCTGGATATAGGCGCCGTGCACGGAGACGATGCGGCCGAGCTCACCCGCCGCCACCATCTCGCGCGCCTGGCGCACCATGGCGTAGCCGGTGTTGTTGAGGGTGACGACGAAGCGGCGATTTTTCTCCCGCGCCAGCGCGACCAGCGCTTGCGCCTCGCCCAGCGTCGTCGACAGCGGCTTGTCGCAGATCACATCGATGCCGGCTTCGAGAAAGGCTGTCGCGACCGGCGCATGCAGGTGGTTGGGCGTGACGATGACGACCGCCTCGATGCCGTCCGGGCGCGCAGCCTCCGCCTTTGCCATCATGCGGTAATCGGCATAGCTGCGCTCGGGCGCGATGCCGATCTCGGCGGCCGAGGCGGCGGCGTTCCCGGGGTCGGACGATAGCGCCCCGGCCACCAGCGCGATCTGGTCGTCAAGCCGCATGGCGAGGCGATGCACCGCGCCGATGAAGGCGCCCTGCCCGCCTCCCACCATGCCGACGCGCAAACGCTTGCCCGCCGATCCGTCGGATGTCGCATAGACCATGCTGATGATTCCTCCCGATAGTTTGTTTGCCCAGCACCCACTGTCGAGTTCTGTGGCGCCCCCCTCTGTCCTGCCGGACAACTCCCCCTCAAGGGGGGAGATCGGATGTCACGCCGGCTTTCGCCAATTGCCGGCGTTGCATGAAAGGCGTCGCGGTCGACGCTTCCAATCTCCCCACCTGTGGGGGAGATGTCCGGCAGGACAGAGGGGGGCGCCGTAGAGCGCTATGGTTGAACAGATCGAACTTCTTCGCTGCAGAACGGCTATCACCTTCGAACAGGATTTCCAATTTTCATATTGTAAAACGATCGTATCGCGCTAGCCTGAAATCATGAGCGGGGCGCGCAAAACATCCGGACGGTCCAGTGCCGACGAGGCGGCGACCCGCAAGCGCGGGCGCTCGCTGGCGGCGCTCGGCCATATCAAGCCGCAGACTTATGAGGAACTGCGCGCGGTGCTGTCGTCGGGCACGGTCCATTTCCCCAAGCGGCTGCGCCAGGTCGCGATCTTCCTGTGGCAGCATCCGAGCGATGTCGCGCTCGGCACCATCGCACAGGTCGCCGCGCAGGCAGGGGTGCAGCCTTCGACCCTGGTGCGCTTCGCCCAGATCTTCGGCTATGCCGGCTTTTCCGATTTCCAGGGCCTGTTCAAGGACCATGTCAAGGCGTCCTGGCCGGAGGGACGTGGCGAGCAGCGGACCGAGCCCAACGCCGACCTGCATTTCCTGCGCGGCATTGTTGGCGCCTCGCAGGCCTCGCTCGGCCGCATCGAGGCCGGCTTCGATACGGAGAGCTTCGAGAAAATGGTGGCGCTGCTTTCGGCCGCCGAGCTGATCTATGTCATCGGCTCCAAGCGTGCCTTTCCCGTCACCAGCTATCTCTCGCTGACCTTGTCGCAGCAAGGCGTGCGCAATGTGCTGGTCGACAATGTCGGCTCCACCGCGCTCGACCAGGTCGGCTGCATCGGCGGACGCGATGCGGTGCTGGCGGTCTCCTTCAGCCCCTACAATTCGATCACGCCCGACCTCGTCGCGGTCGCCCATGAGAGGCGCGCGCGGATCGTCACCATCACCGACAGCACTTTTTCTCCGCTGGTCAAGTTCTCGGACACCTGGCTGGAAGTGGTGGAACAGGACTTCGCAGGCTTCCGCTCGCTGGCGGCGTCGCTCGCCGTCGGCATGGCTTTGGTCCATGGCGTCGTGGCCCAACGGGCAGAATGATCGCGCGGTTGACTAACAAGAACTGACATTCCATATTTCCAGAAATAGAAACTTTGTTCCGGGAGGAGGAATGGAGCTTCAGCTCGACGGCAAGATGGTGCTGGTCACCGGCGCGACGCAAGGCATCGGCCGGGCGGTCGCCCAATCGCTGGTGCGTGCCGGCGCCGGCGGCCTGCTGATCACCGGCCGCGACAGGACGCGCGGCGACGCCGTCGCTGCGGACCTTTCCCAAACCGGCACGCCGGCACACTTCGTCGCCGCCGAGCTTTCCGACCCGGCAGCCCCTGCCCTCCTGGCGCAAGCCTGCATCGACCGCTTCGGCCGTATTGACGGCCTCGTCAATGCCGCCGGCCTGACCGACCGGGCCTCCTTCCTCGATGCGACCCCCGAGGACTGGGCCTCGCTGTTCGCCGTCAATGCCCGCGCCCCGTTCTTCCTCATGCAGGCGGCGATTGCCGACATGCGGAAGCGGGGCCAGGCCGGCGCGATCGTCAACATCCTGTCGATCAATGCCCATTGCGGCTCGCCCGAGCTCGCCGTCTATTCCGCCACCAAGGGCGCGCTGGCGACGCTGACCAGGAACGCCGCCAACGCCCACCGCTTCGACCGCATCCGCGTCAACGGCATCAATGTCGGCTGGACCGATACGCCCGCCGAGCGCGTCATGCAGGCCGAGACGCTCGGCCACGGCGCGGGCTGGCTCGATGCCGCCAACGCCGCGCAGCCTTTCGGCCGGCTATTCTCGGCGGAGGACGTGGCCAGGCTCGCCGTCTTCCTTCTCTCCGACGCCGCGGGACCGATGACCGGCGCGCTGATCGACCAGGAACAGTGGGTGATCGGAGCCAACCGGTGAGCACGGCCGCACCCGAGACGCTCGGTCCGGCCTTGCTCGGCCGCCTGCCGGCGACGGTGCAAAGGCCCGGCTATGACCGTGCCTTGCTCAAGGCCGGCATGGCGCACCTCGGCGTCGGTGCCTTCCACCGCTGCCACCAGGCCGAATACACCGACGACCTCCTGGCGCGGACCTTCGGCCGCTGGGGCGTGGTTGGCATCAACATCCGTCCGCCGGCGCTCGCCGATACGCTCGGCCCTCAGGACGGGCTCTACACCAGGCTCATCCGCCAGGATTCCCATGTCGAGGCCCGCGTCATCGGCAGCATCGTGCGCGTTGTCGACAGCCAGGCGACCGCTATGCCCGCGCTCGAAGTGCTCTCCTCCCCGGACATCGAATTCGTGACGCTGACCGTGACCGAAAAGGGCTACTGCCATGTCCCGGCCAGCGGCGCGCTCGACCTCGACCATCCCGACATCGTCCACGATCTCGCAAACGCGCTGACGCCGCGCAGCGTGCCCGGCATTCTGGCGCGGGCGCTGGAGCAACGCATGGCCACGCACGGCCGGCCGCTGACGCTGCTCTCCTGCGACAACATCCCGGCCAACGGCACAATCCTGGAAAATGTCGTGCGGACTTTTGCCGAACGGCGCGGCAACGGCCTTGCCGGCTGGATCGCGGCCAATGCCGCCTTCCCCAGCGCCATGGTCGACCGCATCGTGCCGGCGAGCACGCAGGCCGATCTCGACGGCGTCGAGCAGCTTTTCGGCTACCGCGATGGAGCCGTCGTCGCAGGCGAGCCGTTCCGGCAATGGGTGATCGAGCAGAAATTCGCCGGCCGCACGCCGCGCTGGGACCTGGTGGGGGCAACCTTCGTCGACGACGTCACGCCGTTCGAGCATCTCAAGATGCGTGTGCTGAACGGCGCCCAGACGACGCTCAGCTATCTCGGCGTGCTGGCCGGCCTCGAACACACTTCCGATGCGATGGCGGACCCGCTGCTGTCAGCCTTCGTGCGCCGCATGCTCGTCGAGGAGACTCTGCCAACGTTGAAGCCGGTGCCCGGCATGGACCCATCAGCCTATGTCGAGCAGAGCCTTGGCCGCCTGAAGAATACCGCGATCCGCCACCGCAACCACCAGATCGCCACCGACGGCTCGCAAAAGATCGTTCAACGCCTGCTCAACCCGATCCGCGATCGGCTGGGCGAGGCAAAAAGCATTGCGCTGCTGTCGGTGTCCGTCGCCGGCTGGATGGCCTATCTGATCCAGGCCTCATCCCGGTTCGGCCGGCGCTGGCCGGTGTCGGATCCCTATGCCGGCAAGATCGCCGGCATAGCGGAGGCAAGCGGACGCGATGTCCCGGCGCTGGCCGCGGGCATCCTGGCGATCGACGCCATCTTCGATCCCGCTCTCGCCGCCAATGACATGTTCCGCAAGGCCGTCACATCGGCGCTCGACGGGCTGTTATCGGACGATCCGATGGCAACCGTCAGGCGTGCATGCGCGCAACCGGCAGATGAGCGGTTGAAGCAGCCGGCACGATCTGCATAGTAGGAATCGGTCGTGAATTCACGATCAGGGGAGGCATTATGAGGCTTGGACTGCTCACCGCACCGTTCGCGGAGACGCCGCTCGACGCGGTCGCCGACTGGGCAAGCTCGGCCGGCTTCGAGGCGCTGGAAATCGCCTGCTGGCCGAAAGCCTCGGGCGCCAGCCGCCGCTATGCCGGTACAAGCCATATCGACGCCGCCGCGACCTCGCCGGCGCAGGCCAGGGACATCGCGGCAAACCTAACCGGCAAGGGGCTGACCATTTCCGGTCTCGGCTACTATCCCAACCCGCTGCATCCCGATGCCGCCCACCGCAAGACGGTGATCGACCACCTGAAGCAGGTGATCGTGCTGGCCGCGAATATGGGCGTGCCCCTGGTCAACACCTTCTGCGGCGGCGATGCCTCGAAGACCGTCGACGTCAACTGGCAGCACGCGCTCGAGGTCTGGCCCGATATCGTCGCCCATGCGCGCGACCACGGCGTCAAGCTCGCCTTCGAGAACTGCCCGATGATCTTCAGCCATGACGAATGGCCGGGCGGCCACAACATCGCCTATTCGCCGCTGGTCTGGCGCCGCATTCTCGAAACCTGGGGCGGCGATGTCGGGATGAATTTCGATCCTTCGCACCTGGTCTGGCAGATGATCGACCAGGCCCGCTTCATCAGGGAATTCGGCCCCTACATGCTGCATGTCCACGCCAAGGACCTGATGATTGATCATGATGGTTTGTACGAGCGCGGAATCCTTTCGTCCGGCATAGGCTGGCAGGTGCCGCGCATGCCGGGGCTGGGCGATGTCGGCTGGAACGGCTTCTTCTCGGGCCTTTACCGCGCCGGCTATGACGGCCCGATCATCATCGAGCACGAGGACCGGTGGTTCGAGGGCAGCGACGATAAGGTCAAGCGTGGTTTCCTGCTCGCGCGGGACGTGTTGCGACCTTTCGTGAAATGACGGCGGAAAACTGAAACGGAAACTTGAATTTACGCCGCCTGAATCTCTTTCTGAGCGGCGCGGTGTAACGACTTGGAATTGAAATTAAAATCAAAGTGGAGGAAATCTGAAATGAAGAAATACCTGACCATGGCGCCGCTGCCCATTGTTCCACTCCTTGCCGGCGCTGCCTTGCTGGCCTCGATGGGCGTCTCGTCCGCCGAGGGCAAATACACGATCGGCATCTCCAATACCGTGCAGGGCAATGGCTGGCGCGAGGAGATGGTCTGCGCCATGAAGGCGCAGGCGCTGGCCTCCGGCGAAGTGACCAAGCTCAACATCGCCCACCGCAACACCGACGCCGCCGGGCAGCTCGAGGATATCCGCAACCTGATCAGCGCCAAGGTCGACGCCATCGTCGTCAATCCGGCTGATCCCGCCGGCATCAAGGCGGGGCTGGAGGAAGCCACCAAGGCCGGCATCGTTGTCGTCGCCGTCGACCAGGCGGTCACCGAACCGTCGGCCTACATCATCTCCAACAACCAGGAACAATATGCCTATCTCGGCGCCAAATGGCTGTTCCAGCAGATGGGCGGCAAGGGTGAGGTGTTTTACATGCGCGGCGCCGCCGGCGCCTCGGCCGACAGCGACCGCGACAAGGGCTTCAAGAAGGCGCTGGCCGAATTCCCCGACGTGAAGGTCGCGCAGGAAGTGTTCACCGGCTGGCAGCAGGACCAGGCCAAGCAGCAGATGCTGTCCTTCCTCGCCACCGGCACGCCCTTCAACGGCGTGTGGACCTCGGGCATCGACAACGTCATCGTCGACGCGCTGGTGGAATCGCAGGCGCCGATGGTGCCGGTCGTCGGCGCCGACAATGCCGGTTTCGTCGGCCAGCTGAATTCGGTCAAGGACCTGGTCGGGGCAGCCGTGACCAATCCCGGCTCGATCGGCGGCGCCGGCGTGACGCTCGCGCTCCAGATCCTCGACGGCAAGAAGCCGGCGCAGCAGACCGTTCTGGTCGAGCCGCAGCTCTGGGAAAACGCCACCGAGGAAGGCAAGGCCAAGCTGAAAGCCGCCGCCGATCCGTCGCTCAGCCCGGAATGGCCGGTCTCGATCTCGATCCCGGACTGGACGACCTATACCAAGGACCAGATCGTGGCTTGTAAGGGCCCGGGCGAGTAAAACAGGATTGACGAGCCGGGGTGTGCTTCTTCCTTCCCCCCTTGTGGGGGAAGGTGGATCGGCGCCCTGGCGCCGAGACGGATGAGGGGTGTTCCAGCGGAGTGAAACGTTAGTGCTCCCTGGAGCACCCCTCATCCGACCTCGCTTCGCGAGGCCACCTTCTCCCACAAGGGGAGAAGGGAAGGCCGGCATCGGAACTGCCAATCTCCCCTTGTGGGGGAGATGTCCGGCAGGACAGAGGGGGCGCCGTAGAGCGCCAGCAATTGAGTTTCTGATACGGACAGCAATTTGACCACCAGCCCCCTCCTCGACGCCTCCGGCGTCGCCAAGAATTACGGCGCGGTTGCCGCGCTGCGCGACGCGTCGCTGTCGGTGCTGCCGGGCGAGGTGCATGCCCTGATGGGCGCCAATGGCGCCGGCAAGTCGACGCTGGTGAAGATCCTGACCGGCGCGGTTCCTGCCTCGGCCGGGCGCGTCCTGATCCGTGGCGAGGCGCGCGATATACGCTCGCCCGCCGCCGCGCGTCGCGCTGGCCTTCTGCCCGTCTACCAGGAACCGTCGTTGATCCCCGATCTCGACATACTGTCCAATCTGCGGCTGACCGGCACGCCTGTCGAGCCGTTCCGCGCCTGGGTGCGCGAACTCGGCATATCAGACCTCGACCTGCGCGACACCGCGCGCGACATTCCGCTGGCGGTACTGCGCGTGCTCGACCTGGCGCGGGCGCTCGCCGTCGAACCCGACGTGCTGCTGCTCGACGAGATGACCGCGGCGCTCCCCGCCAACCTCGCTGAAAAAGTGCTGGAAGTCGTGCGCCGCCAGGGCGACAGCGGCCGTGCCGTGATCTTCATCTCGCACCGCTTCGTCGAGATCTCGGCGCTCTGCGACCGCGCCACCGTGCTGCGCGACGGCGCGACCGTCGGCGTTCTCGACATCGAGCCCGGCGTGGAGGAAAAGATCGTCGAACTGATGCTCGGCGCCCGCATCGAAAAAACCAAGGTGGCCGCCCGCGCCGCCGGCCAGGCCGCCACGTCGACCCCTGCCCGCCCGCGTCTCACCGTGCGCAACCTGCGCGTCGGCACCAAGCTCAACGACGTCTCCTTCGATCTCGCCGATGGCGAGGTCGTCGGCGTCGTCGCGCTCGAAGGCCAGGGACAGGATGAATTGTTCGCCGCCCTTGCCGGCTCGATCAAACCGTCCGGCGGCACCATCGAGGTCGACGGAAAGCCGGCGAAATTCACGCATCCGATCGACGCCATCCGCGCCGGCATCGCCTATGTGCCGGGCGACCGCTCCGAGGCCCTCGCCATGCAGCGCTCGGTGCGCGAGAACATCGCGCTGCCCTTCAGCGCCGCCTTGCGCAACTGGGGGCCGATCGCCATGCGCAAGGAGCGCGCCACGGTGGCGAGCGCCATCGCGCGCCTCCAGATCGACACCCGAGCGCAAGGCGAGGTGCAGCGCCTGTCCGGCGGCAACCAGCAGAAGGTGACCATCGCCCGCTGGATCGCGGCGGACGCCCGCACCATCCTGTGCTTCGACCCGACGCGCGGCATCGATGTCGGCACCAAGCAGGAGATCTATAAATTGCTGCGCGAGCTCGCCGGCCACGGCAAGTCGGTGCTGTTCTACACCTCGGAACTCGAAGAGGTGCAGCGCGTCTGCGATCGCGTCATCGTCATCTTCGGCGGCCGCGTCGTCGATATCTTCCCGGTCGAGGAGGCGGACGAGCCGGCACTGATGCGCGCCGCCTACGGCCTGCCGCGCGGCGTCAAGGCCGATGTCGGCATCTTGGCGGACCCGACAGCAAATGCCCCGGATGCACCGGAGGCGACGCCATGAGCCATCTCTTGCGCCGTCAGGGCTGGGTCGCCGGCCTGTTCGCCCTCCTCATCGTGCTGTTCGTCGTCACCAAGCTGATCCAGCCCGGCTACGGCAGCGGCGATTTCGGCTCGCTGGCGCGCGCCGTCTTGCCCTACGCCTTCGCCGTGGCCGCGCAGACCGTCGTCGTCATCGCCGGCGGCATCGACCTGTCGGTCGCCGCCATGATGGCCCTGACCAGCGTCACCGCCGCCTCGATGATGGCCGGCGCCTCGGAAGAATACGCGCTGTTCGTGGTGCCTTTCGTGCTGGCCATGGGTTTTGTGCTTGGCGCGCTCAACGGCCTGCTCATTGTGGTCACGCGCGTCCCCGACATCGTGGTGACGCTCGCCATGCTGTTCGTCCTGCAAGGGGCGGCCCTTCTGGTGCTCGGCGCGCCGGGCGGGGCCGCCGCCGAATGGCTGAAGGCGATGATTTCAGGCACCGTGCCGATACCGGGCCTGCCGCAGAACATCGACGCCTGGCTGCCGAAGGCGCTGCTGGTGCTGATCATCTGTCTCTGCATCGTCTGGATACCGCTGAGGCGCTCGCGCCTCGGCCTGTCCATCTACGCCATCGGCTCGAGCGAGCTGGCGGCGTTCCGCAGCGGCGTGCCGGTCAAGCGCACCCGCATCATCGCCTATGCGCTGTCGGGCCTGTTCGCGGCCATGGGCGGCCTGGCGCTGACCATGAGCACCGGCATCGGCGCCCCCATCCCCGGCCCCTATCTGCTCGCCAGCGTCGCGGCCGTGGTGCTGGGCGGCGTGGCGCTGGGCGGCGGCAAGGGCGGCCTGCTCGGCCCCATCGTCGCCGTCTTCGTGCTGCGCCTGGTGCGCACCGACCTCACCCTGCTTGCCATCGACCCCAACGTCACCGCCATCATCGAGGGCCTGATCATGGTCGCCGTGGTGATGTTCGGGGCGTTCATTACGATGCGAGGGCGGCAGTCGTGAGGGGGAATGACTTGGCGCGTAGCGCTCTACGGCGCCCCCCTCTGTCCTGCCGGACATCTCCCCCTCAAGGGGGGAGATCAAAAGCTTTGGCGCCCCGCGCTTTCCCGCAACGTCGGAGATTGGCGAAAGCCGCGACAACAGCCAATCTCCCCCCTCGTGGGGGAGATGGCCGGCAGGCCAGAAGGGGGCGCCGTAGAGCACAACCTTCCCAGAGCATCGGGCAAACTCCATGAGCACCACCGCGATCACACCCGTCCCCTTCGGCCGCCGCGTCAAACGCTTCATGGCCGACCGGCCGCTGATCCCGCTGATCATCCTGCTGGTCATCCTGGTTGTGATTTTGCAGATCCTGCGCCCCGGCATCGTCAACGAGCGCTGGATCGCCAACACCATCAAATTCGCCATTCCCCTGGCGATCCTCGCCGGCTGCCAGACCATGACCATGCTGACCGGCGGCATTGATCTCTCGGTCGGCACGGTGGCGACGATGAGCGCCTTCATCATGGCTACCCAAGCCGTCAACCAGGACTCGGCCGTGGCCTTCCTCCTAGCGATGATGCCGGCGGTGCTGATCGGCCTCGTCAACGGCATCGGCGTCGGCGTCTTCCGCGTCCATCCGCTGATCATGACGCTGGGCACCAGCCTGATCGGCACCGGCTTCCTGCAGGTCTATCAACGCACGGTGATCGCCTCGGGCGCCAAGATCCCTGATTTCCTCGCCTGGCTCGGCACCGGCGTGACCGCGGGGTTTCCCAACGCGCTGCTTCTGTTCATCCCCGTCGCGGTGCTGATCGTCTTCGGCTTGAACCGCACCGGCTTCGGCCGCCTGCTCTACGCCGTCGGCGACAATGAGCGCGCGACCCGCCTCTCCGGCGTGCGCTACTGGCAGGTCATCACGGCGCTCTACGTTCTCTCCAGCCTGCTCGCCGGCATCACCGGCCTGCTCTATATCGGCCTGATCAAGGCCCCTTCCCTGTCCCTTGCCGAACCGCTGGTGCTGCCCTCGGTGGCCGCCGCCGTCATCGGCGGCACGTCCATTTTCGGCGGCCGCGGCGGCTATACCGGCACTATCATCGGTGCCTTGATCCTGACCGTGCTGACGACGCTGCTGACGATTTTGCAGATGCCGGAGGGGGCAAGAAGGATCCTGTTCGGCCTGATCGTCCTGTTCGTGACCGCGGCCTATCTGCGGATCGTGGAGGAGCGGTAGGAAGGGGCCGCCGGCCCATCCCTCGAAACACCAACGCAGTGACCGCCCTCACTTCACCGTGATGCTCATGCCGCTGAGATCGGCGTTGACTTGCAGCCCTACCTGCCTGCCCGTGAGCTCGAGCTGGGCGCCCTTGTCGTTCGTCATGACGATCACCTGGGCGCCTTTGCCGAGCGCGCCGCCGCCGCCCGCTGCGCCGTACACCCCGGTCACGTCCCGCGCGCGCTTGATATGGCGCACGGTGCCCCGGAAATAGGTCTTGGAGGCACCGAAGGCGAGGCCGCCCGAGATGCCGCCGACCGAGATCGGATACCGGCGGCCATGGAAGGTCAGCGTGCCCTCGCCTCCGGAGCCACCGATGAAGAAGGCCGCCTTGTAGACGGAGAAGCGGATCGTTCCGCTGTCGGCGTGCGCGGCACTGGCAAAGCCAACGCCCGCGGCGGTGATGACGGCAATCGCGACTGAACGAAACCTGGACGAAATCATCATGACGAAGCGCTCCTCAAGATTGCCGCCTACCGGCCGGGCCGGGACGTCGGCATCGCATCGAAGTCATGGCTAAACAGTCTCGCCCATCAATTGGTTCCAAGCACATGGCCTCGCTCCGGCCGTGAGGAGACAGTCACGAAACGGGGCGGCCAGTGGGCGAATTGTCGAGCGGCCGCGGGCGGCGTCGCGGATCGAGCAGGGGAGCACGGGAGAGCCTTGGCGCCATCTGGAGCGGGCCTCGTGAAACCTTTTGATTTTTAGGCCGTTGTCGCCGTTACATCCGAGGCTGAACTCATGCCGAAATCGGTCGACGGCGCCAGGCGGCGCAAGGCAGAGAAGTCGCACCAGGAGAAGGCCTCGACTGTCGAAGTTGCATCCGAGGTCGTGGGCGAACCTGCGCCGCCGCCCGGGGCCATCGAACCCGGTCCGGAGCTGACGCCGCAGGAGGCCGAGGAGGCGCGCAAGCGATACCTGCTGAGGCGCTTCTGGATCAGCGCGCGCGGCTATTGGAGCACGCGCGGCGACAAGCTGGCCTGGCCGTTCACAATCGGGCTGTTGATGCTGATATGCATCAATGTCGGCTTCCAGTACGGGATCAACATCTGGAACCGCTCGATCTTCGACGCCATCGAGCAGCGCGACGCCCACACCGTCTATGTGCTCAGTGCCGTATTCCCGCCGCTCGTGGTTGGAAGCGCAAGCCTTGTCGTTGCGCAAGTCTACCTTCGCATGACGATCCAGCGCCGCTGGCGTTCCTGGTCGACCACCGCGATCATCGCGCGCTGGCTGGCAAGCGGCCGCTATTATCAGCTGAACCTCGTGAGCGGCGACCACACGAACCCTGAAGCCCGCATAGCGGAGGATTTGCGGATTGCGACGGAGTCGCCCGTCGATTTCATTTCCGGTGTCCTCAACGCGTTTCTGTCGGCCTCCACCTTCATCGTGGTGCTGTGGACGATCGGTGGGGCGCTGACTTTGCCGGTCGGAAGTTGGAGCATCACCATCCCCGGCTTCCTCGTGGTGACCGCGGTGATCTACGCCGCCATCACCTCCACCTCGATGGTCGTCATCGGCCGCCATTTCGTGCGGCTCTCCGAGCAGAAGAACCAGGCGGAAGCCGATTTCCGCTACACGCTGACGCGCGTGCGCGAAAACGGCGAGAGCATCGCCTTGCTCGGCGGCGAGGAGGAGGAGCGCAGCGGCATCGACAAGACGTTCGGCACGGTGCTCCGGCAATGGGCGCTGCTGACAGGCCAGCACATGCGCACAGCCCTGGTATCGCAGGGGTCGAGCCTGTTTGCGCCGGTCGTGCCGGTCTTGCTTTGCGCGCCAAAATTTCTCGAAGGCAGCATGAGCCTCGGACAGGTCATGCAGGCCGCCTCCGCCTTCGCCATCGTGCAGGGCGCGTTCGGATGGCTGGTCGACAACTATCCCCGCCTCGCCGACTGGAACGCCTCGGCACGGCGTATCGCCTCGCTGATGATGTCGCTCGACGGGCTGGAGCGCGCTGAACGCAGCGATGCGCTGGGACGGATCAGGCACGGCGAAACCGAAGACGGCGCGATGCTCAGCCTGGACAATCTCTCGGTGTCGCTCGACGACGGCACCGGCGTGGTCAAGGAAACCGAGGTCGAGATCGAGCCTGGCGAGCGGGTGCTGGTGGCCGGCGAATCCGGTTCCGGCAAAAGCACGCTGGTGCGGGCCGTCGCGGGTCTGTGGCCGTGGGGTGGCGGCAGCGTCGACTTCCACCCCGGCAGGCGGCTGTTCATGTTGCCGCAACGTCCCTACATCCCCTCCGGGACGCTGCGCCGCGCGGTCGCCTATCCGGCCGCCGCCGACAATTGGACGCTGGAGAAGATCAACGCCGCCCTGGAAAAGGTAGGGCTCGATTACCTCACCGGCCGGATCGAGGAGGACGCGCCCTGGGACCAGACCCTGTCCGGTGGCGAAAAGCAACGGCTCGCTTTCGCGCGCCTGCTCTTACACCATCCCGATATCGTCGTGCTGGACGAAGCGACATCGGCCCTCGATGAGAAGAGCCAGGACAAGATGATGGAGACCGTCATCCATGAATTGCCGAAGGTGACGATCATAAGCGTCGCGCATCGCGCCGAGCTGGAAGCCTTCCATAGCCGCAAGATCACACTGGAGCGGCGCGAGGGCGGCGCAAAGCTTGTCAGCGACATCGATCTTGTGCCGCGCAAGGGCAGACGAAACTTGCTCGGGCGCGCCTTGTGGGGCTCCGGCGCTCCGGCCCAGAGGCCGCGCGAGCTGGAGTAAAGCCGACTTCGTCCCTCCTCAGCGCCCGCTCAGCGCCGCGACGCGGTCGAGGGCGGCGCCGAGGCCTTTCAGGGAGACGGGAAAGTTGAGCTTGGTCTCGGCGTCTGTGATGACGTTGAGCGTCAATACGCCGCCCGCTTTCAGCTTCTGCGCCAGCGCCCGGTCGATCGGAAACTGCGCCACGCATCCGTTCGGCAGGCAGGTGCGGAACCGCAATTGGCCGAGGGGCGGCTGGTCGTCGATCTGGATCGTCACGCCTGGATCGAACAGGATGCCGAAAGGCAGAAGCAGGGTTCCGCTCAATCCACCCTTCGGCCCCGTGCGCAACTCCACCGCCAGCAGCCTCTGGCCGTTCTTCTGCGTCTGGTCCTGCGAAACCGAGCAGGACCGTGCATTGTCCTGGATGGTGCAGGCCAGGCTCCAGTCCTGATAGGTCTCCTGGAGCGACGACGCGCCGTTTGGAAGCGTGGCCGCCTGCTGCTGTTGCGCAGAGGCACTCGATGCGGCCAAGGCCGCCGCGCAGAGTGCGGCCGCCTTCAGAAGAACAAATCTGTCAAACAACGATTGCGACTTTCTCTTTCGGGTTTTTACGCGCATGGCCCCGAAAACCGGTGCGATCTTCGGGACCCGAGGGCCACCGTCATCTGCCTCACGCAGGGTGCAAAAGCAATTCCAAAGCGCCTCGCCCGAATCCGTTTCGGCCGGCGCGCTTCAGGTACAGACCCACTCGCGGATCTTGCATTCGGTTCCCGCCGCCTCGCAGGCATGCAAAGCGAGGTCTTCCGCGTCCTTGCGGGTCTCGGCCGAGTTCGCGCCCCACGGCGTCAGCCGGTCGCTCTGCTTCTCCTTAGCCACGGCCAGGGCGCCGCAGTGCTTGTAGGGAAAGCCCGTCTCGTCGTCGTCTGTCCAATGGCGGTGGTTGCGGAATACGGTGACAACAGTGCAGCCCTTGCCGCCGGCGTTCTCGCAATATTTCATCGCGGCATCCTTCGCCTCCTGGCGCTTGTCGGCGCCCCAGAAGAAGCCGTGCTTGGTATCGACGCTGGAATAGGCGATCGCCCCCCAGATGCCCTTTTCCTCCTTCGGCTCCGGCTCCGGCGGCGCCACAAGGTCGGCCGACACAACCTGCCCGCTCCACAGCAGGGCCATGCACAAAACTGCCAGACGTCGCGATTTCATGGTCTGCAATCCTTTCCAGGAGCCCTCGCCCATTCGCCTATCCCGTAGCTCACTTCGACGCCGACGCGATCGAGATCACCACGCAGCTGTTGCCGGTCGGCAGCAGAAGCGCTTCACCCGAATTGCCGCCGAGCTCGTACACTTCCACCTGGCCGAGATGATCGGTGATCTTGCTGCCTTGCGGAAGGATGGAGGGAATGTCGGAGCAAGCGCTGGCGAACGGCGCCACCCGCACCATCGCGCCTTCGCAACCCGAGGCGGTAGGCGATGCGAAAACCACGCCGGCGGCCGGTCCGCTGTATTTTTCCGTTGCATAATCCATGCCGACGAGGGCCTGCACGGCGTGCTTGTCGGCGGCCTGGTCGTTCCACAAGGATTTGACGCTGTATTTCGCGCCCGTCGTCAGGACCTGTCCGAGCACCGGAAAGATCGTCGAGCAGGCCTGCACGCCGGCCTGTTTGACATGTTCGAGGAAAGGCGAGTCCGGCAATGCGGGCGGCGCCGTGCCGGCCTGCGGGGCCGTCGGGGTGCCGACGAGCCCGGCGATCGCGGCATAGTTCGCCGCGGCGAAGCCGATGCCGATCATGGCCAGCCCCAGCAGGGAGAAGCCAAGAACGCGCGGCCACCGTCGCTGCGGCTCGGCGACCCTCTTGCGATCGGGCTCGACGATCCTCTTGCGATCCGGCTCCACGCTCGGGCCGCGCGCTGGGGAGATGAACGGGTCTTGCTGGCTCACGGTGCTGCCTCGGTTATTTGATTGGCGCAAGGGCCTCGGACAGTCCCTTGAGCGTTGCGGTCACGGTAATCGTCTGGCCGTCGACGGTCGGGTAGGAGATCGCCGGCGTCGCTTTCTGCACGATCTGCTGGCGCATGATAGGTCCCACCGGCAGCATTCCGACACAGACCATTTCGTTGCAGCCATTCAAGCGAACGCCGATCGGGTCGCGCCCGTCGAACTTCACCGACACCAGGCCGTCGCTCTTCGCGTTCGGCGCGGTGCGCAGGATCATGTAGGGCTTGCCGTCCTGCGTGGCGGCGAGCGACCAGCTGAAGGCCATCTTGCCGGCCCCGTCCTCGATCACCTGCGAAACGTTGCAGACCTTCTTGCGCGCCTTGAGGTTCTCGTCGCAGATCAGCGTCCAGTTCTCGAAGGGGCGGATGGTGCGCTGGTAGTCGCCCAGCTTCACCTCCGGCGGCACCGCCACGTCGGACGGCTTGATCCTGTAGGGCGCGGTCGCTTGCGCGGCGGCCGACCCGGCGGCCAGGGAGAGGCCGCCGGCAGCCGCCAGGCAGGTCAGGAGGAAGAGCCGGGCATGATGGCTGGTTGCCCCGTTCATTCCCGCCTCAGTTCAACGTGAGGCTCAGGCCGGCGCCGACACCGACATTTCCGCCCGCCGCCGTGCCCGAGACATTGCCGCGGATACGACCGTCCTCGCTGGTGTAGCCGGCGCCGAAGGCGAAGGCGCTCGCATCCCGCCAGAAGCCGCCGCCGACCGCCACGCTCAGCTTGCCGGGCCGGTCGTCATAGCGCAGCGAGGCAGCCGCAAGGCCGATTGCCGCCGCTTGCCGGGCTTCGTCGCGGATGCCGCTGATGTCCGAATTCAGTTGGCCGAGTTTCTGGTCGGTATAGTCGTTGGCCTGTTGCAGGGTCGTGGCGGCCACCTTGTCGGTATAGGTGTTGGATGTGCTGATGGCGGTGTCCAGGCCCTTGGTCAGCTGGTTGACATTGACCGCGTCGGTGCCGGCGACACCGGGGCCGACATTGGAGATGACGACCGGCGCGTTGACGTCTCCGCCTTGCAGCGTGATGCTGTTCTTCTTGCTGCCGTCCGGATTGGTGTCGTAGGTCACCGCGGTCTGGTTGAGATTTCCGACGCCGGTTTGCAGGTCCTCGATCGCCTGGTTGGAGGCGAAGAGCTGCGAACCGTTGATCGCGTCGGTGCTGTCGGCTGCGACCCGTCCGGCAGCGACATTGGTGATCGTCCTCTCCGCGCCAGCATCGCCGACGCTGACCGTTCCGATCGGCGTCGTGCCGGCAAAAGCGTAGGTCTTGCCGTTGATGACGGTGCTCGACGTGCCGACGGCGGTCTGCGTCACCGAGCCGGAGCCGAGCGCCACGTCGTTGGCGTTGTTGGCCTGCGCGCCCTGGCCGAGCGCGACCGCGCCCTGCCCGGTGGCCGTCGAGCCATGGCCGGCGGCCAGGCTGTCGGTGCCGCTGGCCACGCTTTCAGGTCCGATCGCCACGGCGTCGGTGCCGCCGGCGATGCTGTCGGCCAGTGTCGAATTGGCGTGGAAGTACTTGATGCCGCCGCCATTGTTGATGGTGGTCAGCGCGTTGTCGACGGCCGTGAGGCCGTCATAGACGGTCGAGTAATTGTTGCCCTGGATGGTGTAGGTCGGGCCGGTGACCGAGCCGTCGGGATTGAGGACGGTGGTGCCGCCGAACAGGCTGCTGACATTCTGCTCCAGGCCGCGCAACTGCGAGACGTTGACGCCGTCGGTGTCGGCCGAGCCGGCCGCGACATTGGTGAGCTTGCGCTCGGCCCCGGCACCGCCGATCGACACCTCGCCCACCGAGGTCTGCGGGGCGGTCAGCGCAAAAGCCGTGTAGCCGGCCTGCGCGCCGACCGAGGTGATGGACTGCGCGCCCAGCGCCACGCTGTTGATGAAGGTGCTTTGGGCGCCGGCGCCGAGCGCCACCGACTGGATGCCGGAAGCGAGCGAATTGGTGCCGAACGCCAGGCCGTCGGCCAGCATCACATGCGCGTTCTGGCCGATGGCCGTTCCGCCGGGCGCTGTCTGGTCGACGACGGCGCCGTTGCCGATGCCGATGCCGTTATCGCCGTTGACGACCGTGGTCGGACCGACCGCGACCGATTCCGCGCCGACCGCCAGCGAGTCGGCCGCCACCGAATTGGCATGGAAATACTTGGTCGAGGTCGCCGATACGGCGGCGATGGCGCCGGCGAGCTGGCGCACCGTCACCGCGTCGTGATCCTGCGTGCCGTCGGCCACGTTGGTGATCTGCCGGTAGGATGTAGCGTTGCCGACCGACACGGCGCCGAGCAGCGTCTTGTCGGTGGTGTTGTACTCGATGAAGTTGGATGGGCCGGCGGGCAGTTGCCCGGTAACCGGAGCGATCGGGCGATCGGAGACCGAACCCGAACCGAGCGCCACGCTGCCGTCGGTGCTGGCCAGGGTGCCGCGGCCAAGCGACAGCGCGCTGTCCCCGGTTGCGGTCGCCTGGTAGCCGACAGCCGTGGAGCCGACGCCCTGTGCGAAGGAATCGGTCTGCGCCAGGCCGGCTTCGTTGGTGCGGGCGTAGCGGATGCCGATGCCGTTGGCGTCGGTATAGGCGGTCGAGGTGTCGCCGGCGATGTTGTTGATCGTGTTGCCGAGATCGGTCACGCCAGTGCCGATATTGGCGATATCGGTCGTGTTCTGCGTCACCTGCTGGTTGGTGGCGAAGAGCTGCGAGCCGTTGACGGCATCGGTCGAACCGCCGTTCAACTGTCCGGCCGCGACATTCTGGATCTGGCGCTCGGCGCCCGCCGAGCCGACCGAGAAGGCGCCGGCTGGAGTGCCGCCGGCGAAGGTGTAGTTGACGCCGCCGATCGTCGTGCCGCCGACTGCGGTCGTCGCGCCCGACGCCGAATTCAGGCCGATCGCCACGTCGCCGGCATTGTTGGCCACCGCATTGGGACCGACGGCGACGGAATCGGCTCCAAGAGCCTGCGAATCCGCCAGGATCGAGTTGGCGTGGAAATATTTGATGCCGCCGCCGACATTGATGTTGTTGAGCGTGACGCCGATGGCGTCGACCGCCTGGTTGGTGGCGAAGAGCTGCGAACCATTGATGGCATCGGTCGAGAGCGCACTGATCCGCCCCGCCGCCAGGTTGGTGAGCGTGCGTTCGGCGCCGGGCGCGCCGATGCTGACGGTCGAGAGCGGGTTGGTGCCCTGGAAGGCATAGGTGGTGCCGTTGACCACCCCGCTCGCCGTGCCGACCGCCGTGGCGGTCACCGAGCCGGAGCCGAGCGCCACGTCGCCGGAGCTTGCCGCCGCCGTCGCGCCGTCGCCCAGCGCGACATTGCCGGCGAGGCCGGCCGCGCCCGCCGTGGAACCGTTGCCGAGCGCCACCGAGCCCTGCCCGATCGCCTTGTTGCTGTTGCCGATGGCGACGGCGCCGTTGGCCATATTGGCCGCGGTGGCGGTCGCCGTGCCGTCGCTGTTTGCGATGTTGTTGGCGCCGCCGGTGAAGGCGCCGGTGCCGCTGGCATAGCTCGGATCGCCGATGGAAACCGCGCCGTCGCCATAGGCGGTGTTGCCGGACCCGATGGAGACGGCCTTGCCGCCGGTCGCCACCGCATTGGTGCCCATCGCGACCGCTCCGGCGGAATCGGCGGTGGCAGCCGGGCCGACAGCAATGGCGTTATCCGCTGACGCATTGGCCTGGAAACCCGCGGCGAACGAGTTGACGCCGGTGGCATTGGCATTTGCGCCAACTGCCGCAGCGCCGCTGGCAGTGGCGTTCGCGCCCCCACCGACAGCCGTCGAGGTCTCGCCGGAAGCCACGGAGAAGACGCCAACCGCCAGGCTGTTGGTTGCGCTAGCGCTTGCGCCGCCGCCGAGCGCCGTCGAACCACTGGTCCCCGACGCAACGGAGCCTACGCCGATGGCAACGGACTGGGCGGCCGAAGCCGCCGCCGTATCGCCTAGCGCCACGGACTGGTTTCCGCTCGCGGCGGCTTGGTATGCCCCGGCGAACGAATTGGTGCCGGTGGCCTGGGCCACCGTTCCGATCGCAATTGCGTTCTCGGCTCCTCCGTTCGCGTTGATGCCCAAAGAGACCGCCTGAATCCCGCTGGAGACCGCGCCACCGCCGATCGCTGTGCTGTTCACACCGCTGGCAGTGGTGGACTCGCCTAAAGCCAGGGTGTTTGCCTGGCTCGCGGCCGCGCCAGCGCCTAAGGCGACGGCATTGATGGCTGTGGCTTTTGCGAGAGACCCCATGGATACGCCGCCCGTCGCCGAGGAGGTCGCTCCGTTGCCTATCGCGACGGTCAGATTGCTCGAAGCAACGGCTGTGGCGCCCATCGCGATGGCGGCCGTTCCCGTTGCCTTGCTTGAGCGTCCGATCGCGGTGGCATCAACCTGAGACGCCGTCACATCCGTGCCGATGGCGATTGCGCTCTGGGCCAGCGCCCCCGTTCCGGCGGCGGTGAGCGATCCGAGATAGACGGCGTTTATCGCGGTTGCGGTCGACTGGAAGCCGACAGCGATGGCATTCTGGCTGTTTGCAGTGGCGTTGGTACCCTGGGCAATGGTGTCCAGCCCCGACGAAACTGCTTGACTCCCGAGCGCAATGGCGCGCCCCCCGGTTGCTCGGGACCCCCAGCCTCCAGCGAATGACGTGCCGCCGCTGGCTAAGGAGCTGACGCCGACGGCGGTGGAGTTGCCTCCAGAAGCAACGGAGAAGGTGCCAAGAGCACTGGAGCCGGCGGCGATGGCCTGAGCGTCGACGCCGAGCGCCACCGTATTGACGTTGTTCGAGATCGTGCCGGAGCCGATCGCCACCGCGCCGCCGGTGCCGGTGGCCGACGCGGTCCGACCAATGGCGACCGAGTATTGCGCCGCCGAGTTGGCCTGGAAGCCGAGCGCTATTGCCCAGACATTGGTGGCGGTTGAGCCATTTCCGATCGCCACGGCTTCGGGAGTGGTCGCGGACCCGCCACCGGCCTGATATTGCGCCTGGGCCGGCGTCGCAGCCATGCCGATCGCGAAGGCGCCCAGCATCGCGGCCGCCGCTGACGCCCCGCCGACGCCCAGCGTCCCCAGCCCCAGGCGCTTGCGCCGCATGCCGAGCACGCTATGAGCCAGACGCAGCACCGCCATCAGGCGGCGCCGGGTCGAACGGGAGCGAGGATCGGCATTTGCGATCCAGTGAGTGGCGAAATGCGCCGCACGACGCTGAACAAAAGAGCCGCTCGAAATGTGGCCGCCCGAAATCTGATTGTCGGTCATGGTTCCCTCTCCGCTGGCCGGCACGAAATGTGACAATTCCGCTCGGCAGCAGAAAGACATGATTCCCGCTCGCGGTATTTCACGAAATTGCTGTGTTGTGAGAAAAGATCCGAGCATATAGGCGGAGGTTAACGGCTCGTTACCTTAGCAACTGCTTTAAAACCAAGTAATCAAATAATGCCGAGGGCGCGACTTCATCTAACCTTGGCCTTAAACTTGGCCACCCGCGCCTGCATCGGCGTCATCTGCCGGTATTTCTTCATCATCGTAGTGAAATGGCTCTGGCTCGAAAAACCGCTGACATGGGCGATGTCGGCGATGGTCATGCGGCTGTCGGCAAGCAGTTTTTCCGCGAAGTCCAGTCGGAGATCGAGGACATACTGATGCGGCGGCATGCCGAACGTCTTCGAGAAGGCGCGCACGAAGTGATAGGAGGAAAACCCGCAAACCTCTGCCATTTCGGCAAGCGCCAGCTTGCGCGAGAAGTTCTCGTTCAGGAACTCCTGCACCTTGCGCGCGCTGCGGACGGAAAGCCCGCCCTTCACGTTGAGCAGCGGCTGCCGGGCCGAAGTGGCTCCGGAAACCGATCCGGGGGGACCATCATCGCCCGGCATTTTTCGGCCTCCCGATATTTCCCAGATGAACTTCAACCTGAGGCCTCCCTCCCCGTTCCCCTGAAAAACAATTCGTGATTGATCGAAGCGGGCCCGCATCGCCAGCCCCGCATGTGATCGATCCGGCCGGATGGCAAACAATGCACGAACTGAATGGCATTCCAATGACTCCAGCAAAGCTTGGGGCACAGGTGGTGACGGATGTATTTTGAAAAACTCCGGAAGCCTTGTAGGAAATTCCGGTCCTGGATGGTCGGCCAGCAGGTGTTGCTACTTTGCCATAGTCGGGCCTTCAGGTCTTGAGCGAAGCATTCCCGGCCTCGCCCGGCGTTCTTCCCCTGTATTTCTTCATGGTCGCGGCCAGATGACTCTGATCCGAGAATCCGGCGAGGTAGGCGATTTCGGCGATCGGAAACTCGCCGCCGGCCAGCAGCTTTTCCGCGAGGTCCAGGCGCAGGTTGATCAGATACCGATGCGGCGGCATGCCGAACGTCCTGGCGAACCTTGCGATAAAATGATTTGGTGACACCCCCGCGACCGATGCGAGCTCGGCGACCATGACTTTTCGCACGAAGTTCTGGTCGAGATACTCTCGCACGCGTCGGGCGCCAACGGCCGAGAGCCCGCCTTTGGACGACACGGCCTGCCTGTTGCGGCCCGTGTAGGTGCGCAGCAGATGAACCCCGAACACTGTCAGCAGCGAGTCCAGGTAAAGCTCGTTGGGCGGCAGCCTGCCGGTCAGTTCGGCAGTGATCATTTGCGCTATGTTGAGCGCCCTCAGGTCAACCGTGCCGAACGCGGGCGGCTCGAGCTCCACGCCCGGGAGGTCGAGTTCATGGGCCGCCAACTCGGACAGCGCTTCGGGAGAGATGGAAACGACGGCGTTCTCCCTGGTCTGCGACCAGGCCAGCCTGCTGTCGACGCCCGCTGGGTTGATGACGAGACAGCCGACCGGCGCATCGTACTGCGTGGTCCTGTCGCTGCCGAGCGAGGCTCTCAGTTTGCGTGCCGGCCTCAGCACGATCCCCGTCGAATGCTCCCTGGCCAGGAATTTCTGCGATCCAGGGCTGCGGACGGAATAGATGACGCTGCCGCGCGCAGTGGCTCTTCTGGGACCAGCACTTTCCGGAATGATATCCAGGACGTATCGAGCTGTCCGCTCTTGATCGACACCCCGGGAAGCGCCGCTTTCCCGAGCCCCGCCCGCATGTTTCATACGTGTCGCCTCAGCCGGCTCACCGCCGCTTGGTATCCCCTTCCCCTAACCCGGAATCAACGTAACGCACACACCTCGGATTGGAAAGAACTTCCACGCGCAAAGAAAATTCTTTATTCGAGATAAGAAAGAAGAATTGACCGTCGAAGGAAGTTCAGCAGCATTTCTACCGTCAATAGCGAAGAGCCTTGACGGTTCTTCGCTTACGGATTCGTCGGCCCGGGCGGAAGCCGGCAACGCATCGGTCACGAAGGAAGAGTTCACATGCACGGCTGTGTCGGCCCCGTGTTCCGACAGCGTTGTTCGGTATCAGTGGCACGCAACGGCGCGGCGTGGAGCCAGTCGTTCATGGCCGTCTATTGCGGGTCCCCGCGACCTTTCTCGTAAAGATCCCACGCGAGTTCCACAAAAGCCAGAAGCACATCATCCTTGTCCCAGCCGGCCGCGACCGCCGCCTCGACGATTTCGCCCACGAGAGGCAACAATTGGCGCTGGCAGGCGAGCGGGATGTCGGCCTCGGACTCATCCACTGGAGGTCCATCGAAGTTGAACTTCATCGTTTGGCGCTCCCCTCGCCATCAAACGAAATGCTACTCGTTCCCAACAAACGAAGTGCTATTCGCCAGACCTTATTCCTATACAATAAGTCCAACATTAAACATAGCAGGCTAGGCCGCCAAGGGCGCGCAAAACAGGATAATCCGTGGATCGACCGGCTGTCCTAGTGACGCTGGGGAAAGCGTTATTACATCACTGTCCAAGGCAAGCTGCCGAATGGACGCCCGTCGGCCGCGCCGTCATGAAGCACGAGGAGTTGGCCGGGTTCGGAGACGAACCAGGCGAACGAACCCCAGGCAAGCTGCGCGACGGTCTTCTTGAAGCCGGCTGACTGGCGGTCCTGATAGGCGGTCAGGAACGCGATCTGCTTTCGGTCGAAACCGGCCGCGTCCGTGACGGCATGGAGGGCATCGCGCCGGCGATCCGTGATGGCGCCATCGGTCGCCACCACTTCCACGAACAGGATCAAGGGCTCCTTGCGGCCGAGATCGGCGAGGATGATGTCGGGCAGGTTCCTGTCGGCCTCGATCTTGAGGCCGATCGCACTGGCGACGGCGTCGTCGCGAAGGACCACCTTGTTGCCGCTCTCGCTCAGCCACAACATGGCAGGGGCGGCGAGAAACCGTTTGGCGAACACCTCGATGACGGCTTGCGCGATGACCGAACTCGGTCCCGGCGCCAAAAGCCTCGTGTCGCCGTTCGGAAAGGTGACGCGGATGCCGGCGGTGTTGGCGACGGCGCCGGCGCGCATGATGGTCACGCGGGCCAGCGCGCCCTTGCTGAGATGCGTTTCCTGGAAGTCCGCGATGGCTGTTTCCAGCGCCTCGCCTTCCAGCGCCGGGTCGAACAGGGCGGCAAACGCCGCTCTCAGCGCATAGCGGGGCTGGCCCGAAGTCGTCGGCAGATCCTCGCGACGCAGCACCGCGCCGATCGCCACCAGCCCGTCGCGCAGCGTCTCGTCGCGGATGGGCTCGCGCGTATTGTCCGCGTACCAGCGCGATCCCGCGACGGCGCCGTTCTTGCGCAGGACGGTTGCGGCATAGGCATCGCGATCCGCATCGTCCGCCAGCGCCGCCTGCTCGCGGGTCATGCGATAGACATGGACGGGGCCCAGGAATCGCCCCGAACCCTCGACGGCGCCGATATAGAGAGCGGCAAACACGGTGCTGGCGGCAAGTTCGCGGATGCAATAGATGCGGTTCGGCGTGCCCTCCGGAAAGATCAGCGGCAGGCGCCCGGCGACAAGATCGCGCGTCGCATAGGGCGGCCGTGCCGTCATGCAGGCTCACCGTAGAGGCGGCTGCATTCCGCCTCGATTTTTTCGCGCGTCGCACCGGCTGCGACAAGCTTCGCCAACGTGCTGGTGCTCTTGGGCGGCGGCAGCGGCAGCGCTTCCAGTTCGAAGGCGGAAACGGCGACGCTGCCGCTGATGCAGCGGAAAAGATCATCGACGACGCGGCTGTTCAAAAGCGCCGCCACGACCGCCGCCGGCACTTTCGCGCTGCCGGTCGCGCGGACCATGTTGAGATGGTTTTCGACGACGACGCCGCCATGCGCATCGATGAATTCCTGGCGAAGTTCGGCGGCGATCAGGCGCCGGGCCTGTTCCTTGGCGGTGGTGCGCTGGACGAGGATGCAGGGTTCCTCGACAAGCAGCCAGCCGTCGCCGGCCTCCAGCTTGAAATAGGGAGCATGGTTCTTCTTGCGCGCGCGATAGGCGAACTGGCCGTCGGCGGTCACGGCTTCGGCCCAGATCAACGGATGCACCCCCTTGCCGCCGGCGCGATCGCGCAATTGACCCTTGAAGCGGTTCCAGACCAGCGGACCGGTCGAGACCCCATAACCCCAGTCGGCAAGGCGATGCGTCATGGTCTCGGCCCGGGCGATGAGCCGGCTGTGCTCCGGCGTGCGCGGCGCAAGCCAGGGCGCGGCGCGGTCGGATGGCAAGCCTATCGTGCCGTTGCGGGCAATCCCGGCCTCGGTCTCGGAGGCGACGGTCAGGTAGTGGATCTGCGCGCGCCGCGGCTCCGCGCCGTTGACGTAGACGGCAAGCAGCGTCTCCTGCAGCACATCCTCGAAAACGCCGCGCCGCGCATGCACGAAGTCGATCGCGACGGGCGGCGCCTCCTTGGCCAGAAGGCTGCGCAGCGCCGAATAATACTGGCCGCCGAGAAAGCTTGTCGGCGTCAGGAAGGCGATGAGGCCGCCAGGCTTGGTCCAGCGCAGCGCGGTGTCGGTGAAAACGCCGTAGAGATTGGCGTGCCCGTAGAGCCCGCGCGCATAGCGCTCGCGCAATCGCGACGGCAGCGAGACCCGCCCATAGGGCGGATTGCCGACCACGAGGTCGAAGACGGGTTCCGGATCGGCTTCAAGCGTGTCGCAGGCCATCACCATGGCGGGGGCGGCCCGCCCGGCCCTGGTCGCGATATCGGCGAGCGCGATCTCCAGGGCGCCTTGCGCCAGCCGCGCCGCGAGAGGGTCGATCTCGAAACCGGCAAGCCTGGTGCCGACATGGCTGAGCGCGAAGGCGGGCTCGCAATCGCCGAGCGCCGCGATCATGCGGTGCGCGGCATGAAACAGAAACGTCCCACCGCCGGCGGCGGGATCGAGAACCCGGGCGCTGCGCCAGTCGAGGCCCTCTTCCTCGGCCTGGTCGAGCAGGCGGTTGACCAGGGCCGGCGGCGTGTAGAAGGCGCCGCGCTCACCGCGCTCCCTGGCCGGAAGCAGGACCGGATAGAGGCTGGTGACGAGATGCAGCGCTTCGAGGATCGGCAGCCGCGCGGCGGTCTCCCCGATGCTGCGCGCAAGGGCGGAGGCCGGCTTGTCCAGCGCCTCCGTATCGAAGGCGAGCGAGGGGCAGATCGCCGGGGAAATGCCGAGCGCCGCCGACAAGGCCTCCAGCGCGCGCCGGGTCAGCGAAACCGCATAGGTTTCGCGATCGCATTCGTCGATCGTCTCGCACCATGCGCGCGCCAGAACGCGAGCCTTCGACAGCTCCGCGCGCGCCGCTGCCAATGCATCGGCCGCCGAGCGCAAGACGGCAGCCAATTTCGACCCGCGAATCTGTGAAATTTTTCCCATCGCCCTCGACCATACCGCGCAAGACTCACCGATGCGATAGAGTATCACATGTTCTCGTTATGTTCCAGTGGAAAACCGCAACCATGCCGCGCATGCATCGTTCACAGCGCCAGGCTGCCCTGCTCCGTCTCCTCGGCATTGGGCTCGCCCGGCGCCGCATTGGGATCGCCCGGCGCTGTCGCCCAGGCGAGTTCAACCAGCGTCACGGTGCGCCGGCCGGTGCCGTCGAGCTGGCACACGATCAGGCCCTGCTCCTCGATATAGGTGAGCAGGCGCCGGGCGCGGCGCATGGAGTGCGAGCCATAGGCGCGGGCGATCGCGGCGTCGCTCGGGCAGGGCCAGCCCTCCTTGGCCGCGCGGGCGATCATCATGAACACGCCCTGCATGTCCTCGGGCAGCAGCGAGGCACGCACGGAGACGTCGCGCCATGCATCGCCCTGCGCCATATCGGAGCCGACGCCGGCGCGGGCGCGCGTCAGCATGCGGCGGAACTCCTGCAGATCGGGCACGACCGAAGCCAGCCCCTCGATGCGGCAGCGCACCACGAACTCCTGGTAGAGCACGCCGATGACGCGGAAGCCCGCATCGGGTTCGGCCAGGATGGCGCGCAGGATGCGGTCCATCCGCTCACGCCGCTCCGCCAGGTCCGCCGCGCTGGGCGCCGGCTCGGTCGGTTCGGGGCGGATCTCCAGCGCCGCCGACTTCGCCGCCATCAACTGGTCGAGCAGGTCCGGCGACGTCACCCGCCGCTGCGTCCGCACGGCCTCCGGCGGCGGCGCCGCCAGGATGATCGCGCGGGCATCCTCCAACGCCGCTTCCGGCAACGGCATCAGCCGCGGCGTGCCGTTGCGCGGGCTGGTATCCGTCGGGCCGATGCGCAGGCCGAGCGGACGGCGCGACAGCGCCGGGCCCAGCGCCATGAAATGCCCGCGCTCCAGGTCGCGAAAAGCCTCCGCCTGCCGCCGCTCCATGCCAAGCAGGTCGGCCGCGCGCGCCATGTCGATGTCGAGGAAGGTGCGGCCCATGAGGAAATTGGAAGCCTCCGCCGCGACGTTCTTGGCAAGCTTGGCCAGGCGCTGCGTGGCGATGATGCCGGCAAGCCCGCGCTTGCGCCCGCGGCACATCAGATTGGTCATGGCGCCGAGCGAAAGCTTTCTCGCTTCGTCGGAAACCTCGCCGGCCACCGCCGGCGCGAAAAGCTGCGCCTCGTCCACCACCACCAGCATCGGATACCAATGGTCGCGCGCGACCTCGAACAGACCGCCAAGGAAGGCGGCGGCGCGCCGCATCTGGTTCTCGGCGTCGAGCCCCTCGAGGTTGAGCACCGTGGAGACGCGGTGGATGCGCGCCCGCTCGCCGGCGCTCTGCAACCCGCGCTCGGTATGCTCCTCGGCATCGATCACCAGATGGCCGAAGCGTTCGCCCAGCGACACGAAGTCGCCTTCGGGGTCGATGATGGTCTGCTGCACCCAGGGCGCGCTCTGCTCCAGCAGCCGGCGCAACAAATGAGATTTGCCGGAGCCCGAATTGCCCTGCACCAAAAGCCGGGTCGCCAGCAGTTCCTCAAGGTCCAGCGCCGCCGGCGCGCCCGCGGTCGTCTGTCCCATCTCGATCGCAACGGTCATGTCAGACTCAGCCGCTCCTTCGCAGAGGGACTTATCAACCCGATTGCAACGCGTCGAGCGCCGATGGCCGGCAGTTGGGCGTTGCGCACAGTTGTGCGAATGCTGCCTGCCTGATGTGAACATCCGGCGGGCTGAACGATTGCATGACAAGCGCGCAATCGTTTCGGATGCACATGAAAACAACCAGTTGAAGAGGAATCGCGATTCAAACCCTGAAGCCTGGTCGACCGCTCCCCCGTCGTCTCACGCGGGCATCACAGTCCGGGGACCGGCGCCAATGCGGGCGCGTCCAGTCCCTGGAACGGATCGCGCCAGGCCTCGATCTCCTCGAGCCGGCGATACCAGCGCTCGATCTCGGGATAATCGCCGAGCGGCAAGCGGGCGGCGTCGTTGAAGGGCAGGAACGTCGCCATGCGGAAATCGGCATAGGAAACCGAAGTCCCTGCCAGCCATGGCCGCCGGCCAAGTGCCGCCTCCAGGATCGGCGCGGTCCTGTGGAACTGCTCCAGTCCTTCCGCGACCTTTTCCGCGTCGATCGGACCGATGCCGTAGCGCTGCTTGGTGCCGCGCTCGAAATGAACGATGTCGCAGGCCCTGACGAACTCCTCCTTGCCCCAGCTCAGCCAACGGATCATCTCGGGTTCGTCATCGCCCGCGCGCCAGAAATCCGAACCCATGTCGCGCGAAAGCCGGCAGGCTATGGCGTCCGCTTCCCAGAGGCTCCCACCAGGCCAGGCCAGCAAGGGCAGGGAAAGATTGGGATTGAGCGGACGGAACCGCTCCGCCTGCCCCGGCGCCATGGGCGACGCGAATTCGAACGCGACCTTCGCCCCGAGGTGACGGGCCACCGCGACTCCCAGGCGCGGATTGGGGTTCCGGCTGAAGAACAGTTTCATCCCCGCGTCCGCCCCGTGCGGTTCCGGCCCGACCTTGTCACTCGCCATCGCCTCGCTCCTTTGTTGCGGCATTCACGCCAAGGACGGATAGAGCCGATCGAATCCGACAATGCGGTCGACCGCAATGACGGGTTTTGCGAAAAGTCCGGGTTGACCGCTTCCGGACGCGAGGCGACTATCCCTCTCGAAGCACGGCAATGGATCTCGAGGAGGATGAGCGATGGATGAGCCCGACCGCTGGCGCCACATGTCAAGCGCGCCCAAGGACGGCAGCAGGATCCTCGTCACGGTCCGGCCGTCCGAGCAGGGGCCGGCGGAAGTCGACCTCGCCTATTGGTCGGATGGCGACCAGTTCGGCGAAGAGGGCTGGCGCGCGTCGGACTCCTCGCCCGGCCGCATCGTCGAATATGCCGAGCCGGAGCTGAAATGCTGGATGCCCATGCCCTCGGCCAATCTCGCCCGCGCCTCCATGCCCTCGCCCTGGGAAGGCGACGACGCCCAGCAGCTGGATGGCTCCGGGATTTGAGGCACTGAAGCTGCTGATCTCCTGAGACGCCGGCGGGACAGCCCCCCTCTGCCCTGCCGGGCATCTCCCCACAAGGGGGAGATCGGCTGTCGCGAATGCTTTCGCCAATCTTCAACGTTGAAGAATGTGGCGCTGAAGTCAAAGCTGCCAATCTCCCCCCTCGTGGGGGAGATGTCCGGCAGGACAGAGGGGGGCGCCGTAGAGTAAAAACGTTGTCGTCATAACCTCAGCTCAAGCAACCTCACACCATGCCACACACACCCTTGCCCCCAAAACACCGCGCTAACGCGAAATCGATGCGCAGGATCATGACCGATGCCGAACCAAAGCTCTGGAATGAGCTTCGTGCGCATAGGCTGATGGGCCTGGGCTTTCGCAGGCAATTCCCCATCGCCGGCTACATCGTAGACTTCGCCTGCCCGGAGAAAAAGTTGATTGCAGAGGTCGATGGCTCGCAGCACGGCGACGCCGGTCGTGCAAATGCTGACGAGGCCAGAACCAAACGCTTGGAACAGGATGGCTGGATCGTCTTGCGCTTCTGGAATGACGATGTCATCCGCGACATAGACAATGTCTGCCAGCATATCGTTATCGCGGCAGGTCTGGGCGGGCCACCCTGAGACGCCGGCGGGACAGCGCCCCCCTCTGCCCTGCCGGGCATCTCCCCCACAAGGGGGGAGATCGGCAGCTTTGGCTCCAGCGCCACATTTTTCAAAGTTGAAAATTGGCGAAAGCATTCACGACAGCCAATCTTCCCCCTCGTGGGGGAGATGTCGGGCAGGACAGAGGGGGCCGCCGTAGAGTAAAAACCTTGGTGACCTCAAAACAAGAACGCCGCCGTCGCAGGGTTTGGCCCGACGCGGCCGTCGGCTGAATCCATGCCGCGGATGGCTTTCAGGTCCTGCGCGTCCAGTTCGAAATCGAAGACGTCGAAATTGGCTGATATGCGGTCCTGGTGGACCGATTTCGGGATGACGATCAGCCCTTCCTGGAGATGCCAGCGGATCATCGTCTGCGCCGCGGACTTGCCGTGCTTTGCGGCGATGCCTGCTATGGTCGCGTCGCCGAGCAGCCTGCCGCTGCCGAGCGGGCTCCAGCTTTCGGTATGGATGTTGTGCCGGGCATGGAACTCCCTGATCTCGCGCTGCTGGAAGCGCGGATGCAGCTCGATCTGGTTGACGGCGGGCGTGACGCCGGTTTCGCCGATGATGCGCTCCAGGTGATCCCGGTTGAAATTCGACACGCCGACCGACTTGATCCGGCCAGCCTTCTGCAGCTCGACCAATGTCTGCCAGGCCTCGACATATTTGTCCTGGCTGGGCACCGGCCAGTGGATGAGGAACAGGTCGATCTGGTCGATGCCGAGCTTGTCCATCGTATCCTCGAAGGCGCGCAATGCGGCATCGCGCTGGTGCGCGCCGTTGCGCAGCTTCGAGGTGATGAACAGCTCGCCTCTCGGCACGCCCGCGCTCCGGATCGCCTCCCCCACGCTCTTCTCGTTCTGGTAGCCTTCGGCGGTGTCGATCAGCCTGTAGCCGGCCTTGATCCCCCAGCCCACCACCTTGGCGGTGATAGCGGGATCGACCTGCCACACGCCAAGGCCGAGCCGGGGAATGGTCGAGCCGTCGTTCAACGAAATCTGTTCAGGCATGGTCTGGTCCTTTGTAAAGCTGGTCCAGCCTATCTAGGCCCGGCATCGGACGACGGCCAGCCGGCGGCGGACAAATTGCCGAATGTGTGATCGACACAGGCGATGCTCCTGTCGCTTGTCGCAGGCGCCGGCAGGTGAGCTCACCGCGAAGATCAGCTTTCATTTCGGCCGGCGCACGGTCCTCACCATGCCGCCCGGGCCACCGCCGCAGAAGAAGCGGTCGCCGCCGTCGGATTCGAGCCCCGATACGCCTTTGCCGGGTGGCATGTCCAGCCGTTCCAGCACGTCTCCGGTCTTCGGGTCGACGCGCCGCACGTCGCTCTGGTCGCCTTCCCAGGTGCCGTGCCACAGCTCGCCATCGACCCAGGTCACGCCGGTGACGAAGCGATTGGATTCGATGGTGCGCAGGACCGCCCCGGTCTCGGGATCGATCTGGTGGATCTTGCGCTGGCGGTTCTGCCCCACCCACAACGTGCCCTCGGCCCAGGTGAGGCCGGAATCGCCGCCGCCGCCGGGCGCCGGAATGGTGGACAGCACCGTGCCGGTGTCGGGATCGATCTTCTGGATCCGGTCCTTGGCGAGCTGGTAGAGATAGTGGCCGTCATAAGCCGTCCCGGCATGCGCGGCGACATCGATCGAGCGCACCGCCTGCCCGCTCTCAGGGTCGAAGGCGGTGAGCCCCTTGCCCGAGGCAAACCAGACGTTCTGCCCGTCGAAGCTCACGCCATGCACGCTGTCCACGCCCGCGAAGGGGCCGTATTCGCGCAGGATCTCGGCCGCTGCATGTTTCATCTCTTTTCATCCTCGCCTTTGATCGAATGATCCATTCCTAGCCGTTCGGCAACGGCGCCGGGAGTAACAAGGTGGTCGTGAAACCCGCCACCGGCGGCGTCATCCAGCGGCGCGCCCGGCCATGGCCGAACCATTGCACCTTGCCCGTCTCGGCGAGCTGTTCAAGCGCGCGCTGCACGCTGCGCTGGCTGGATGCGAGCGCCAGCGCCAGCGCCGAGCTCGACCAGGCTTCGCCGTCGGCGAGGAAGGCGAGCACCGCCGCATGTCGCTCCTCGATCGGCCGCGCCAGCACCAGCACCTCGCCGCCCCCTTTCGGCGCCAGCGAAAAACCGCGTTTCGTCGCCTGGATGCCGGCCAGCCCGCGCAGCTCGGCGCGCAGCCGGCCGATCTCGACCCGCAGCCTGGCGCGATGCGATTCGTCGGCGTGCCGGCCGCCGAAGGCCCTGGCGATGAGCGCCGCGCGCGGCATGTCCCCGGGCCAGGCCTCGGCCAATGCGCGCGCCAGCGCAAACAGCACCGGGCGCGTCGCCAGCGAGGCCAGCGCCTCCTGCCTGCGCACGACATGACGAAGAGCGTCGACCACCAACGCTTCCGATGCCTGCAAGGCCTCGACCTCCTCGAGCAGCAGCGGACGCTCCTGGCCGTTCGCGATCAGCCGTGCCGCCGGCGTTGCCAGTGCCCGGAACGCGCTGTCGACCTCGGCCATCAGTCCCGGAATGCCGGACCGCCATGCGGCGTGCCGTGCCCGCTCGAGTGCCGCGCGCGCGGTCTTCGTCCTGAGGCGCCGCATGGCGATGCCGGCGACGACCAGCTCGTGCGCGGCCCGCGAGGCCGGCGGAAAGGGCGTCGCATCGAGCCCGGCCAGCACCTGCTCGGCTTCGTCGAGGCGGCCGATCAGCAACAGGAACCGCACTTCCAGGTGCCGCGCATGCGCGGCGTTCAGCCGGTCGCCTTGCCTTTCCAGCGTCACCCGCGCCGCATCGAGCGCCTCGGCCGGCCAGCCGAGGTCGCGCGAAACCAGCGCGATCTCGGCTTCGGCGACGACGCACCTGGCGCGCGCCACCGCTTCCCTGGGTCCGAAGGCGCGCCCCGCCCGCCGCAGCAGCGCCCTGGCCCGGTCGAGATCGCCAAGCTGCGCCATGGCGATGCCGCGCAGCGCCAGCGCCGGCGCGTCCTCGCGCAGCGCCACGCGGTCGAGCGCGCCGAGCGGATCACCCGCCGCCAGCAACAGCCCCGCGGCCGTGATCAGCGAATCCATCAAAATCCCGCCACGGCGAATCCCGCCACACTTGTAACTCTCACCATCCCGCTGTCCGGCGCTATGTCAGTCCCGTCACATCAAACCGGAACAGCGAGGCAAAAGCCATGACCAAGCAGATGCACACACCGCCGATCGTTTCCCAGCAAGCATGGGAGGCGGCGCGCCAGCAGTTGCTCGTAAAGGAGAAGGCGACGCTCCGCGCCAAGGACGCGTTGGCCGCCGAGCGCCGCCGCATGCCGTGGATGGCCGTCGAGAAGGATTACACGTTCGAAGGACCCAACGGAAAGGCGAGCCTGCTGGACATGTTCGAGGGCCGCCGCCAGCTGATCGTCTACCGCGCCTTCTTCGAGCCGGGTGTGTATGGCTGGCCCGATCACGCCTGCCGAGGCTGCTCGCTGGGCGCCGACCAGGTCTCCAACCTCGCCCATCTCAACGCCCGCGACACCACGCTGGCCTATGCCTCGCGCGCGCCGCAGGCCGACATTGCGCGGCTGAAGAAGCGGATGGGCTGGGCAATGCCCTGGTACACAATCACCGACAGCTTCGACAAAGATTTCGGCGTCGACGAATGGCACGGCCACAACGTCTTCATCCGCGACGGAGACCGCATCTTCCGCACCTATCTGATCAACAACCGCGGCGACGAGGCGATGGGCACCGTCTGGAGCTATCTCGACGCCACGCCGCTCGGCCGTCAGGAGGTCTGGGAGGACTCGCCCGAAGGCTATCCGCAGACCCCGACCTACAAATGGTGGAACTGGAGCGACAATTACGACGCCGACACCGCGCCGGACAAGAAATGGGACGAAGTGTCTGCTGCCGGCGAGGCGGCGTTCCGCAACAAGGACGCCCAGTAGAGCCTGGCTAGAGCGCCGGCTCCGCGCAAGCGCGGCCGGACGCTCTTCGCAAGGCGACAGCTTTCCGGGAAGGCCACAGCCTTCCAGGTCCTCGCCACTACGCGACCGAGGTAGCAAGACATGAGCGACATCCACACAGCCGACCACCCTATTCCCGATCAGGACGCGGCCCGCCTCGGCATCGCCGACTGGCTGGGCCTCGCCGCCGCGCCGACCTTCGCCCTGATGGCGCTGCTGGCCGGCATCTTCGGCGGCGATGCGGCGATGCTGTGCATGGGCACGTCCTCGCCGCTCACCGGCATGCCGGCCATGTACCTGCTGATGAGCGCCTTCCATCTGGCGCCCTGGTTGCGCATGATTTCCAACAGGCAGGCGGGCCGGGACAAAGCAAAGCGCTTGGAGAAAGCACCGCAAAAACAGAGCATTGCGCAAGCAGTTTGAATCGCCGATGCAACCATCAAGGAGAAGGACCATGACACGGACGACCGAGACGCACGGTCCCGACACACGGGAGCCGATCGAGGCGGAGCCGACACGGCGGGGCGACGAGCCGTCGCAACCCGCCAAGGGCTGCCCCTGGTGCACGCCCGAAAAGACCTGACGCTTCGACAACGGAGCCGGCGCGCCGCCCAGGCGGAATGACGCCGGCCGTTCGCCCTGCTCATCGCCGCCAAGCGCGCTGGCTTTTACGTCGCGATGTCGTTGACAGGCAGCAATGGCGCGGGCAGGTCGACCTCGCCGAGCCCGGTCCGCATCTCGATCTCGATGTCGCGGCAGATCTGCGAGATCGGCACATCGTTGGCGTTGCCCTCGAAAGGGTTGGCGCTGCTCTCGCCGACCTGGTCGAGAGACATGTATGCCCAGCCCAGCAGCGTGCTGAACGGGATCGTCAGCCAGATCGCGATCGAGCCCAGCGCCCCGCCGAATTTGCCCATCTCGGCGAAGACCGGCACGACGCCGAACGGCAACAGCGTGCAGAAGATCATGACGAACATGGAACTGACGATGGCGTATTGGCGGGGATAGGGATTGTTCTTGATGCGGTCGCAGCGCGCCTGCTGGTCGTGGAAGTCGCGGATGAGTTTTGTCAGTTCGCCATAGACCTGCGGAGGAATCTTGGCGTCCTTGAACAAGCCATTGACCTGCACCGATTGCATTTCGAGCAAGGCGATCGCCGGGCGGGGCGATTTCAGGACGTCCCCGGTCTGCTCGGCCAGCAACGGCCGCAATTCGTCGGCAATCGAGCCCTTATCCTCCTGGACATGGTAACGCCGCCGATATTCGATATTGGCGGCCCGCGCCATGGATTCCCATGGCATCGGCCGCCGCAGCGCGAAACGCAGCGCCGTCATCCAGGCGATGTGGCGATAGATGAGTTGCTTCGCCGTCGGGGCGTCGGTGAAGTCCTTGCAGAAATTGGACCACAACCGGCTGCTGGCCGTGATTTGCGCAAAGGCCTGCAGCGCTTCACCGCTGCGGGTGAACACCTGGGAATTCTTGAAGCCCGCAACCAGTGACACCGTGGTGCCGAGCACCAGCACGACAGACCATGGCACCGAGAACCCAGCAAGGCCGGGAAGGCGGTAGGCCGCGACGGCCAGTCCGCTGACGACCACCATGTAGATGACGCTGCGCCGCGACCAGAGCGCGAAATCCATCACCTTGTAGGAACGGCCCACATACATAAGATGCCCCCAAATCGCGGACGTGCCCGCTAGCCGCAGGCCAGTCTCAAGTCGCCCTCACCTAGCCTTGGCGGCGCCGAACCGCAATCCGTCCATCAGCAGCCGGACCAGCCGGCGCGAGCGATCGCGCCAATCCGGGGTGTCGGGCGCCGAATAGATGCCGCCCAGCGCATGCAGCACGTCGGACGCGTCGACATCGCCACGGATGGTGCCGTCGGCCACCGCCGCCTCGACCAATTGCCGCAACGCCGCCGAGACCCGACCCGACGTGTCGGAATAGAGATTGGCATTCGCCGTCAACAGGATGCGCAGGCTGGTCGCAAGCCCTCGCTTGGTGGCGATATAGTCGACGAAGCGCCGCATCCATTCTTCCAGCGCGACGTCGGACGGATGCTTTGCCGCCAGTTCGCCGGCAGCCGCGCACAGCCCCTCCACCTCGCGGCGGTAGACCACCTCGACCAGATGCTCGCGTGTCGGGAAATGCCGGTAGAGCGTGCCGATGCCGACGCCCGCGCGGCGCGCGATCTCCTCCAGCGAGGCATCGATCCCGCGCTCGGCGAAGACCGAGGCCGCCACCTCGACCAGCCGGTCGCGGTTGCGCTGCGCGTCGGCGCGCAGCGGCTTGGCCCCTGCGGTCTTCTGGTCGGGGATGGCGGACGGCTCTGCAGCCAATTTTTTCTCCACTGTCGAAATATGGGGCTTGAACCCCATCGGGTCAGCCCCCACGTAATAAACGGAGGCGCCTCCGCTTTAGTGGAGCACCTTTATCATATAATCAAGGGAACCGGTATGTCACGTGCTGAAAGCTTGCAAGCCAAAGCCGATATTCGCTGGAGAGTGGCCGTGACCGCGAGGCTGCCAATCTCACCTCTTGCGAGGAAGATCGCGCTCTCCGCCGCTCCGCCTCCGGCCTTGCCCTTCCCCGCCCCGACACCACTTCATTTCCCTCAGCGTCAAGCAACTGGAGCCAGACGCCCATGACGAACACCACAATCCCCGTCCATCTCGATATCAACGGCCAGCCGCATACGCTGGACCTCGAACCGCGCGTCACGCTGCTCGACGCCTTGCGCGACCGCCTCGGCCTGACAGGCACCAAGAAGGGCTGCGACCACGGCCAGTGCGGCGCCTGCACCGTGCATGTCGACGGCGAGCGCGTGCTGGCTTGCCTGACGCTGGCGGCACAGGCCGAAGGCCGCACCGTCACCACCATAGAGGGGCTTGCACGGGAGGGCGAACTGCATCCCGTGCAGGCTGCCTTCCTCGACCAGGACGCCTTCCAGTGCGGCTATTGCACATCGGGGCAGATCATGTCGGCGGTCGCCTGCATCCGCGAAGGCCATGCCGGCTCCGATGACGAGATCCGCGAATACATGGCCGGCAATCTCTGCCGCTGCGGCGCCTATCCGCACATCGTCGCCGCCGTGCGCCAGGCAGCGCTGGAGGCCGCGTCATGAGGGATTTTTCCTATCTTCGCGCCACATCGGTCGACGCCGCACGCCAGGCGGCCGCCCTGCCCGGCGCCATGCTGCTGGCCGGCGGCACGACGCTGATCGACCTCGCCAAATGCGGCGTCGCCGAGCCCGATAGCCTGGTGGACATCACCCATCTCAAGGGGCTCGATACCATCGAGATCGACGAGCGCGGCGCCGTCATCGGCGCGCTCGCCAGGATGAGCCATGTCGCCGACCATGCCGGCATCAAGGGTGGCTTTCCCGCCGTCTCGGAGGCGTTGTGGCAGGCGGCTTCGGCGCAGCTCCGCAACATGGCAACCGTCGGCGGCAATTTGATGCAGCGCACACGCTGCCCCTATTTCCGCGATCCCTCGAATTTTGCCGCCTGCAACAAGCGCGAGCCCGGCAGCGGCTGTTCGGCGATCGGCGGCGTCACCAGGGGCCATGCGGTGCTCGGCACCAGCGAGGCCTGCATCGCCACGTATCCCGGCGACCTCGCCACCGCGCTGGTCGCCTTCGATGCGGTGGTCCATCTCGGCGAACGTCGCGTCTTGGTCGACGACTTTTTCCTGCTGCCCGGCACCACGCCTCAGAAGGAACACGCGATCCAACCGGGCGAGATGATCACCGCCATCGAAATCCCCGGATCCGCCGCCGCCCGCCGCTCGACCTACGTGAAGGTCCGCGACCGGCAGTCTTACGAGTTCGCCGCCGCCAGTGCCGCCGTCGGCCTCGAACTTGAGGCCGACGGGCGCACCGTCCGCGACCTGCGCGTCGCGCTCGGCGGCGTTGCCACCAAGCCTTGGCGGGCGCGCGCCGTGGAAGAGGCGCTGAAAGGCAAGGTGCTGGAGCCTGAGGCTGTCCGCGCGGCCAGCCTGCTCGCCGTCGAGGGCGCCGTCGACCATGGCGCCAACCACTACAAGATCGAGCTCGCGCCGCGCGTGGTGGCCAGAGCGATCCTCAAACTGGGAGAAGCGGCATGACCGTTCACATCGCAAGACATGGCGACGCCTCCGACGGCGTGCTGGCACAAGCCGTCGGAGGCCGGCTGTCGCGCGTCGACGGCCCGGCCAAGATCACCGGTGCGGCCAAATACGCCGTCGAACAGCAGCTCGAAGGCTTGGCCTATGCCGTGCTGGTCGACAGCACGATCGCGTCCGGCAAGGTGCGCGCCATCGATACGGCGCAGGCTGAGGCGGCGCCCGGCGTGCTGCGAGTGCTGACGCCGGACACCATCATCGCCTTGAAAACCGCGTCGGACTGGTTCGGCATGCCCCCGCCCGACAAGCCCTATTGCCCGCTGGCGCGTGACATCACTTTTTCAGGCCAGCATGTCGCCGCCGTGGTAGCGGAAACCTTCGAGCAGGCGGTCGCGGCAGCGGCCCTGGTCAAGGTCGACTATGACGAGACGCCGGCCATCGTCGACCTCAACGATGCCAAAGCCGGGGACGGCATTCCGATAGAGGCCATGACCAAGGAATGGGGCGACGCGCAGGCTGCCTTTGCGTCCGCTCCCGTCCGGATCTGCGCCGCCTACAACACGCCGCGCGAATATCAGGCGCCGATGGAGCCGCACGGCCTGATCGCCCGCTGGGATGGCGACCGGCTCACTGTCTGGGAGCCGAGCCAGTGGCTCGACGGAATGGCGCGCACCTATGCCGAATGGTTCGATGTGCCGTTCGAGAATGTGCGGCTGGTCTCGCCCTATATTGGCGGCGGCTTCGGGTCCAAGGCGCTGGCGCTCGGCCACGGCGCGGTTGCCGCGAGTGCCGCAAAAATGCTCGGCCGGCCGGTGCGCCTGGTGATGACGCGCCCGCAGACCTTCACCGGTTATGGCGGCCGCGCCGCGACGCGCCAGACGGTGGCGCTCGGCGCCGACGCGGAAGGAAAGATCCAGTCGATCGTGCATCGGGGCGTCAACGAGACGTCGATCGAAGGCATGTGGGTCGAGCCGTTGGCCTCGGTTACCTCGATCATGTACGCGACGCCGAACTTTTCGTCCCGGCAGAACGTCGTGCGGGTAAATTCCGTGGTGCCGGGCGCCATGCGCGCGCCGGGCGAAAACCCTTCGGCCTTCGGCATCGAAAGCGCCATCGACGAGCTCGCTTACGAAGTCGGCATCGACCCGTTGGAGATCCGGCTGCGGAACTATGCCGAGCAGGATCCGGAAGTGAAAAAAGCCTGGTCCACCAGACAGTTGCGCGAGGCTTTTGCCACAGGCGCCGAGCGCTTCGGCTGGGCCAGGCGCACACCGGAGCCGCGTTCGATGCGCGACGGCAGCCAGCTGATCGGCTGGGGCGTGGCCGCCGGCACCTACCCGGTGCGGCGCGCCTATGGCGAGGCGATCGTGCGCATCCTGGCCGACGGCTCGGTCGAGGTCGAAAGCTCCTCGATCGACATGGGCCAGGGCACCTACACCATCCTGGCGCAGACGGCGGCCGAGACGGTCGGCGTGCCGGCCGACGACGTCGTGGTGAAGCTGGGCGATTCCCGCTTTCCCCGCGCCGGCGTCGCAGGCGGCTCGCGCCTGGCCGGCGTCATGACCGGTGCCGTCTACAAGGCCGCTACCTCGGCGCTCGACCAGCTTGTCGGCCTGGCGATCAGCGACCCGCGCTCGCCCTTCCATGCGCTGCAGGCCAACACGCTGGTCGTCGCCAATGGCCGTATCGCCTCGCCGCGCGGCGACGGCCCCGACGTGTCGATCGCCGAGCTCCTCAAAAGCGTCGGCCGCGACCGCATCGAGGCGACAGGCGATACCATGCCGGCCAACTCGAGCGCCGAGGACCGCTACAAGAACTACACCACCATCGCCATGGCGCTGCCGCACACGGAAGGCGACTATTCCCGTCACTCCTGGTGCGCGCATTTCATCGAGGTGCGGGTCGACGAGGATTTCGGCACGGTGCGCGTCTCGCGCGTCGTGTCGGCGCTGGATTCGGGACGGCTCTACAATCCGAAGCTGGCGGAAAGCCAATGGAAGGGCGGCATCATCATGGGGATCGGCCAGGCGTTGCTGGAAGAAGGCATCATCGACCGCCGCCACGGCCGCATCGTCAACAACAACCTCGCCGACTATCTGGTGCCGACCAATGCTGACATCCCGGACATCGAGGTGATCTCGGTCGGCATCCCCGACCCGCACTCCTCGGTACTCGGCGGCAAGGGCGTCGGCGAACTGCCCATCGTCGGTGTGGCGCCTGCGATCGCCAACGCAGTGTTCCACGCCACCGGCAAGCGCGTGCGCGACTTGCCGATCACGCTGGAGAAGTTGATCTGAGGTTTGGAGCTGCCAATCTCCTGCGCAGGGGATTGGCAGCTCGACCGTCTCGCCAATCTCCAGTATCAGCCCCGCCTACCGACATGACCCGCCCCCTCAAGGACGGTCACGCATGGTCGCTCGCCACGCTTTTGCGGCGCAGGCGAACCCGATGCACAACCCTCGTCGGCCACATTAACGGCACGGCAGGTGCCACACATGAACCATTCGTCTCGCCGCCAAACGCATTGACAACGGCGAAATGATTGATCGTGGCCACCATCGCTGCGATCCCAAGCAGGCGCTCAATGACTGCCGAAAGCGGCATACATCAAGTGAGCAAAATCAACATCTTGCGGGGCTTCTGGACAGTTTCGCTTTCCACCCAATCATCAGGCTTTTTGAAATAGCGCGTCCAGCCGCCAATCGGACCGCGCCCGGCCAATTACCGCTTGGGCGTCTGCCGGCCCGTAGGCGAGATATCCGGCGTACAGGTCAGCCCGACATCCTGCCGCCGCACATGGCGGTGCCCTGCCAGAGCGGCAGCCCGGTCGAAACCGCGACTTCAGGATCGGCCGTGAAGATTTTAGCGCCACGGCTGTGAAGCTTCAGCAAGATCGAGCGGTCCATGTCGCTATGAAGCCTCCTCAAGCCGAGCTCGTTGTAGTCATGGCCGGTCGAGCTGGGATTGATGCCGGAGATGACGACAGCCGACGCGCCGCTGTTGAACGCGTAGAGTACGGCGGTGATGCCGTTCGAAAACTTTCCCGCATTGTCCAACTCGCTGTGGCGAGTGCCCATGACCGCTTCGTGCAGGGCCATGCGCTGGTACTTGTTAACCAGCCGGAGCTGGTCGTAGCGATAGTGGAATGCCGCAAGGCCATCGCGCAGGCGCTGCTCGTCCCACTGCCAGCGGAGCACATGCAGAATGCCGGTCTCTTCGCCATTGAGGAGGCGCCGTACGGCCACCGCATTCTGGTTCTTGCCTTCGACCTGGGCGAACTGAAGAAAGGTCGCATCAGGCTTGGCGATGCCCCATTTCTTCGCCACCGACTGCGAACCGTTGACGGTGAGAACCGAAAAGCTCTCGTCGAATCCCTTGGGCCGGTTCGATCCAGGGGCGGAACCGACGACGAGCACCGGGCCCACGAACTGCATTGGATGACGCAGGGGCTGAGGGCGGGAAAATCTGTAGACGAGTGCTTCCTTGATCGTTCGTCTGATCGTGGAATAGCGCATCGACTCGCCAACCCCGTTGAAATCCATGAGGCGTAGAAACCACGCTGCATCATCCTGCGTATGACTTTCAATTCCCCGGAAAGAGAGGCGTTCCGGTGGCGGAGAGAAATTGTAATCCGATCAGCCTGAAATCAGGATTGGGCCAAGCGGTTTGTGCGCGGGGATGGCGGCAAAGATCAAATTCCTGCTCGATCTCGGGATGACGGAGCACGACATCGCTGCTCATTTTAAGATCAAAGACACGAGCCTCAACCCCGAGGACACCCACATCACCGACCCAAAAGCTGGCAAGCCTCATTGTCATCGTCATGCCCGCCACATGGGCTTATCGATGCGCCACCCACACGATGGGCATGAAGGCCATACTCCGCAAAAGCCACCGCCGCCGCGAAAAATCCTGGTTCCGCATGAGCTTCGACGCGCTTAATGCGCTGCCAGGGGCGTGCCTATGTCCGAGACGAGCTTGACGAGATCGGCTTGGCGTCTCGTCCCGGTTTTGGCGAAGATACGATTGAGGTGTGTCTTCAAGGTGTTTTCGCCGATGCCGAGCGACAAAGCGCTCTTCGACGCCGACAATCCGCTGCCGATCCGCAGCAGGACCCGCGCCTCCGCGGGCGTAAGGTCGAACAGCGTGGTCAGGACGGCCTCCGGCAGAGGAGAAGCCGACGTCGTGGTCGATATGAAGACAGCCGCGCATGCCGGCCGGAAAGCCGCGCGCGCGGTTCCTTCGGTCAGCGGCAGCACATAGGCAACGGCGGGTGGGCGGCCCGAGGCCGAGATCGGCAGTCCTATGCCGCGGGCGCCAAGCGAAGCATCCGCGCTCGCCGCACTGGCGATCGCTTCGAGCAGGGCTCGGGCCACCGCCGGATTCTGCGCCTGAAGCAGGCCATTCCTGGAAAGAATCGGACCTTGCGCCGACAACATCCGTTCGGCAGCGCCATTGGCATGGAGGATTGCCCCGTTGGCGCCGGCAAGCACGACAGGCACTGCGAGATTGTCGAGCGCCTGGCGGTAAAGGCTGGCGGTAACGCGAGCCTGGTCGAGCAGGTCTCCGATCAGGGAAGCACGGCGCAGATGCGGCGAGAGCAACGCCAGGAAATGTTGGTCTTCGGCGGATATGGTCCCCCTGTCGGCCCATGTGGTGCAACCCATGAGCCCGATCCGGTCCGATGTGTGGACGAATTTGGTGATGCAGGCTTCGCGCAATCCCTGCGGTTTGGCCCAATTCTGAAAAAATGCCGTCTGCCCGAGTTCGGCTTCGCTCATCAACGACAGCGTCGCGACGGGCGTGTCGACATCGCCGACGACCGCCGTCTTCAGACCTGGAATTGCGTCAAAGTCATAATCCTGGAGCACGCGCATTTGCACGGGATCCCAAGGCGATTGAGCGGCGAAGCGGCCATGATTGTCGGCGGTGCTGGCAAGCGCGATGGTTGTATAGGCCGCGTCCATGGCGGTCGTGATCCGGGTCATGACGCCGGCCCAGCCTTCCGGGTTCAAAACGCAATCGTAAATATCGCCGATAATGGAACCAAGAACTTCGCTGCTCAGCCTCTCCACCACGCCTCCAGACACACTGCGATCTCGCCTCGGAGAATTTTGCGGCGTCATACTTTTGGATGACGCCACTCCTGGCTGATCTCGATTAAGATTCAACTCGATTGCTTGATGCCAGCCGCCACTGTTGCCGGTTATTCTGCCGATGGAAAGTATGGCGATCGGTATTTTTTAAGCGCGGATACTTTATCGAGGTTTTCCATTGTCGCGAAAGACGGTGTTTTCATCGGCTCGGTTGCCACCGCATCTTAACGAACGCGAGCGATTTTTCCTGTGGCAGGACATCCACGTCGCGGAAATATGGTCGGTGGAGTACGGCATATCGGAAAACCTGCCCTTCGAGGCCTCGATCGAAGCCACGGCTGTCGGTTCACTGGTTCTCGGACAAATGTCCGGAACGATCAAGCAGGCGACAAGGAAGGCGAGCAACATCGCCGAGGACGACAATGATGGCTATTTGCTGCTGATCAACAACGCCGACACCCTCTTGTCCGGCGCACAGGTCGGCCGCGAATATGCTGTCGGTCGGGGAGAAGCCGTCCTCGTCACGGCTTCGGAAGCGCTGAAAATGACCGGTGCCGACCGCAATATCTGGACCAATGTGGTCGTCCCCCGCGCGGTCCTCATGCGCGCCTTCCCGCAAATCGACGACAGGCTGGGGTTGAAGATCGGCGCCGACAACGAAGCCCTCGATCTTCTCAAGCGCTATTGCCAGCTTCTTGAAAGCGGCAGCCCGCTCGCCTCGGCCGATCTCATAGCCCATGCGACGGATACGATCGTGGACCTGATCGGCCTTGTGACCGGGGCGAAAGGTCGGGCTGCCGAATTGGCCGGCCTTCGCGGCCTGCGCGCCGCCAGGCTGGAGGCGATCCTGGCAAGCATCGCCGAGGATTTCGCCGACCCCGGCATTTCCGCTCAAGGTGTCGCGCAAAAGCTCGGCCTGTCGGCGCGCTACGTCCACGATCTCCTTCAGGAAACGGGAGTGAGCTTCTCCGAGCGCGTTCTCGAGCTACGGTTGCAGAGCGCCCACAGGATGCTCTCGCTGGGACACAGCGACATGCGGGTCAGCGATATCGCGATGACGAGCGGGTTCAGCGATGTATCGTATTTCAATCGCTGCTTCCGTCGCCGTTTCGGCTACACTCCGACAAGCGCCAGATAAGTTGCGGCATTTTCTGTGGCCGGCCGGCGGGAGTTCGATTCTCTCTTTGAGCGGCCGGTGCGGCGCGCCTGCGCGATCGATGGCGCAGAACTGCCACAGTGCGCGCAAAAGGCACGGCTTTTCACTCCAGTCCAATTCCAGTGCGGCCCTGCCCAAGACAAGCCCGGGCTCCAATGACATGTCAGCCTCAGGGTGAAACGACTGTCATGTCAGGGGTTTGGATGCCGCAGAATGGTTTTGGTGGCCGTAAGGCTAACGCGTGGAAATATCTGGCGCTGACGTCGACGGCGCTGGTCGGGCTCGGCCAGCCGATGGCCGCGACGGCGGCCGAGATCTGGACCGGTGCGGCCTCCACGGATTGGTTTACCGCCGGAAACTGGAACCCCGCCGCCGTTCCGACGTCGGGCGATGACGTTTATCTCGATGCGACGTTCCCGAATCCGGCCGTCATCGATGCGGCGAATGCAGCGGCGCACACTCTGTTTGTCGGCACTATCGCAAGCTACACGGGCTCGCTGACGATTACGAATGGCGGCATACTTGCCGGGACCGCCGGCTATCTCGGCTACGCTTCGGACGCAAGCGGCGAGGTAAGCGTGGTTGGAGCAGGCTCCGCCTGGAACAACAGTTCGGACCTTTTCCTTGCCTTGGGCACCAACAGCAGCGGCACCTTGACGATCTCGAACGGCGGCGTCGTGAGCGACACCGTGGGTCATGTGGGCTACGGCAAGGGCACCGGAACGGTGACCGTAAACGGGCCCGGTTCGACATGGACCAACAGCGGCGATCTCTATATTGCTGAGTTTGGCGACGGCACGCTGGACATCACCAATGGCGGCGCAGTCAACAATGCCACGGGCACCATAGGTTGGCATGCGGGCTCCAACGGTACGGTCACGGTCGACGGCGTGGGCTCGACCTGGACAAACGCTTCCCACCTGTTCATCGGCGATCAGGGCACCGGTACGCTGACGGTTTCGAGCGGCGGCAAAGTCAGCAACCTGAGCGGCATTTTGGGCAACCTGGCGGGTTCCACTGGCACGGCAACCATCGATGGTGCTGGCTCCACCTGGGCCAACGCCGCGCTCGCGGTCGGCAACGCGGGTTTCGGCACGCTGACGATAACGAATGGCGGTAAAGTCACCAGTTCAGTGGGATATGCGGGCTATGCCGCGGGCTCCACCGGCATGGTGGCGGTCGACGGTACCGGATCGTCCTGGACAAACACTTCCGACCTGTTCATCGGCGACCAAGGCCAGGGTGCGCTGACGGTCTTGGGCGGCGGCACGGTCAGCAGCGCGATCGGCACGATCGGCGCGCTGACGGGCTCTGTCGGCTTCGCGACGGTCACCGGTTCCGGCTCGACCTGGACCAACAGCTCGGATCTATTCGTTGGCGATAGCGGCAGCGGCACGCTCTTGGTTGGAAGCGGCGGCGTGGTCAGCAACGCCTCGGGGAATATCGGCGCGAAGGCAGGTTCGACCGGTTTCGCGTTCGTCGACGGCGCCGGCTCGACCTGGAACAACAGCTCCAACCTGGCTGTGGGCGATTTCGGCACCGGCACTCTGGCGATCTCCAGCGGCGGGGTCGTCAAGAACAGCGCGGCGGTCATTGGCGCGAAGGCAGGTTCGACCGGCAGCGTGTTCGTCGAAAATGCCGGCTCGACCTGGACCAACAGCTCCAACCTGACTGTGGGCGATTTCGGCACCGGCACTCTGGCTATCGCCAATGGCGGCGTCGTCAGCAATGCCTGGGCCTATGTTGGCAACTCTGCGGGCTCGACCGGCGCCGTGTCCGTCGATGGAACGGGCGCGGCCTGGAACAGCAGCGGAAACCTGTATCTCGGCGGGCTCGGCACGGGCACGCTGTCGATCTCGAGCGGCGGCGCAGTCAGCAGCGACGCGGGCTTTGTCGGCTACGGTGCCGCCTCGATCGGCACGGTAGCGGTCGACGGCGCAGGCTCGATTTGGACCAACAGTTCGGACCTGATCGTTGGCGATCAGGGCACAGGTATGCTGACGGTTTCGAACAAGGCCACGGTCAGCAATCAGAACGGCATTTTGGCCAACGTTGCGGGCTCCACCGGCACGGCAACGGTCGACGGTGCAGGCTCGAGCTGGGCCAGCGCAGCCCTTATCGTCGGCTTCGCCGGCACCGGCGAACTGAACATCCTCAACGGCGGCGCGGTCAGCAGTGACCTGGGCTTCGTTGGTCTCGATTCTGGTTCCGCCGGCACGGTCACGGTTGACGGCGCGGGATCGACCTGGACAAACAGTTCCAACCTGTTCGTCGGCGATCTGGGCACCGGCACGCTGAATATCTCGAACGGCGGCAAGGTCAGCGATACCACAGGCTATGTGGGCACATTGGCGGGCTCGACCGGCACGGTAACGGTCGATGGTGCGGGTTCGGCCTGGAACAACAGCTCGGACCTGTTCGTAGGCGGCTTCAGCACGGGTACTCTGACGATCTCGAACAGCGGCACGGTCAGCAATAGCTGGGGCTATATCGGCTTTGTTGCCGGTTCGACCGGCACGGCTGCGGTTGACGGCGCGGGATCGAAGTGGACGAACAGCGGGGACCTCTATGTCGGAGGCTATGGCACGGGCACGGTGACGGTTTCGAACGGCGGCGTGGTCAGCAATGGCTTGGGCTTGGTTGGCTACGCCGCAGGTTCGGTAGGCACGGTAGCGGTCGACGGTGCCGGCTCGATTTGGGCAAACAGTTCGGACCTGACCGTCGGCGAAGACGGCACCGGCACGCTGGCGATCTCAAACGGAGGTATCGTCTCCAGCGCTGCTGGCTATCTGGGCTTTGACGCCGGGGCGGTGGGCACGGCAATAATCAGCGGCGCAGGCTCGACATGGGCCAGCAGCGGAGATCTCGATGTCGGTGTCAGTGGAGCGGGCACACTGACGATCGCCAATGGCGGCGCCGTGTCGAGCGGCGGCGTGGTCAACATCGCCGCCATGGCGGGTTCCGTCGGCACGCTCAACATCGGTGCGGCGAGCGGATCGCCAGCAGCGGCCGCGGGTACGCTCAATGCGGCTGGCGTCCAGTTCGGACCGGGCGCGGGTGCGATCAACTTCAACCACACCGATACGAACTACACCTTCGCGTCGGCGATCGGTGGCGCAGGCACGATCAACCAGATCGCCGGCGCGACGAACCTTACCGCCGATTCGGGCGGCTTCACCGGCGCTACCAATGTGGATGGCGGGCGGTTGGCCGTAAATGGTTCGCTGGCCAACTCGCTGGTGACGATCTTCGGCGGCATTTTGGGCGGCAACGGTACGGTGGGCGGTGTCATGGCGCGGTCGGGCGGCATCATCGCACCCGGCAATTCGATCGGCACGCTCAACGTCGCCGGCAATCTCGACCAGGCGGCGGGCTCGATCTACCAGGTCGAGCTGACCTCGACCGGCCAGGCCGATCTCATCCACGCGACGGGCACGGCGACCATCGCCGCCGGCGCGATCCTCGACGTGATCAAGACCGACGCGGCACCTTACGTGGCGGGCACGCATTACACCGTGCTGCAGGCAGACATGGGCGTCACCGGCACCTACACGATCAGCGGCCTAGGCCCGTTCACCGGCCTTTCCGCGAGTTACGACCCGACGCATGTCTATCTCGACGCGACGCAGGCAAAATCCTTCGCCGAGGTCGGCCTGACGCCAAACCAGATCGCCACCGGCGGTGGTGCCGAAAGTCTTGGCAGCGGCAATCCGCTGTTCGATGCCATATTTGCTTTGCCGAGCGAAGCAGCCGCCCAGGACGCCTTCGACCAGCTTTCCGGGGAAATCCATGCCTCGGCCAAGGGCATGCTGCTTGAAGACAGCCGCTTCGTCCGCGACGCCGCCAGCAATCGCATCGCTGCCGCCTTTGGCGATGGCGGCGCTGCGGCACTGCCGGTCATCGCCTATGGCGAGGGTGGACCGGAAATGGTGGCGGCCGATACCGACCGCTTCGCCGTCTGGGGCCAGGTGTTCGGTTCGTGGAGCAACACCGACAGCGACGGCAATGCCGCCGCCTTCGACCGCTCGACCGGCGGTTTGCTGGCCGGCGCCGATACTTTGGTCGGCGGCTGGCGTGTCGGCCTGATCGGCGGCTACGGCCATTCCTCCTTCGATGCCGACGACCGCGATTCATCAGGCAAGGGTGACAGCTATCATCTCGGCCTCTATGGCGGCACCAACTGGGGTGCCATCGCCTTCCGCAGCGGCGCGGCCTATAGCTGGAGCAGTATCTCGACCAGGCGCTCGGTTGCTTTCAACGGCTTTGCCGATCAATTATCAGCCGACTACGATGCCGGCACCGCGCAAGTGTTCGGCGAACTCGCTTACAAGGCGGATGCCGGTCGCTTCCATTTCGAGCCCTTCGCCAACCTCGCCTATGTCAGCGTGCACACCGATGGCTTCACCGAAACGGGTGGTGCCGCGGCGTTGACCAGCGCCAGCACAAACAGCGACGCCAGCTTCACCACGCTCGGCCTTCGCGGCGCGACCGACTTCGCGCTTGGCGGCATCGACGCCACCGCCCGCGGCACGCTCGGCTGGCGTCACGCCTTCGGCGATGTCACGCCGACCTCCGCCTTCGCCTTCGCCGGGGGCGATCAATTCACCATCGCCGGCGTGCCGATCGCCAGGGATGCCGCAGTGATCGAGGCCGGGTTCGATATGCACCTCGCCGCCAACGCGACGCTTGGCCTGTCTTATACCGGCCAGTTCGGCAGCGGCACGGTCGACCAGGGCGCGAAGGTCGATCTGGGCGTGAAGTTCTAAACGACGATGGCGAAACCGGGTTTGCAGCACGAACCTGTACGTTGACCAGCCCCTACTCCGGCGACGGCACGGGCGGCTTCGACGTCAGTGCGGTGCCGGCGGCCGCGACGATGACGGCGGCGATGCCGGCCAGTTGCGGCGCGGTCAGGCTCTCGTGCAGGAACAGGAAGCCGGCCAGCGCGCCGAGCCCTGGTTCCAGGCAGGTCAGCGTGCCATAGATGCGGGCCGGCATCCGGGTCAGCGCCACCATCTCCAGAAAGAACGGCAGCGCGCTCGAGAACAGGCCGACGAGCAAGGCACTGACCAGGATCGACGGCGCGAGCAGGCCCGTTCCCGCCTGCGCCACGCCGAAAGGCAGCACCAGCACGGCGGCTATCGCCATGCCGTAGGCGGTGGTGCGGGTGCCGAGCTCCGCGCCCGCCTTCTGCGCCAGCACGATGTAGAGCGCCCAGAAACCGCCGGCCGCCAAGGCCAGCATCACCCCGGTCGGATCGAGCGGCTGGAGCGAACGGATGAAGGGTGACAACAGCACGATGCCGGCGACCGCCAGTGCGATCCAGGCAAAGTCGCCCGCGCGCCGCGAGGTCAGCGTCGCCACCAGCAGCGGTCCTGAAAACTCCAGCGCCACCGCGACGCCGAGCGGTATAGTGGCGAGCGCGGCGTAGAACAGGAGGTTTAGCGCGCACAGCGTTACCCCATAGGCGACCAGCCACGGCATGGTGGCGCGCGAAGGCCGCATTTGCCAGGGCCGCAGCACGGCGATCAGCATCAGCGCGCCGACGACCAGCCTCAGCGTCGTCGTGCCCTGCGCGCCGATCACCGGAAACAGCGTCTTGGCGAAGGTGGCGCCGATCTGGATCGACACCATGGCGCCCAGCAGCGCCATCACGGGCAAAGGCGCCGCTTCACGACTGGCAACCGGCGTCGATGTCACTTGATCCCCTCCTCCATGCGCCATCAGGCAAACGCTGCGTCATGGGAGATAGGGCGAACCGGCCCGCTCGTCGTGAGGCAGGGCCGGCATCTGGATGGGGCAAGAAAGGCCACGCACGAGCCGGCCGCTCTCAGACGCGGCCGTTGCGCGCGTTCGGCAGTCTCGTGATCGCTGTCAGGACCAACAGTGCGATGCCGCCCAGAAACGCCATTGCCCCCAGCGACCAGGCAATGCCGACATGGACGATGGCAAAGGCGAGCGCAAACGGCGCGACGGCCGAAACGAGCAGCCGGGCCGATGTGACGCACCCCTGCAACCGGCCATAGTCCGCACTGCCGAACAATGTCAGCGGCAGGGCGCCGATGACGATGCTGAAGAGCCCGTTGCCCATGCCGAACACGACGGCGAAGATCATCGCGCCAGCGACGGAAGGCGCCGTGCAGTCCAGCACGACGACCCCGCTCGTCATCAGGCCAGCCGAGATGATGGCCAGCGTCAATGGCGGAAGGTTGATGCCGAAGATCATGTTGATGAAGCGGCTCAACACCTGTGAGGGCCCGAACAGCGTTCCGACGATGGCGGCGGTCGCCCCCAGGCCAAGTCCGGAAAGCAGCGGCACCATATGCACCAGGACAGCGGCGCCAAGCAGGTTCTGCAGCGAGAAGGCGATGACCATCAGCGCGAAGCCGAGCGGCCGCGCCGAAGCGGGAAGCGAGCCCTGGACATGCCGTGGCGGCTCGGTCGCCGCACGCCTGCTCTTGGCCAGCCCATGCGAGAGCCAGGCGTGCAGCGGCAGGCAGACGAGCAGGTTCAGCCCCGCGAAGACGAGATAGACACTTCGCCATGACATCTGCGCGTGCAGGGCCGAGGTGATCGGCCAGAACACGGTCGATGCGAAGCCGGCAATGAGAGTGAGATAGGTGATGCTACGTTGCGCCGCGCGCGGTCTTATCTGCACAAGCAGCGCGAAAGCGGCGCCGTACTGGACCAGGTTCGATGCCACTTCCAGCACGATCAGTGCCGCCACGAAGGCCCCGGCCGCCGGCGCGTAGGCACAGGCGGCGAGCGCAGCCGCGGCAAGGATCGAGCCGGCGGTCATGATCTTGCCGGCGCCGAAGCGGTCGATCCAGTTTCCGAGCCAGGGCGCCGTCAGGCCGCCAACCAGCAGAGCCGCCGAGAGCGCGCCGAAGATCCATTCGGTCGGCCAGTCCAGATCCCTGGCCATATCGGCGGCGAGAATGCTGAAACTGTAGTACAGTGTGCCGTAGCCGATGATCTGGGTGACGCCGAGGGCGGCAATGGCGGCCAGCGGCGAGCGCTCCGGGACTTCGAGATCGGAAAGGCTTCGATCACTTGATGCCACGGTCATGGATCACCACCTCGCCGTCTTCCTTGGTGAAGCGGGCCACCGGATGGTCGAGCAGATCGAGCACGAGTTCGGACGGACGGCACAGCCGCGTCCCCTTGGGCGTCTCGACGATCGGCCGGTTGATCAGGATCGGATGCCTCAGCATGGCGTCTATCAGCTGTTCATCGGTCCATTTGGCATCACCCAGGCCGAGCTCGGCATAGGGCGTACCCTTTTCGCGCAGCAGGGCGCGCGCGGGAATTCCCATGGCGGCGATCAGCTGGCGCAAGCGGTCCCGGCTGGGCGGATGTTCCAGATACTCGATGATGTCAGGCTTCTCGCCGCTCGCCTGGATCATGGCTAGCGTGTTGCGCGAGGTGCCGCAGTCGGGATTGTGGTAGATCGTGACGGTCATGGCTTGGTCTCGACGGCAAGAAGTTGGATTTCGGACCGCCACTTCGGCAGCGGGATGATCGCCCGGGCTGTCGGCGCGACGATCACTGAACCGATCCCTTCACATCGGTGGGGCAGCAGCCTGCGGCCAACGCCGAAGCGCGGATCTCCAGCCGGCCGGAGCAGCAATCCTCCATCAGGAAACGGATGAGGCCGCTCAATGCGTCATATTGCGCGCTGTAGACCATGGAGCGCGAATCGCGCCGCACGCTGATCAGCCCTGCCCGCTCAAGCTCCTTCAGGTGGAAGCTCACATTCGAGGCCGAGACCTCGACTTTTTCGGCGATGGCGCCGGCGGCAATCCCGTCCGGACCGGCAATCACCAGATGCCGCAGGATGCGCAGGCGCGTTTCTTGCGAAAGGGCCGCAAAGGCGGAAAGGGCTTGACGTTCATCCATATTTCATCAATCCTAAAAATGTTGAAACAAGGATTACCCCACATGCTCGTTTCTGACAATCGGGAATTTGAACCCGCTGACGTCGTTGATCCCGGCGACATCACCATCGCTGGCTTGCTGGAGTTTCTGGCGGGCTACGAGGACCGGCGGCTGGTGTTCTTCTACGACGGCCGGCCGGTGCGGCCTGGCTATCACGTCACCGAAGTGAAGGCCGGCCAGTTCGCTGCGCTGGACTGCGGTGCAAACCCGGAATCCTGGGCCGAGATCTTCGTGCAACTCTGGGACGTCGAGGAGGACCGCACCCATATGCCGGCCGGGAAATTCTCGGCGATCATCCGCAAGGTGACGGAGCATGTCGGCCTCGACCATTCCGCCAAGCTCACTTTCGAAGTCAGCGACGGCGTGCGCCCGATGCAGCTCTACCGCGCCGCGCTCCCCCGGCTCGCCGGTGATGCGGTGCATGTCGAGCTTTCGCCGCGGCCGGCAAGCTGCAAGCCACGTGACCGCTGGCTGGAGGAAGAGAGGAAAGCCAAGGCCTGTTGCGGACCTTCGGCCGGACCGCAACCTTGCTGCGGCTAAAGCAATTCCAGGAAAAACGTGCACGGTTTTCCCGGGAAAAGCGCGTAGCGCTTTCCTTTGGGAATTGCGTCAAATCAAAGAGTTAGAGCGGTTCGCCGTTTCCGTGAAACGGTGAACCGCTTCAACCTTTCGCAGCCAAGCACATCGCTTGGCGCCGTCCTGACGGCCAAGACGGCCTTCCGCTCTTTCAGTTCAGCGATTTGCCCGGCAGCGCGGCGCCGGGTGGCGCTGCTCGAGTTCCTCCGCTGCGGTGGCGTTCGAGGCCGAGTGATCGCGTTGAGGCTTTTGGCGGCATCGTGAAAGGCAGCGAGCGCGGAACGCCGCCAGCAGCGGAACCTGAGGCCATGCCGGGGGAAATGAGCTACGGCGTGGCGCGGAGATTCCTGCGGATGCGCCGCCTGCCCGTTCCACGGGCTTTCTCCGCCACTACGGTGGCGATGTCGACCACGTCGGCCTCGCGCGATCTGCCGTTGGTGGCCTTGTGGAGCCGCTCGTAAGGCAGCAATTCCTTGATCCGCGCATTGAGCGACACGATTTCAGCTTTGAGGTCCTCGCATTCCTGCCTCTGGACATCCAGCTGTATCTGTTCCGATGCTTGTTGCAGCGCAAGCTGCGAAAGATTGGCGTTCGCTTTCGAAAGGCTCGTCTTGTCGTTTTCGTTCTCGTCAGTGAGCGAGGACAACTTTTGATCGGCGATTTTCTTTTCGGCCAGGGTGTCGTTCAAGTCGGTCTTGAGCCTGGCGATCTCGGCTGCGGCCTCGCTGTTCTCGTGCGAGGCCCGCTCCAGCCGTGATTGCAGGTCCTGGATCTCGGAACGCAATCCGCGCATTTCCGTCTGGCTGCGCGCGAGTTCAGCTTGCCTGTCGCCTTCCATCATGCTGGCCGCTTCGGTCATTTCCGATAGCTTTGCCTGGGCAGTCTCGAGTGATTTCTGGAGCCTTATCTCCTCCTTTTCGCTCTTGCCGAGCGCGGCCAGCAGTTCGGTAAGCCGCGCTGCTTCGCTGGCATGGATCGTCGAGAGCTCGTCGAGCCTGTGGCGCGTCTGGGTTTCCCGCTTCAGCGCCTTGTCGAGCTCGATCGACAGGCTGACATGTTTTTCCCGCAGCATCTTGCTCTCGCGCAGGCGCCTGTTGGCCTCGACCGCCCTGGCCGTCAGCCGCTTGGCGATGTCGCCGAACTCCGCGTCGCGTTTTGCGCTCGCATTGGCCGTTTCGGCAAGTTCCAGCCTGGCCGCTGCCAGCGCTGCGCGAAGCGCCTCCCTGTCCTGCACCAGGCTTGTCTCGCGCTGTTGCAGCAATTCGCAGGCGCTTTCACGCTCGCGCAGCTTTCTTGCCGTGTCGTGCAGCTTTTCCGACAGCGTTCTTTGTTCCGCGATCAGGTCGCCGTTTGCGAGCTCCAGCTCGTTGGCGCGAAGAATGTCGGTGTGGAGGATGTTGAGGAATTCGCGCGTCAAATGGTGCGAGGTCGCGATCTCCGACAGTTTGCCGTTGATCTCATCCAGATAATCCCTGGCATCATGGAACATCCCTTCGAAGGCACTCAATGCCGCCATCCGGGTCTGGGTATGGGGCGTCAGTCGTGGCGCGGTTTCGGTGGCGTCGGCGTTGCCCGCGCCGTCCGGATTATCCGCACCATCCGCCTCTGCCGCATTGGCTTCGGGTGCCGAGGCCTCGGCTCCTGGAGCGGAATCCGGAACATAGCCGCTGTCTGGCGGCGCGTCATATTCGGTATCGAGGCTGGCATCCAGAGCGTCCGCAAGATCGGCCTGCAGCTCCTGGAGTGCATCATCTACGTCTTCGGCACGCTTGATCAGACCCTTGAAATTCATAACGAATGCCCTTTACGCATACCCCATTCAGTATTTAATAATTGGCTAATATGTATGCTTACATCCACTGATTGCGCAGGGGAAGCCCCCCATTAGGGGGAGCGTAAAGCTGAACATTTGGGGTTGGGATGCGGCGGGCGACCAGTGCCGAGGCCGTCTTTTTGCAGAATTGACGCACCCAATCTCTGGGTGAAATCTGAATGCGGAAAATCCTGGGCTCCTACTTCCCCTCGTGGAAGGTAGGACCGAGGGCGCTGGCGCTGGAGGATGCTCGTCCTGGAGCGCCGCGCCAACTCCGCCCGCTGCTTGCTGCGACCCTCCCCACAAGGGGAGGGTAAAAGTCAGCCCGCCATGGCTAGCGGCACGGCGCTTTTGTTGGGGATCTGGATGTCGATTTCCAGCGTCGACATAGTCTCGCCGCGGTCCATCGAGATTTGCAGATAGTCCTGGTCGATCTGCACGTGCTTGGCGATGACGGCCATGATCTCCTCGCGCAGCACCGAGACGAGGTCGGGCTGGCCACGGTTGCGGCGTTCGTAGGCGAGCAGCACCTGCAGCCGCTCACGCGCCACGGGCGCGCTGGACCGCCGCTTGAAGAGGTCGAGAATGTTCATGCCGCCCTCCTTCCGAGCAGCCTGTCGAGGAAGCCCTTGCGCTCGAAGGGAACCACGACCGGCAGGTCTTCGCCTTCCAGCCGCCGCGCCGCTTCGATATAGGCCTTGGCGGCGGCGTTCAGCGGATCGCTCAGCGTCACCGGCGAACCGAGATTGGAGGCCCTGAGCACATCCTGGCTCTCCGGGATGATGCCGAGCAGCGGCACCGACAGGATTTCCAGCACGTCGTCGATTGACAGCATCTCGCCGCGAGCCGCGCGGCCGGCATCGTAACGCGTCACCAGCACGTGCTTGGCGATTTGCTCGCCCTGCTCGGCGCGCATGGTGCGGGCGTCGAGCAGGCCGATAATGCGGTCGGAATCGCGCACCGACGACACTTCCGGATTGGTGACGATGACCGCCTCGTCGGCGAAGCGCATGGCGAGCTGCGCGCCGCGTTCGATGCCGGCCGGACTGTCGCAGAACACATAGTCGAACACCGAGCGCAGCTTCTCGATCACCTCGCCGACGCCTTCTTCGGTCAGCGCGTCCTTGTCGCGCGTCTGCGAGGCCGGCAGCAGGAACAGCGTGTCGACGCGCTTGTCGCGGATCAGCGCCTGCGACAGCTTGGCCGTGCCCTGGATGACATTGACGAGGTCGAACACCACGCGCCGCTCGGCGCCCATGATCAGGTCGAGATTGCGCAGACCGACGTCGAAATCGACCAGCGCCACTTTCTTGCCGGTCCTGGCGACCGCGGCCCCCAATGCGGCCGTCGAGGTCGTCTTGCCGACACCTCCCTTGCCTGAGGTGACCACCACTACCTTGCCCATGAAAAAAGCCTCCGTCGCCTGATGTTGTCGTTTGTTATTGCTCCGTGCGTCGCACGGCTATTGTTGGAACCTGCCATCATCCCACGCGAAACCGGTCCCAACCTTGCGGGGCTGAGCATCCTGTCCGCGGTCGGACAAGATGAGAACTGGTTCGGCGTTTTCATCCCGGCGCCCTAGTTCAGCGGCACGACGCGCAGCACGCCGTCTTCGAGGAAGGCCTGCACCGGCTTTCCGCGTGAGGCGCCTTCCATGTCCTCCGCCGTGGTGTACCAGCCGTCGATGGCGAGCAGTTCGGCCTCGTTCCTGCGGCAGAAGATGCGCGCCGAAATATTGCCTTCCGAGCCCGCAATGGCGCGGCCGCGCAGCGTGCCGTAGACATGGATCGAGCCCGCCGCGATGATCTCGGAACCGGAAGCGACCGATCCAAGCACGATGACATCGCCATGCGGATGAAAGATCGATTGACCCGAACGGAGGGGCGACTTGACCATGAGCGTTCCGGCCGGCACCGGCTCCGCCGCACCGGCTTCCTGTTCTGCCTTGACCGGCTTGGCCGCCTTGACCTTTCCAGCCTCGGCCTTGCCCTCGTCGGGCTTGCCCGTTTCCTTGCCGCGTTCCGAAGACTCCGCTTCCGTTTTGCGGGCCTCCTCCGCGACGCCTGCCTTGCCGTTGCGGCCGGGCTGCGCCAGCAGGCCATCTGAAGTGGCCTCCTTGGCGCCGGTCAGCAGCGGCGGCAGCTCGGGCCCGAGCGAGGCCCCTTCGAGCTCGATGGCATAGACCCGGATGCCACGCGCGCCGAGCGAGGCGACCAGCGTCGCGATCTCGCCGGCCCCGGGCTTCAGCGCATTGAGATCGAGTACCACCGGCCGACCGGAGAAATAACCCGGCGAATTGCCGATCCAATGATCCAGCCCCTCCAGCCAAGCACCGATCGGCGCCTCCGGCGTCAGCGTGAACGCGACGAACGAACGGGCGCGAAAGCGGATGGATTTGGTCTCCAGGGGAGCGGCAAAGGTCACGGCTGGCGAATCCTTACTCAATGGTTAAAGGGTGCCGGCCGAATGGTTAACAAATGGTTAATAAAGACGGCTGGCACCTTGGAAGCCGCCAGAAATTGGAGGGTCGGCTAACCGCCAGTTGCGGATGCCGGCTGACAACACGCGGAATGTGCTGATAGCGCCGCATCAGCAAGCGGATTACCACCGTTCAATCGACAAGCTAGATCTCAAAATGCACCAAGGCCGGTAACAGCGGGGGCCACCGCCAGCGACGACCGATCCCCTCCCGAAAGGCGCGCGCGCAGGTTGACAATCCTTGGGTTGATGCAACATCCTGCCGACCTTTGACCGGGAGGTAGTATGACTGTTTCGATCAATCGTCGCGTCTTTTCCGTCTACGCGGGTACTTTGGCGCTGGCCGCGGCGGGGTTTTCGCCGGCGCGCGCGCAGCAGGCTTTTTTCCGTATCGGCACCGGCGGCACGTCCGGCACCTACTATCCGGTGGGCGGGCTGATCGCCAACGCGATCTCGGCGACGGGGCCGGCCGGCGTCGAGGGCCTGGTTGCCAGCGCCACGTCCTCCAACGGTTCGGTGGCCAACATCAGCGCCATCCAGTCGGGCGCTTCCGAATCGGGCTTCACGCAATCCGACGTCGCCTACTGGGCGCATTCGGGCACCGGCCTCTACGAGGGCAAGCCCAAGGTAGAGGATCTGCGCCTCATTGCGACGCTCTATCCCGAAACCATCCATCTGGTCGCGCGCGCTGACGCCGGCATCAAGACAGTGGCGGATCTGAAGGGCAAGCGCGTCTCTCTCGACGAGCCGGGTTCCGGCACCATCGTTGATGCGCGCCTGGTGCTCGGCGCCTACGGCCTAACCGAGAAGGACGTAAAGCCCGAATATCTCAAGCCCGGCCCGGCAGGCGAGCGCCTGCAGGACGGCGCCATGGACGCCTATTTCTTCGTCGGCGGCTATCCGACCGGTGCCATCGTCGAGCTTGCCAGCACCAACAACATCACGCTGGTGCCGATCACCGGCCCCGAGGCCGACAAGCTCCTGTCCGAACAGAAGTTCTTCTCGACCGACATCGTGCCCGCGGGTACCTACAAGAATGTTGGCGAGACCAAGACCATTTCGGTCGCCGCGCAATGGGTGACCAGCGCCAAGCAGAGTGATGACCTCATCTACAAGATCGTCAAGTCGCTCTACAGCGACGAGACCCAGAAGGCGCTGCAGGCTGGTCATGCCAAGGGCAAGCTGATCACGCTCCAGAACGCGGTCACCAGCGCCGGCATTCCGTTCCATCCGGGCGCGGAGAAATTCTACAAGGAAGTTGGCGCCCTGAAATAAGCGGCCACCCGACAGACTGGCGATAACGAGGCGGAAGGCGTGCTTTCCGCCTCCTTCGTCTGGGGATTCAGGATACGGAACCGGCTATGAGCGACGACGACAAGATCAGGCTTTCCGGCATGGAGTTCGACGAGGAAAAGGCTCGCGAACTGGAGGAGAAATTCGACTCCGAGATCCGGTTCCGGCCGCTGACCCGGGCCGCCGGCTGGCTGGTCGGCTTCCTTCTGGTGGCCTTGTCGCTGTTTCACTATTACACGGCTGGCTTCGGCTTGCTGCAGGAGATGCTGCACCGGGGCATCCACCTGTCGATGGTGCTGTCGCTGATCTTCCTCGTCTTCCCTCTGGTGAAGAAGGGCTACGACCAGCCCGCCCAATCCAGCCTTCTGCGGCCGCTCGGCATACCGGTTTTCGACTGGTTGCTGGCGCTTGCCGCGGTGGTTGCGGTCCTGCACGTGCCGATGATCCCGCTCGACGATCTTGCCTTCCGCGTCGGCAACCCCACGACGACGGACGTCGTGCTCGGCCTGATTCTCATTCTGCTCCTGCTGGAGGCGACGCGCCGGTCCGTCGGCATCCCGCTGCCCATCATCGCCATCCTCTTCATGGCTTATGCGCTGTTCGGCCCCTATATGCCGAGCATCCTGGTGCATCCCGGCGCGTCCGTCTCCCAGCTCGTCGACCACCTTTACCTGACGACGCAAGGCATCTACGGCATCGCGCTCGGCGTCGTCGCCACCTACGTTTTCCACTTCGTCCTGTTTGGCGTCTTCGCCACCCGCATCGGTCTCGGCCAGCTCTTTCTCGATTGCGCGGCATGGGTCGCCGGCCGCTACGCCGGCGGTCCGGCCAAGGTATCGATCTTCGGCTCGGCCCTATTTGGCATGATTTCCGGCTCGTCGGTCGCCAACACCGTCACCGTCGGCTCGCTGACCATCCCGGCGATGATCCGGCTCGGCTACAAGAAGCATTTCGCCGCCGCGGTGGAGGCGGCCTCCTCCACCGGCGGGCAGGTGACGCCGCCGATCATGGGAGCCGCCGCCTTCCTGATGATCGAGTTCCTCGAACTGCCCTACACGACCATCATTCTGGCAGCGATAGTGCCGGCCTTCATGCACTTCTTCGGCGTGTTCATGCAGGTGCATTTCGAGGCCAAGCGCACCGGCTTGCGCGGACTGCGGCCGGACGAGATGCCGGACGTGGTCGAGGCATTGAAACGGGACTGGCCGACCATCATCCCACTCGTCGTCCTGATCGGCGTGCTTCTTGCGGGTTATACGCCCTACATGGCTGCCTTCTGGGGCATTACCCTGTGCATCCTGGTCGGCCTGTTTAACCCGCGCCGGCGCATGTCTCTCGCCGACATCGTGGTGTGCCTGCGCGACGGCGCCAAGTATGCGCTCGCCGTTGGCGCCGCCGCCGCCACGGTCGGCATCGTCGTCGGCGTCGTCACCCTGACCGGCGTCGGCTTCAAGCTGTCCTACATCGTAACATCGACGGCAGGCCATCTGTCGCTGCTGTTCGGCACCTTTGTCCCCGAGGCGATCTTCTCGACGCACGGGCTGACCCTTTTGTTCACGCTGATCATGACCGGCGTGGTCTGCATCCTGATGGGTTGCGGCATCCCGACGACAGCGAACTACATCATCATGGTGACGATTGCCGCACCGGCACTGGTGATGCTCGGCACCGAGCCGATCGTCGCCCACTTCTTCGTCTTCTATTATGGCCTGCTGGCTGACATCACGCCGCCGGTTGCGCTGGCTGCCTACGCTGCCGCCGGCATGGCGGGAGCTGATCCATTCAAGACCGGCAACACTGCCTTTCGGCTCGGGCTCGGCAAGGCGCTGGTGCCCTTTGTCTTTGTCTTCTCGCCATCGCTTCTGCTGGTGACGAAAGATTTCACCTGGCCGAACTTCCTCCTGGCCTTCTTTGGCTGCGCGCTCGGCATCACCTGCCTGGGCGCCGCCCTCTCGCGCTACCTGCTCGTGCGCACCCGGCCATGGGAAAACGTGTTGCTGGTGCTGGCCGCCCTGCTTCTGGTGGCGCCCGAATTCTATTCGTCCCTACTCGGCCTGGTGCTTATCATTCCCGTCATCTTGCGCCATTGGAGCGCGCGCAACGTCGAAGAGGCGCGACCAGCTTGATCAGCGCCGTCCCAACGATCCCTCCCGGAGAATTCAAAGGGGCCGGGAACGTTTGGGGGACTTCAGGAAGTCAGCTTGCTTTTCAGCCTGAACCTGACGCGAACCGCCAGGATCGGTTCTGCGGGGGAAATGCTCCCGGAGAGCTGACAGACGGCTTTCAACATCAGAAGACGGCAGCCGAAGTTTCAAGTCATTGAGGGCCTGTGACGAAAGGCATGATGTCCACGCCGTCTCCCGGGAAGACCGTGAAATGCGGGTGGCTTTCGAACAGGCGGGCGGCGGCATCGATTGTATCGGCCTCGACGACAATGTAGCCGCAGAAAGGGTTCACCGCGTCTGCGATCCCATCCTTGGTAACGCGCGTCGTCCTGCCGACCATGCCGCCGCGATCGGGGAAAGATGCGGCATTTCTCTCCTCCCAGTCCGTCCACTGCTTTAGGCCGACGGCATCAATCGCATCTTGCTCGGGCTTGGGCAGGCTGCGAAAGCGGGCAAGGTCTTCGGGCTTCATGGTGTAGACGGCAAGAAAGCGGGGCATGTGACGGCCTTCGTGCTGACGGAAACGCATGCCAGCCTAGACTCCCGGTTGGCCAAAGTCACTAAGCACTATCACCCTCAGGCACGGCGAATTGCCCTTGTCCGGGCACTTTCGGATCATCTCACTCTCCTTTCGAAAAGGGCCACGGTCGGGCCCTTCAGTCGCGGTGCTCCGGCACTCCTTTCAGCTGGTCCTTGGTCCATTGGGTCACGGCGTGGCGCCCGTCCTCGTCGTGCATGAAATCGAGCTCGGTGACGGCCACCGGGCTCGGCGAAGGGCGAGGAACGCCAGCCGTTCAAGTTTTCTCCGCGTCCGCGCAGGTCACTAAACACCGCTCTTGGCGCTGCCATGAAGATGTATCGCTTCGGCCATCGTCTCTGGCCAGCTTCAGGCCGGCGCCTGGTCGGATGTGGGTGACCCCATGCCGAAGACATGGGGTCACATCGCTCTCAGACAGTTTGATACGACTGCCCGCCAGTCAGTGAATGTTGATACGTCGCGTCACCTGACCGTTGCTTTCCCAATAGGTATGCTTCTTGGCAATGATGGGATCGTCCATTGCGGGTTGGACCTGCCCTCCCGTATCAACCGCGCGCGAGGTGACGGTGTGCTCTCCGGCGGAAGGCTTGGGCCAGTCGACGGACCATAGTTTCCAGGCAAAGTCCGCCTTGTCGGTTTCGTCGATGGCCGCCGGCATCCATGGCCCGTCATCGATCTTCACCTCGACCTGGTCGACCGGTGCGCCCCAGGCGGCCCCGACGATCCGGTAGTCATCGCCGATATGAGTGACCCGGGCCGGTGCCGATTTCAGCCGCGCCCGCCCGACCGAAGTTTCCACCCATACTGTCTCGCCGTTGTGGTCTTCCTCGCGCAGCGTGACATAATCGCGTCCCATGAACCGGTTCTCGAAGCGCTGATCGTTCACATCTATGCGCTTGATCCATTTGACGTTCGCGATCCCGTACCATCCCGGCGCAATCAGCCGCAGCGGGAAGCCGTTGTCGGGAGGCAAGGGGGACCCATTCATCTCGTAGCAAAGGATGTTTTTGGGATCCATGGCGTCGGCAAGCGACATGCTGCGCGCAAAATTCTGCGTGAACTTGACGTCGTCGGCCCGCTTGATTTCCCCTTTATCGGTGCCCCAGAAGACGACCTCGATACCAGTGTCGAGGACTCCGGCCTCCTTGAGGATCGGCGCGAGCGGCGTGCCCGCCCAGCGCGCATTGCCAATGCCGCCATTGAAAAACGGCAGGCCGGTATTGCCCGAACATTCGACCGTGAAGGTGACTTCCTGGCGCGGTCGAGCCTTGATGTCGGCGAGCGTCAGGGTTGTCGGCTTTTTGACGGAGCCGCCGATTTCGAGCTTCCAGGTGCTCTCGTCGATCACCGGCCGGTCGAAATGCGCGATTGAAAAGAACTTGTCGTTGGGCGTCACCCAGGAATCGAGATCCTCCCACACCAGCTGATTTTTGATGACTTGCGGAACCGGGTTCGGCGGCAGCTGATCGAGCCATTTGATGACTTCCTCGCCGGCCCGGCTTGGAAAGGCAGAGGCAATCCGCGATTGAAAGGACGCCAACGCTACGAGGGCTGCCCCGCCTTGAACGATGAATTCACGTCTGGGAAGGTAATGCATGACGACTTCTCCTCCAGTGAAAAGCTCAGTTCTCCTTCAGTGATAGATGCAATAGCGACCGGGATCGCGCAAAGCAGAGGCCGGCCGCGGCGGGCAATTATGAGAGCGTGTGAAACAACCCGAGTTAGAAGCGCGCCGTAGTTAAAGCGACGTCTCCGCTCTCAATCGCCAGCTTGTCAGGTCCGAGCCGGCGATCTTCAACTATATGCCCTATCTGTCCTCGTGGCGAGGGCAAGGGCCGCATCTTCGCATCACGATTGGCATCTGCATCGTGTTCCAAAATCCAATACCGCCTACAATTGGTGGGTTGGATTTTGTGAGCGGCAGGGACAACGCCGAGAATAGAGGACCAACGAGTCGATTTCCTCAATGGCGCTTGAAATACTGCACCTCCCGCTCGTGCTTCTCCGCTGCCTCACGCGTATCGAAAGTCCCCAGGTTCCGTCGCTTGCCCGTCTTCTCATCCTTCTTGCGCGAATAAAGCCGGTATTTTCCGTCCTTGAGTTTGCGGATCATTTGGCCTCTCCCTGACCGGGATTTCGCCGCCGCTTGCCCTTCAGCCCGAGTGCTGCCTGTTCGATCGCGGCGCGGTCGTTGCCCAGCCTGTCGATCAGGTCCTGTGCCTGCTTGCCTGATATGCCGGTGCGCATGGCCAGCTCCTCGACCGTAAGCACGTCGGTGCTGGCGATCTCGCGCGGCGGCGCATTGCCTGCCGCCATCGACAGCTCCCTGTCGATCTCGGCCTCGGCCCGGTGCCAGTGCTGCTCGGAGTCGCCGCCGCCCTCGCGCTCCCAGATCCGATAGGCGCGCTCCTGAATTTTCCCATGCCGTTGGTCGTCGCCCATTTTTCAAATCCTCCGTTGGGTAGCATCTGAACGCCGCCCGCGTCCGAACGATCCAAAGAAATTGCGCCATCGCCGGGCTGGTTCGCTGGAGGATGGGACGATGCAAGGCAGAGCCCGACGCTGTGCAAAATAATCCAGGCGGCGGGCCCGCCCGCCGCCTGGCTGCCGGCCGTGGCGGCCGGCTTTGTCGTCAGCGTCCCCAGATGCCCTGACCATAGCCCTGTGCAGGCATGTCGCGGTTCGAGTTTGCCCCCATTGCGCTGTCAGCGATGCTGTTTGTGACGCTCGGGACAGCCGTCTTGGCACCGCCCGACATCATCGCATGGGTGGTTGGATAGCTGCTTGCCGCAGGGATGAAGTCGGAGCCGAAGTGGTCGCTGCCGGCAAAAGCCATGCCAGAGGCGAACAACAACGAGGCAACGGTCAATACGATCTTCTTCATTTCGGTTTCCATCTTTTGAAGTTGACATTTGGCCCCAACGCGCCGCCCGCCCGCGTTCATGGGACCGTGTTTGTTGTTTCAGGCGAAACCGGCCAACCGCGATCCCACTGGATCTTGCAGTGACAGGTCGTTCAGCGCACGACCGTCTCGGTCCGTTGTTGCGCTGTTGGCGGCTTGATAAGGGCGTGGTGTTTGTGCGGGCGTGGTAGGCGGCGTGGTAGAAACCGCTGCCGGAGTGGAATTTTGCGTGGAATGCAGCCGGAAAGCGCAGCGCCCGCTATTGGCATTGCCGCCTCGGCCCGCCGGAATAGGGCTGGTAGCTGTTGTCTTCCGGGCGGTAGGAGCGGTAGCGGCTGAAGCAGGAGGCGACATGGTCGTCATCCCCGGCGGCCGCATAGGCGCCCCGCCCGGTGCCGTTTTCCTCGACGTAGCTGGCCTCGGCGGCGGACGGCGCGGCACGGTCGGCGTCGAGATAGGGCGAGATGCAGGGGCGCTGCTGCCCGCTATAGGACATGTAGCTGTTGTCCTGCGGCCGGTAGGAGCGGTAGCGGCTCGCGCACCAAGCGATATGCGGCTGCGGCAGTTCGGCCGTGGCGGGCGCGATGGCGCCGGTGGCGGTGGGGTCGGTCTCCCCGACCTGGCGCTTGGGCTCGATATTAGCGGGCGCGAGCTGCTCGGCCGGCAGGCGCTCGAGATTCTGCGCCGCTTTGTCCACCGGCCGCGCCGTTTTGGTCCAAAGCTCCGCCATGCTGACGGTGGCCGGTGCCTGGCCCGGCGGGCTCGCGGTAATTAGCCAGACGGCGAAGGCCAGGCCGCTACCGAACACCGCAAGGGTCAAAACGAAACCGCAGGCCAGTCCCAACAATGCTTTCACGCCGCGCTCCTTGAGCCCCTGCTAAAGCAATGCGGGGGGGCAAGGCTGGTTCCAGCAAAGCGCGGGAAATAGGCGCGGCGCTCCGCTGGGGGCGTGCGAGGGCAGCGCCGTTCAAACCGGCGGCTTCACGTCCACTGGCAATTGGTTCTCCGCTGGGAGCAGCGCCGCCGGCATGTCCTCGCCGCGCTGGCGCTGCCGCAGATGGAGCGCCAACAGCCGGTCCAGCGAGACCCTGCCGGCGCCGGCAACGGCCAGCACCAACATGCCGCCCGATATCGCCAGGTCCTTTTCGAAATGCAGCAGTTCGTTCTGGCTGCCGAAATTGGTGTGGAACAGCATGGCCGTTGCCAAACAGAACAGGCCTAGCGCGATGGCGCCAAGCCGCGTCAGCAGGCCTGACGCGATGGAGAGCCCTGCCCCCAGTTGCAACGCGACGGTGGCGACAAACAGCGGCAGGTTGACCCCAAGCGCTGCCATCGCTCTGGCGGCGGCACCGAAATGGGTGGCCAGCGTTGCGCCCTCATGCAAGAAGATGAGGGACAGAAGCAGGCGGCCGGCAAGCAGGCCCACGTCCCCGACATGGCATTTAGCGGCGAGATCCCGCAGCTTCGCGGAGCGTTCGGTCAATGTCATGGTCAGCCTCCGATCTTTTTGGCACGGGTAGGCGCCAAGCGCCTGATGTTGAAAAGGCCGGAGCCGGCGCGAGGGAGAGGATGCCGGCTCCGGCAAAGCGCGCCAGCCACGAGCGCCCAACGGTGATGGACGAAGGGGCGAGCTCGGTGCCAATGCTCGCACTCCGTTTCGGCTTCGCCGAGCCAGCTCTCCCATTCCGTGAGAGAGGAAAGGCTCTACTTCGTCACCTTGGTGTCGATGGCCTGCCGCAGGTCGGAAAGCTCGTCGCACCCGGCCGGGCACAGCTTCCGCAGGGAGGCCAGTTGCTCCTTGGCCTTGTCCATGTTGCCGGTCTCGACATAAAGCTCGCCCAGATATTCGCGGGCTGCCCTGTGGTCGGGCTTCAGCTCCAGCGCCTTGGTGTAGTAGGTGAGCGCGGTCTTGTAGTCGCCGGTCTTGCGCAGGGTGAAGCCGAGCAGGTTGTAGACGTCCGCCTGCTGCGTGTCCTGCGCCAGATCGCGCAGCTCGGCCAATGCGCCGGAATAGTCCTTGGCATCGATCTTGGCCTTGATGGCGGTGAGATCCGGCGCGTCGGCGCCTTCGATGTCGTCGACCGCATAGGCCGGCATGATTGTCGCGACGGGAAGCACGGTCAGCACGGCAATGGCGCCGAGCAGGCCGAACATTGCATGTCTGCCCGACAGGGCATTTCTGCTCAAAAGGGATCGTTTCATTGTCTTTCTCGCTTGCGTTGGAAGCTCGTGCTCAGATCTGGACCGGAGTAAATCCGTATGCCTTGCCGTCCTTGACGAAGGTGCCGGTGCCCGGGAACGGGAAGTGCGACCCGGAAATGCAGATATTGTCCGATATCACCCGGTCGATGATCTTGTGGCGCGTGGCGATTGCCGTCGGTCCGTCCTGGTCGTAAGCGCCCTGCCACTCCGGATGCGGCGCCAGCAGCGCCGGCACATACATGGTGTCGGCCGAGATCATGATCTGCTCCTTGCCGGAGTTGGCCAGGTAGACAGAATGGCCTGGTGTGTGGCCGGGCGCGGCGATGATCTGGATGCCGGGCGTGACCTCGGCGCCGTCCTCGACCAGCTTCCAGTTCTTCCATTTCGGAAAGTTCTCGGCGATGCGCTTGCCCGCCGGTTTGCGGCCCTCGGGCAGCTTGGCCAGCCGGCTTGGGTCGGTCCACCACTTGTATTCGGTGGCGTTGACAATGAGCTCGGCATTGGGGAACACCGGCGCGCTGGTGCCCTTTTCCATCAGGCCCCAGACATGGTCGGGGTGGAAATGCGAGATCATGACGGTGTCGATCGCCTTGTAGTCGATGCCGGCGGCGGCCATGTTGGCCGGCAGATGCGTGGCATTGGCCTGCCACTGGCCGACGCCCGAGCCGGCATCCATCATGATCAGCTTGCCGCCCATCTTGAGCACGACGACAGTGAGCGGGATGGGCATGAAGTCGGTGGTCAGCCCCGCTTTGGCGAGTGCTGCCTTGGTGTCCTCGACCGAGACATCCTTGATGAAGGCCGGGTCGTGCGGCTTGCGCCAGATGCCGTCATAGATGGCGGTGATCTCGATATCGCCGACCTTGTATCTGTAGAAGCCGACGGTGGGCTCCACCGGAGCTTGCGCGAAAGCCGGACCGATGAATTCAAGCTTGCCGGCAAGGCCGAAGGCGGCAGCAGCGGCGGCGGTGCCAAGCACTGTGCGGCGTGTCATGGTGAACATGGTGATCTCCTGTTCGAGGTGGTGGCTAAAGTCGCGAATGGCCAAGTCCTGGAAGGAATGACGGAGAGAGGCCGGTACCCAGGGGCTGGCTCCGCTCCATGACTTCAGCGACCCCAGAGGCTGTCGTTGTTGTGCCTGGTGATGATGTCCTGCACCGACCCCTGGCTCGGCCCCGTCTTTATCCTGGTGTCGACGCCATTGGGGCGTGCCGTGTAGGGGATCGAGCCGGTGGCATTGGTGTCGACCGGAGCGACCGGCTGATTGGCGTTGTTGGCGCCATGATCGCTGCCGGCGAAGGCAGCGCTCGAGGCAAGCATCATGGCAGCCACGCTGAGTGCGAGCTTGGTCATTTTGGCTAGGTCCTTGTTTCGTTTCCTCGGCGCGGGCCGTCAGATTTGGCCCCGCTACAGTGAAGACCCTGCAGCCCCGCGCTTTATTCCCGGGCGCGATGAGATTCTTTTGAGGGAGAAAAATCAGGGGGCTCGGCGGCCACAGGACTGGTGTTCCTCGCCCACGAATATCAGCGAGAGGACCAGGCTGGGAATGCCGCTGCCTTCCGGCCCGCCAACCGCCTGTACGCACGAAAGGCGCCGGCACAGCGCGCCGGCGCCTCCAATGATACGCCAGCCCGTGCTGGTTACGGACAGGTCTTCTTGCCGCAGACCGCGATGCAGATCGCCGGGTTCGAACAGGTGTAGGTTTTTCTGGAGCTGGTCCCGGACGAAGACCCGCTGCTGGAAGCGGCGATCTGCCCGGCCGCCCCCTTGGACAGGTCCAGCGCCTTCATGTCGGGATCGCGCGCGGCGATCTTGCCGCATGTTTCGCTGCCGCAGACCGCCCTGCAGATTGCCGGGTTCATGCATTTGTAGGCCGCGAAGACCTCGGTGGGAAGAATTGCGCAGAAAACCGTAATGCCCAGTATCAATCTTTTCGCCGCACGCATTTTTATCTCCAGGGCCAGCTTTCCGATGTCACGGAGGCCTGGCCGCTCGCCCCCGCTCCCGCGCATGCCGTTGCACCCGCGTCCGCCGGCGCGACCATGCCCGCGCCGGGACAAAGGCGTGTCGCACTGACGGCACAGGCAAGTGGCACCGACGGAACAGGTGACCGGCTTGCCATGCGTGAGCGGCCGCATGCGTCTCATGGCGCGCGGCCGGCGCGCACCTCCGATGGGGTCATGCGATAGCGGGACCGGAATTGCCGATAGAAGGTCGAGGGTTCGACCAGCCCCGCCTCGAAAGCGAGATCGGCGATCGGCCTTGCCGAAAAAAGCGGGCTGGCGAGTTGCCGGTGGACCCGCTCCAGCCGTCTTTGCATGACATAGTCGGAAAAGCCCTGCCCCTCTTCGGCGAAAAGGCGCCTGATGTAGCGCGGGCTGAGCCCCAGCCCCCGGCCCGCCGTCTCTGCTGAGAGCCGCGCTCGGTGCAGGTTCTCTTCGATGTAACGCTTGATGGCATGCATGCGAGCGGCGCGAACGCCGCGACCGGCGACCACCTGGTCGACCTCGCGGTTGGCGCCGACTGCCGCGGCGAAGAGATCGGCAATGTGCTGGGCGGCCAGCGGTGCCAGACCGGGGCTGATCGCCCCACGCGCCACCGCCTCGATATAGGCCAGCAGAAGCCGCGCTTCAGGCGTGCCGGGATTGATGGCATCCGGCCTGAGATCGCCGACATGGCGAAGGAGAGGAGTGAGCATCGACCGGGCAAATCGGGCGCAGATCGTCCAATCGCCGTTCTGCGCCCTCGCTCGCCAGCTCCGGTCCATCGGCATGATGCAGGGCGCACCGGGCGAGGTCTCAACCGCCTCGTGCCGTGCCGTATCGAAACGCCACCCGCCCGCGATCCAGGACACCACCACGTCGTCATTGGCGTCCTGCTGGAGCGCGGCCGTGCGTTCCCAGGCCATGGGCGCGACCTGCCCGTGGGCCACGCTCACCCCTGGCAGGATGGTGGTGGAGGCGCTCAGCCGCAACTCGCCGCGTTCAAGGGGCGCAAGGTCCAGCCGCATGCAGATGCGGCCATAAAACTCGCGCGCGGCGGCTTCGCGGTCGCGGTCCGAAAACTCGTCTGTCGACAGGACGATGACATTGTCCTCGGTCGCCACCGGCGTTCGATCCCCCGTTTAGAACCTCACAGCGAACCGCTTTTTCGTGCGGGCAACGGCGGCATTTCAAGACTTGTGTGGAAGCTCCGCGCAAATGTGGCACGAGGCGCAAGGAATGTGGCCGCTGCTGCAAAATCGACCGGTAAAGTTGCGCCGGAGAGCACGGCAAGGCTCTTCACATACCTGCTGATCGAACACCGCTTTCCCATTGATTCATTTTGCCTTTCGGCTGGCACGCCGCTCTATCGCAGTTCCCGGATCCAGTGCCACATGGTGCGGTTCTCGCCATGGCCGAGGGACTGGCTGCGCCCTTGGGCGGCATGTGCCCGCATCTCCCGCGGGGTCATGTCGAAGGAGCGGCGGAAGGCGCGCACGAAGCTCTTGCGGTGACCGAAACCATAGCGACCGGCGATCTCGGCAATGCTTTCGTGCCGGCGGCCGGGATCGGCGAGCTCGGCGCGGCAGCGGCGCAGCCTCTCCTCCTGGATATATCTGGAAAGACCGCCATGAGGCTCGAAGAGGTAATAGAGCTTGCGCATGGAGATGCCGAACATGGCGGCGATGGCCTCGGCGGTGAGGTGCCGGCTGCGGATATGCGCGTCGATGTGGCGACGGATCTCGCCGGTAAGCGCCAGGTGGACCGAAGCAGCGTTCTCCTCCGCCACAGCCGAATTCACGGCCGCGGCGGCGAGTTCCAGCGTCGGCCCGATCACCGCCTCGGCGTCCTGATGGCTCATTGCGGGCGCGGCCCCGTAGAGGCCCACAAGATGCCCGCGCAACAGCGCCGCCAACGGCGCGTTGCCGGAAATGACGCGCATATTGTGCTCGTCCGGCGCCTTCAAAAATGGCGCCAGCAGGCGGCGCGGCATGGTCAGGTTGAGGCTGTCGAAATCGGAGGTGCCCGTCGACTGGGCCTGCGCCAGGTCGGCCACGATCAGGTCCCCGGATGATGCCTTTTCATCCGATGCGCCATCGCGCCGTCCATGGCTTCCGCGCAGGCAGACCTGCACAGTGATGTGATCGAGGCCGTCGCGGCCGATCCGGGCGCGCGAGCGGTCGAAGCTTTGCGCGATGCATCCATACGAGGTGAGGACGATCTCGCCGAAATGAAAGGCATCGGCGTGGAAATGAAACCGGTCATCGCCGGCGTTGCGCGGGCGAACGTCGTAGAGCAGGCCGATATTCTCCTGCCACAACGCAACGGCTTGCCGGGGCGCAAGGCCCACCGTGTCCAGCACGCAGCGCTGAACCCCGGTGTCGACGAATTGCCTTTGCGGCACAACGCTTTGACTGCTGTCTACTGCTGCCACCCGCCATGCCCCGCAATCCGCGAACCGCTCACAATATGCATTTATGCCGGGGCGCGACAACGCCTGATTGCACGGCCGCCCGCCGGAAATGTCGGCTCAGAGCTGGCTCAACACTTCGGTGTATTCCCTGACCTCTCCATCCTGCCCACGAATGCGCCAGTTGCCGCCGCCGCAGTCTTCCACGTAATCCGGCCCGATCGGCACCTTGCCGCCACCGTCGGGCAGGTCGAGCACGTAGACCGGATTGCAGATGCCGGACAGGCGCGCGCGCAGCGCGGCCACCAGCGCCTGGCCTTCGGCGATCGTGGTGCGGCGGTGCGCCATGCCGCGCGCAAGGTCGCCATGGTGGAGGTAATAGGGCTTTACCCCCAGGCGGTACATCAGCTCGCGGCAGAGTTCTTCCTGCACCTCGACAGTGTCGTTGACGCCCTTGAGCAGGACGCTCTGGTTGAGCAGCACGAAACCGGCCTGCCGCAGGCCGCGGCAGGCCGCCTCGGTCGCATCGGTGATCTCGCGCGGATGGTTGAAATGGGTGACGACCGTGATCATCAGCCGGCCTTGCAAGGCAGAGATCAGCCCTGGCGTGATGCGTGAAGGCAGCGAGACCGGCACGCGGGTGTGGATGCGCATCAGCCGCACATGCGCGATCGCCTCGATGCGGGCGCGGATTTCGCTGAGCGCCTTGTCAGGCAGCGAGAGCGGATCGCCGCCAGTCAGGATCACCTCGCGGATCTCGGGGTGGGAAGCGATATAGGCGAGCGCCGGCTCCAGGGCTTCGCGCGTATAGCCGCGTCCGATCGAGGTCAGGGACTCCTTGCGGAAGCAGAAGCGGCAATAGACCGCGCATTGATAGGTTGGAAACAGCAGCACCCGGTCGGCATGGCGATGCGTCAGCCTGGGCACCGGGCTGAAGGCGTGGTCGCCGATCGGGTCGTCGAGCTCGCCTTCGCCGGTCACCAGCTCGTCGGGAGACGGGATGACCTGCGCCCGGATAGGATCGGCGGGGTCTTCCCAGTCGATCAGCTCGAGATAGGATTTGGGGATACGCACCTTGTGGCGGGAGGCTGCTTCCTGGGCCGCCGCGCGTTCGCCCGGCGACAGCGGCAGCACGGCCAGATCGCGCACATGGCGCACGCCGGCGCGGATGTCGTCCTGCCAGGTGACGTCGGCATCGGAAGCGGACTCAGCTTCGGCCGTCGTCGCATCGTGGAGCTGTGTGGTCATGGGGTTCTCGAGGTCTTTGGCGGACCTATCGGCCGGATGGCCTGCCGGGTCAACCGCCTTGCGCCCGCCTTCCCCGTGTAGCAAGGAGGGTCTGTGCTCTCGAAAATGCCGCGGAGAAGACCCCGATGGAATCGCAGAAGCGGAAGCGGGACTGAACTTGGGAACGCCGGCCATGACGACCATTTACGAATTCGCGGTTGTCGAGGGCCAGGAATGGGTGCTTCCTCTCGACGACGCCTACTACGAGGTCTTCTCCTCCCTTGACGGAACACCCCTCGAGAACTGGGATCCACCGGTCATGCGCCGCGTGTCGGAGGGCGACCCCCACTATTCGGACTTCCCCTGGCTTGGCGAGCATGCCCCGCTTTTGCGCAAACCTGCCGTCGATGCGCTGAAGGCATATCTGCTGCCCTATGGACAGCTGATCCCGTTGCGCGGGGAAGAGGTCTGGCTGTTCAACGTGACCACCGTGATCGATGCGCTGGACGAGGAGCGGTCCGGAATCGTCTATTTTGATGACGGCGCCATTCTCGCGATCGAGCGATACGAATTCGACGCGGATAAGATCGGCACCGCCGAAATTTTCAAGCTGCCGATGCGCGCGTCCCCGGTGTTCGTCAACGACACATTCGTCAATCGCGTGCGCGACGCTAGACTGCGGACGGTATCGTTCAAACCCAGGTGGCGCCGCATCGATGGGTGACGTTTGATGGCCCCTGCGATGCCAACTAGATCAGGTTCTGTCCGCCATCGATGCGGATCGTCTCGCCGGTCGTGAATTCGCTTTCCATGAGGTAGAGATAGGCAGGGGCGACGTCGGCGGGCGTAGCGACCTTCCTCGCGGGCAGGCGCTCGGCCATGCCGGCGAAAAAACCGGATTTCGCCTCACCGACGAGTTCGTCCCACATCGGCGTGTCGACCCATCCCGGCGACACGATGTTGACGCGCGTCGGGGCCAACTCCAGCGCCAGCGCCCGGGCGAAATAGCTGAACGAACCGGCGATCGCGGACACCACCGAGCCGCCGGGAACCGGCGGGCGGTCCTTGTTGATGCCTGAGGTGAAGGTCATGGACCCTCCGGCTTTCAGCGTGCGCATGCCATGTTTGGCGAGCATCACGGCGCCGATCAGCTTGTTGTCGACGAAGCGCCGCACGAAGTCCATGTCGGTCTGGCCGATCGGGTCGTTGGGCGGCGGCGTGCCGGCCGTCGAGACGAGGTGGTCGAAGGCACCGGTTTCGTCGAATATCCGGGCAATGTCCGCCTCATCAGTCATATCAGCGGAAAGGCCTCGCACGCGACCGCCCGGGCCGAGCGTCCGTTCCGCGGCCTTGAGCTTTTCGCCCGAGCGGCCGACGATCACCAGCTCCGCGCCGCGCTCCAGCGCGGCTGCCGCTACGCCGAGCCCTATGCCGGAACTGCCTCCGACGACAATAATTCTCTTGCCCTTGAGCGATGCCATGGGAACCTCCGTCTTCAGGATGGACTGCTGGATTTACGCCTTGCCGGCGTGGGCCGCCTCGATATCGGCGACGATGATCTTGCTCATCTTGTACATCGCCTGCCGCGCCCGGCCGGCCTTGTCGCGGTCCGGGTCGTTCATCAGGCGCAGGGCCGCTTCGGGGATCACCTGCCAGTAGACGCCGAATTTGTCCCTCAGCCAGCCGCAAGGCTTTTCCGCGCCGCCGCCCGCCGTCAGCGCGTTCCAGTAATAATCTGTCTCGGCCTGGTCCTTGGTCTCGATGTAGAGCGCGATCCGCTCGTTGAAGGGCGGCATCGAGCCGGCATTGAGCGCGGTGAAGCGCTGGCCCTCGAGCTCGAAGTCGAAAATCGCGTGTGGCACCGTTTTGTTCGTGCCGCCGACGAAGTCGGTGAACTCGATCGCCTCAAGCGCCCGGCCATTCTTGAATACAGACAGATAGAAGTCGCGCGCCTCTTCGGCGTTGAGATTGAACCAGAGGAAGGGGTGAACGGTCGCCATGCTGCTCTCGTGAGGTTTGATCACAAATCCTGCGAGCATTCTGTCCAGCATGCGCTGGACAGACAATCTAAACTTTGGCAAGGATTTGTGATCATATCTCACAGATTGGCCATGATCCGCAGACTTCCCCCACTCAACGCGCTGCCGGCCTTCGAGGCCGCCGCGCGGCATTTGAATTTCTCCAGGGCAGCCGACGAGCTCAACGTCACGCACGGCGCCGTCAGCCGGGCGATCAAGCACCTTGAGGAACAGCTCGGCGTGCTCCTGTTCGAGCGCGCGACGCGCTCGGTGCGCCTCACCGCCGTCGGCGAACCCTATGCGAGGGCGGTCCACGAGATGCTCGACCAGCTTGCGGCCGCCACCCAATCGGCGACGGGCGCCCATTCGGCCTCGACATTGAACGTCTCCACCTCCGACGGCTTCGCGGGAAAATGGCTGGTGCCGCGGCTCTATCGCTTTCATCGCGCGCATGGCGACATCGACGTCAGGATTTCGACGACCGGCAGGTTGACCAATTTCCTTGGCGACGGCATCGACGTCGCCATCCGCTATGGCGCGGGAAACTATCCGGGGCTCACATCGGAATTCCTCACCGGCGAGGAGGTGTTTCCGGTGTGCAGCCCGAGGCTCATGCAGGGCGCCTGGCCCCTGGAGAAGCCCGACGATCTCAGGCACCACACGCTGATCCATGATGGTTTCCCGATCGGCTGGGCGGCCTGGCTGTCCAGCGCGGGAGTGGAAGGCGTGGATCCGCGGAGCGGGATTACCTTCGATTCCGCCACTTTCGCGGTCGAGTCGGCCGTGCAAGGCGAAGGCGTGGTGCTTGGCCGGACCATGCTCGTTGCGGCCGACCTCGCCACCGGAAGGCTTGTCCGCCCTTTCGGCCACGCGCTGAAATCGGTTTCCAGCTTCTACCTGGTCTACCCTCCGGACGCGGTCCGCCGGCGCAAGGTGAAGGCTTTTCGCGATTGGCTCTTTTCGGAAATGACGGCGCAGGGTGCCACGGCCGTTTCCGGAGAGTAGCCTCTGCGCTAGCTTCTCAGTCCCGGTGCCTCCTGCCCGGTGCGCTCGACATATTCGGTGTAGCCGCCACCATAGGTGTGGATGCCTTCCGGCGTCAGTTCCAGCACGCGATTGGACAGCGCCGCCAGGAAATGGCGGTCATGCGAGACGAACAGCATGGTGCCCTCATACTGCGACAGCGCCTCGATCAGCATCTGCTTGGTGGCGATGTCGAGATGGTTGGTCGGCTCATCCAGCACCAGGAGGTTGGGCGGATCGAACAGCATCAGCGCCATCACCAGCCGCGCCTTTTCGCCGCCCGAAAGCACCCGGCACTTCTTCTCGATCTCGTCACCGGAAAAACCGAAGCAGCCGGCGAGTGCCCGAAGCGGAGCCTGGCCGGCCTGCGGAAAATTGTCCTCCAGCGTCTGGAACACGGTGCGCTCGCCTTCGAGCAGTTCCATGGCATGCTGGGCGAAATAGCCCATCTTGACGCTCGGACCGCGCGCCACCGAGCCCTGGTCGGGATCGGACGTGCCGGCCACCAATTTCAACAGCGTCGACTTGCCGGCGCCATTGACGCCCATGACACACCAGCGCTCGCGGCGGCGAACCTGGAAGTCGAGCCCTTCATAGATCGAACGGCTGCCATAGGCCTTGTGGACGTTCTTCAACGTCACGACGTCCTCGCCGCAGCGCGGCGCCGGCTGGAACTCGAAATTCACCGTCTGGCGGCGCTTGGGCGGCTCGACGCGATCGATCTTGTCGAGCTTCTTCACCCGGCTCTGTACCTGGGCCGCATGCGATGCGCGGGCCTTGAAACGTTCGATAAAGGCGATCTCCTTGGCCAGCATCGCCTGCTGGCGCTCGAACTGCGCCTGCTGCTGCTTGTCCGCGATCGCGCGCTGCTGCTGGTAGAATTCGTAATTGCCGGAATAGGCGGTGAGCGAACCACCGTCGATCTCCACCACCTTGTTGACGATTCGGTTCATGAACTCGCGGTCATGCGAGGTCATCAGGAGCGCGCCGTCATAATTCTTCAGGAACTGCTCGAGCCAGATCAGGCTTTCCAGGTCGAGATGGTTGCTCGGCTCGTCGAGCAGCATGGCGTCGGGCCGCATCAGCAGAATGCGCGCCAGCGCCACGCGCATCTTCCAGCCGCCGGAGAGTTTTCCGACGTCGCCGTCCATCATCTCCTGCGAGAAACCGAGACCGTCGAGCACTTCCCGCGCCCGGCCGTCGAGCGCATAGCCGTCGAGTTCCTCGAAGCGGTGCTGCGCCTCGCCATAGCGTTCGATGATCTCGTCCATCCGGTCCGCCTGGTCGGAATCGGCCATAGCTGCTTCCAGCGCCGCCATCTCGGCCGCCACTTCGCTCACCGGCCCGGCGCCGTTCATCACTTCGGCCACCGCGCTGCGGCCATCCATGTCGCCGACATCCTGGCTGAAATAGCCGATGGTGACGCCGCGATCGACCTGCACCTGGCCCTCGTCGGGCTGTTCCTGGCCGGTGATCATGCGGAACAGCGTCGTCTTGCCGGCGCCGTTGGGGCCGACGAGCCCGACCTTCTCGCCCTTCTGCAAGGCGGCCGACGCCTCGATGAAGACAAGCTGACGGCCGTTCTGCTTGCTGATACTTTCCAGTCTGATCATGAGTGGTCCGGGATGATGTGAGGGAATTGTCCCGGCCCATACGCGAATGACAGCGGCGGGGAAAGAGGCGGAAGCGCCGCATCGGACGCAGCGCCCCTTTCCCACGGCGGAGAAGGGAGAAGCGGCGCTGCCATAAGCATTCCCTCGACGGCGGCCACCGCGGCGAAGAACCAGGTGGAGACAGCCGCGCACAAGCACGTCGAGCATCCCAAGAAACACCGCAAGCACACCCGCAAGCACATCGCCAGGAAGCACGCCGTCAGGAAGCCCAGGCTGCGGCTTGATCTTCTCAAGCTCGAACAAGGAGATAGAGCGGCATCTTGATTCTCTTTGATCGCTTCTTCCCGATGTCCTCCCGTAAAAAGGCCGCCACGCGCAAAAAGCATGGCGGCTTTTCTTTGGCGGCAGCGCCATCACGGCTTTCCGTTATGGCCATCCATCGGATATTCCGATGACGCTATCGGCTTCTTCCGTTTCCATTGCCTGCACCTGTCTGTCAATTCCCTGTCATCGATCATCGAGACAAGGGCTGCGGACATGGACATTTCCAACACAAAAACCCTCATCGTCGGCGGCGGCTCCGGCATGGGCCTGGCGCTGGCGCGGCATTGCCTTGATGCCGGCGCCGACGTGATCATCGCAGGGCGCAGCGCGGACAAGCTGCACCATGCCCGCGAGACGCTGGGCAACCCAGCCACGCTGGACACCATTGTGGCCGACATTACCCGCGAGGACGAGGTCGCCGCCCTGTTCGAGCGGATCGGCCAGCTCGGCCATATCGTCAGCACCGCCGCCGACATCGAGGGTGCCTATCAGCTGTTGCCCGCGCTGGATCTCAAGGCTGCGCAAAGGGTGGTGGAAAGCAAGCTCTACGGACCGCTGCTGCTCGCCAAGCATGGTGCGCCCCGGCTATCATCCACGGGCTCCATCACCTTCACCTCGGGTATTGCCGCCTACAGGCCGGCGGCGCGCGGCTCGGTCGTAGCCGCCGTCAACGCGGCGCTGGAAGGGTTGGTGCGGGCGCTGGCGGTCGAACTGGCGCCGATCCGTGTCAATGCTGTGTCGCCGGGCTGGGTCGACACCTCGATCTGGGCTTATGTTGCCGGGGATCGGAAAGACGAGATGCTCAATGCCATGGCAGAGCGGCTGCCCGCCGGTCGGGTCGGCCGGCCCGACGACATCGCCTCGGCCATCGGCTTCCTGATGCGCAATGGTTTTACGACGGGGACAACGCTGCATGTCGAGGGCGGGCATCGGCTGATTTGACCGGCGCGAAGCTCCCGCCTGCGGCCGTCAGCAGCAACTTCAGGGATGGCGGCTGCACGCGCCTGCGCCGCCAGATCATGGCGAGCGCAACCGTGCGGGCCGCGCCTGGCCACGGCATTTCAATGAGTTCGCCCCGCTCCAGCGCCTCGGCCACGGCCATATGCGGCACCAGCGCAAAACCGGCACCCGCCGCCACCAGGCCGGCGATGGTGCCGATGCTGCCGACTTCGCACGCCGGCTTTGGCGCCGCGAGGCCTGCCTCGGTGAAGGCGGTATCGAACATGTGCCGGTAGACGCATCCGGGCTCGGTGGCGACAAAATTCATCGCGGCAAGCCCGGCGAGTTCCTCCCGCACTTGGCCCTGCCCTGGAGGGCCGACCAGCACCAGGGGTTCAGCCGATACGGTTCGCCTCGCCAGCGGTTCATCGCGCCTGAAGGCATCGCCGCGGTCAAAGCAGAAGGCCACATCGATTTCGCCGTCGCCGAGCTTGCGCAGCAGTTCACCGCTGCCGGCGACCGACAAGCGAAAGGCAATGTCGGGATGGCTGGCCTGAAACCGCGCGAGCCAGTGCGCAAGCCTGGTCGAAGCGATCGTCTCCAGAGCGCCGATCGTCAGCGAGCCGCTTACCTGCCCAGCACCTGCCTGAACGGCGGCGCGCGCCTCGTCAGCCAGCATCAGCAACTCTTCCGCGTAAGGCTGCAAGGTTCGGCCCGCTGGCGTGAGGTCCAGACCAATGCGCGAGCGCACGAACAGCGCGGTCCCGAGGTCAGCCTCGAGCGTCTGGATCTGGTCGCTGACGCTCGACTGCGCCAGATGGACTTCTCGTGCGGCACGCGTGATGTTGCGGCTACGCGCCACCGCCAGGAATGTCTTGAGCAATCTGGGATGCATCAGGCGGCTGATATCACTGCAACTGCGGCTTCTTCAGGAAACTGCCGCGATCGGCGGATTTGACGCGCAGCCAGGTTTCGCGGCCGTCGCGCAGGACCCGCATCGGGATCTCGGCGCCGGCCGAACCGCTGTCCCACAGCTTGCGATAGAAATCGGCCAACCCGTCGACCGCGCCGTCGCGTATGTCGGAGATGACGTCGCCCTCGCGCAGGCCCGCCTTGGCGGCTGGGCCGCCTTCGGTCACGCTCATCACCACCACCCGGCCGTCGCTTTCGGCCGAGAGGGCGCCGAGCCATGGCCGTGGCGGCCGCGCCACCTGGCCGCGCGTCAGGAGATCGTCGAGGATCGGCGGCAACAGGTCGATCGGCACCACCATGTTGATATCGGCGACCTCGCCGTTGCGGCTCATCTGCAGGCGCAGCGACCCGACGCCGAGCAGCGCGCCCTTTGCATCGAACAGCGCCGCGCCGCCCCAGGAAGGATGCGCCGGCGCGATGAAGATCGCTTCCTCGAGCAGATATTCCCAATAGCCGGCGAATTCCTGCTTGGTGACGATCCTGGCCTGAACCGACTGGCCGATGCCGTCGGCGAGCACCACGCTGTCTCCGATCCTGGCCCTGCCGGCGTCGCCCAGCGCCACCGCAGGCAGGCCAAGCGGCGCCAGCGCCTGCACCAGGCCGAAGCCCGATTCCTGGTCGTAGGCCAGCGCATGCGCCGGCACGACGCGGCCGTCATGGGTCGTAAGCCATACCTCTTCCGCCTCGGTGATGAGATAGCCGATTGTCAGCACCAGCCCATTGTCGCGGATAACGACGCCGCTGCCTTCGCGCAGCGTGCCCAATGCCCCGGCAGTGAAGGCATCGTCTGGAATGGTGGCGCGCACCGCCACGACTGAGCGTCTGTTGGGATTGATGGGCATACTCTTGTCCTGGACGGGCTTGGGGGTCACGTTCCTATAGGTATGGCACGCGAACCAAGGCGCAAGGGGTTGGGGGCATCCCCTCCTTCCTTTCGAAGCCCGAAGGGAAGATGAGCGGCATGGTCATTGACAATAGTTCAACGCAAGTTGAACTTTCCCGTTTGCAGCCCTAGCTGTAGCTGCAACTGCCCAGTCCCGTTTCCAACCTGTCTCTCCCCCACGATACGAGGCCCTGCGATGACCGAATACACTCCGCCGAAAGTATGGACCTGGAACAAGCCGAGCGGCGGCGCCTTCGCCAGCATCAACCGCCCGATCGCGGGCCCGACGCATGACAAGGTGCTGCCGGTGGGCAAGCACCCGTTGCAGCTCTATTCGCTGGCGACGCCGAACGGCGTCAAGGTGACGATCATGCTCGAGGAATTGCTGGCGCTTGGCCACAAGGGCGCCGAATACGATGCCTGGCTGATCAGAATCAACGATGGCGACCAGTTCGGCAGCGGCTTCGTCGAGGTCAATCCGAACTCCAAGATCCCAGCACTGATGGACCGAAGCGGCGCCACGCCCATCCGCGTCTTCGAGTCCGGTTCGATCCTCACCTATCTCGCCGAGAAGTTCGGCGAGTTCCTGCCGACCGGCCAGCCGGCGCGCGCCGAGACCCTGTCCTGGCTGTTCTGGCAGATGGGCTCGGCCCCTTATCTCGGCGGCGGCTTCGGCCATTTCTACGCCTACGCCCCGACCAAGATCGAATACGCAATCGACCGCTTCGCCATGGAAACCAAGCGCCAGCTCGACGTGCTCGACCGTCGCCTGGCCGAGACCGAATATCTCTCCGGCGCCGGCTACTCGATCGCCGACATGGCGGTCTGGCCCTGGTATGGCGGACTGGCGCTCGGCCGCATGTATAATGATTCCGGCGAGTTCCTTTCGGTGCAGGACTACAAGAACGTGCAGCGCTGGGCGAAGGCGATCGACGAGCGTCCCGCGGTCAAACGTGGACGCATGGTCAACCGCGCCTTTGGCGAACCCGCGATGCAGTTGCACGAACGCCATGACGCCAGCGACTTCGACACGAACACGCAGGACAAGCTGGCGGCCGAATGAAGTGCGGGGGCGGGCAGCGCCGCTGCCCGCTCCCCTTTGATTTGCGAAGCATCGATGACGGCAGCGTCTCACCTGGAAGGAGGCGTGGGCCATCGCGCCAAGTTCGATCAGCGCGGATCCGCTCGGGCGCCTTTCAGGACGGCAATGCGTCTCCTTCTGTCGTCGCCCAACGTCAATAGCGATAGCGGTCCCCTCCCACAGGTCACCTAGAAAATCTGTTGCGCAAATGGCGGCCGAGGCGCAACGTGTTGCCAGCAGATCGATGCATGCGAGCAAATCGATCCTGCGGCGCGGCGTCCGTGCCGCGCAGGGCATGCTTGGGGTTGCAGCGGCGCCAACGTCCTTTTCGGGCGCGGGCACGCCGCTTTGGTTGGGTCGGGGGAACAGATGACGCTCACACTGATCGGGGCCGGTTTCGGCCGCACCGGCACATGGTCGACCTTCGCCGCGCTGAACAGGCTCGGCCTGCCCTGCTATCACATGCAGGAAGTGATCCTGAACAAGGCCAACAAGGGCCATCTCGATTTCTGGCGCAAGGTGGCCAACAGCCCGCCCGGCACGCAGCAGGACTGGAGCCGGGTGTTCGGCAATTACAAGGCAACGGTCGACAATCCCGGCTGCTGCGTGTGGCGCGAACTGATGGCCGCCTATCCCGATGCCAAGGTGCTGCTCACCTTGCACCCGCGCGGCGCGGAAGCCTGGTACGAGAGCACCATCGACACGATCTACTTCACCGAGAATGTCTGGCAGTTCAAGATCCTGGAATGGCTGACGCCGTTCGGCCGGAAATTCGGCGACATGTCACGCAAGCTGATCTGGGGCCGCACGCTAGCCGGCGTCATGGGCAACCGCGCCAAGGCCGTGGCGCGCTACAACGCCTATGTCGAGGAAGTGAAGGCGGCGGTGCCGCCGGAAAGGCTGCTGGTGTTCAAGGTCAGCGAAGGCTGGGCCCCGCTCTGCCACTTCCTCGACGTGGCGCAACCGAACGAACCCTTCCCCAATCTCAACGACCGCGAGACCATCAAGAAGATAATCGCCGACATCATCAAGGGCTCCTACATCATGCTGGGGCTAAGCGTGGCGGCGGTTATGGCGGTGATCGCGGCGCTGTGGTGGTGGCTGGGGTAGTTGGGCGCCGTTCGTCGATCCCTCGGTGCAGCAGGGGCGAAGCGACGCGGCTTTGCGATCCAGGCCACGACGATTGCCAAAAAGCGCTGCGGTCAAAAACAAGGGCGTCGTTGTCGATACCACCAAGCAGGCTGAATCGCGCGATCACCGTGTTAATTGGTGCCGCCGTCCGAGGACCGTCGTACCCGAATTTCAATGCGCCGGCGCTCCCGGATATCGCCACCGTGGCTGCCGTCGGCGATAATGTCTCCCGGCATTACGAGCTGTGCCGCTGACAAGGGAATGATCTTGACACTGCCCAGCCGTCCCGTCTGGATCAATGCGTTCGCTACCGCGATCGCGCGCGAGAGCCCCAGCCCCGCATTGTCGGCCGGCGTCAAATCGCTGATAGCGCTGGCTCCGTTCATCGCCGAGATCGCGGCCGCGTCGAGGTTGGACGGTTTGGCCGGATTGATTTTCTGCTCATCCGTGTGACCGACGATCTCGACGACATCGACTTTGTAGCGTGTCAGCAAAGACAGCACGTCGTCTGTCACCTTGGTCTGCAAACGAGCCCGGAACGCGTCGGTGAGAGCAGCGCTGCCACGTTCAAATGTATAGCCGTCGTCGCTCAACGTTATCATCGGCGGCCACTGCATCGACGATTCAGCGTCCGCGCTCCTGTCGTTGGAGGCCGACAGCGTCTTTTCAAGTCGGTCCAGCAGACGGGGGTCAGCGGCTTTGGCTTCGCTGATTTCGAGCAGCAATTTCCGCAGCGTCGGGTCTGACGTCGGCGCGGCGTCGATGCCCTTTTCCGCGAGCCCGTCAATCACCGCTTTGGCCGCCACGAGCTCGGTCCAGTTGGCTGGCGGCAAAGGAAGCGCCGCTTTTGGAAACAGCGCCTGCAGGCGCGCCAGTTCGGCACGCATGTCGGCAAGCTGGCCCACCGTGATGTCCAGGTTCGCGGAGGCCTGCAGCTCGGCGATCCTCTCATCTTTTCGCTGTGCGATGCTGGCCGATACCAGCAGGAGACAGAAAAGCAGAAGGAGGAGAAGCTCGGCCATCGTGAGCCCAAGCACCACGCCTCGGCGATGGCCGCGTTCCCCTTCGGCGATAAGCGAGGAAGGCATCTTCATCGACATCGTTCCACACTGACCATGCAACGCGCTTTAGCCGCCACGCCAGAGCCGTCTGAATAGACCCTGCCGCGTCGGCGCTCGATCATAACCCTCAAATGTCGCCGCAAGTTTGTCGAGCACATCGCTGGCTCGAAGCGCTTCCGCCGTGGACTGTTCCAGCCCTCGCCGAAGCTCCGCCACATCGCCAAGACGGGAAGAGAAATCGCTCATGGCGGTTTCGATCGCCCGCTGCAAACCGGCCACGACCGGCTCCAGCCGAACCTCGATGACCTTGTCGGGTGTCGACATGCTACCGAGCTTGTCGGCGACCGACTGCGTCGCGGCCGCAATCTGAGTACTGGCGCTGGTCAGGATGGCGTTGATATCGTGAACTGCCTTGGCTGTCTGGTCGATGCCGCCCCGCAGCTCCTTGGTGTCTATTCCATTCTGGATCGCCAGCGAGGATACCCTGATGTGCTCGGAAGCCTCTTTGGCGAGTAGGTCCAGCGACTGGACCAGGGACTTCGCCGAGGTTTCCACTTGCGTTCGTATGTCGTGATAGCCTTCTTGCAGCATCTGCTGGTTGGAGCGTTGGAAATGGTTCATCTCGCTCAGGATGCCATCGAGTTCCCGGCGCACCTTGCGGGACGCTTCTGCAAGCTCGAGACGTGACACGCGTTCCACCTCCATGGGGTCGCGCCGGAGCTGATTGAAGACGATGCGAAATGCAATGCCGGCGATGGTGGAGGAAACCGCGATGCCGAAATTGCGCACGATCTCGTCGACCGCGCCACCGCCCCCATATTGGTAAAGCGAAACGGCGAGGCTGGTGAGCGTGAAGATGAAGCCCATATAGTAGAAGTTGTCGCCGGTTTGATCGTCGCGCAGCCGGAGCCCGCGCGCGATCATGATCATCGCCGCGTAGCCGATCATCAGCGCGATCGGCACAAAGGTAACGACGAATGCCGAGACCGAAAGCGATTTGGCCGCGACGATGTAGGCGGCACCCAGGCCGGTAAAGACGATAAAGACTATTGGCGCCGCAGCGTCCAACTGCCGGCTGGCCGCGCGGGGCCGTCTCACCCTTCAACCCCTTGCAACGACTTGGCGGAGCTGAAAACGCCGTGATTGTAATCAATCCACTGCTGCCAGAATGCCATCAACGCGACGCTGTCGACGGGCGACTTCGCCCGGCGTATGAGCCAGATCGACACATCGCTGCCAGCGAGATCCGTAGCGAACCGGTTTGCCGCGGGCGATTTTTTGAAGGCATCGAAATCTGTGGCGCCCCGGTAGTGGGAGAAGAATTCGGTGTTCTCGAACATGTCCGAAACGACAATCAGCCGCGAGGGGATCGCACGCGCTTTCTGGGCGACCAGATGGCTGACGGCTATCGACTGAATGCCGGCCATGATCGGCGAGCTGTCGGCCTTGTTTGCCTCGACCGCTTTCTCAAGCGCAACCAGCAGCGGCTGGCCGAATCCCGCTTGCCAACGCTCTCGCGCCAGCGCCGCATTGCCGGTGAAAGCACTGAGGTCGCCGCCATTGCCGGGGTTGCACAGCGAGAAGAGTTCTTTCGTATAGGGTGCCGCAGCCGTAAGGGCTCTGATCTCGAGCAAGCCACCGCGCTGGATGCCGGAGGCGGTATCGCGCAATAGGGTCTGGATGTTCAGTTTGGTGACGTCGGCGATTGCATCCGTGGTATCGATCAGGATGATGGTTTGCGACACAGCTCCGACAACCGGGCAAAGCCGATCGTCAAGTTCGACGAGTTGCGAGCGCGCCGAGACATAGACGTAGGTAAAGCCCACTGCCGCGGCAACGAGGCCGAGCGCGAACAGAATGATCCAGCCCCAGTTGAGAAGGTTGGAAGGCGAGCGCCGGGACCGTCGACCGCTCATTGGGCTTCAGGCACCAGCACATCCAGCTCGCGATACTGCTTCAACGCCGCCTCGAACTGTTCACCCAGGCCAACCAGCATCTTGTCGAGGTCGCCTTGCGCATCCTTGATGGAAGCTTGCAATTCGTCGCTGTTCCATTCCCCGTCGCGGAAATACTGAACGCCGATCCGGCCGAGTTGGTATGGCCGCGAAAAGCGCTCCGGCGCGGGTGTCGTGCGTGCCGCGATATTGGCGTCCCTGTAGATTCGGAACAGGCTGTTTGCGGCACGTTCAAGCTGAGCTTGGTGGGCGTCGAACAGCCCAACCAACCGAGAGCGATGCGCCACGATCGCATCGTGTTCTGTCCGCTGCTTGCTGAGATCGGCGCGCGCATCGGCGAGTTCATCCTCGTAACCACTGCGAACATCGGAAAGCTCGCCGATCAGGCCTTGCCGCTTGTTTCGATAATTTGCCCGCGCCTCGTCAAGCCGGTGATCAACCGTGGCGTAGCCTGGATAAGTGTCACGCATGCTGAGCCCGTCGATCAGGGCAAAGAGCGAAAACATCACACCGAGGAAGAAGAGTATCCAGGAGCGAAATTCGTTCAACGCGAATGGCGCGCTTAGCAAGCGTCGCATCACCTCGTCGCCATTGGTCGCGATCGTTCCGGCAACCTCGCGGTAATGCGCCAGTCCCAGATTGATGGCAATCGCGGCGCCGATATAGGCGGCGATGGCCAGAATGCCGACAAATTTACGAAAAATCGAGCGATGCGCGATCTCGCGCACGCCATAGAGGGCGAACATTAGCGCGACGCCGACATTGAGAATCGCGAAGATCAGCGCCTCGACGATGCCGCCGACCAGCCCGAGCTCGTTTCGCTTTGCAAGCAGTTCGCCATTGATGACGAGCTCTGCCATCACCAGCGCCACCACAAAGAGCCATTTCAACGTGGTACCGATGGCCGTGGTTTTCTTGCAGGGGCGGCGAAGCCCGTTCTGATCCTTGAAATCACGATGCCAGGACTCTGCCTCCTTCAGATCGCGCCGCAGCCCATGCAGATCATCGATCCCCATCTGCAATTCGGCTTTCAAGTCGGAGAGACCAGCCGTGGATGCCGCCTTTATATTGGCAAAGCGCGATTCAAAGTCGAGGTCGATGAGACGCTGCCTGAACCCCGCAAGTTGGTTCTCCAGGTGATCGTGGGATTGTTTCTGGGCGGCTCCGACCAATTCGATGATATCGTTTTCAACGGCATCGTAAGGTAGGTCATCGCTTTGAGGCAGATTCTCCCTGCCCCGCTTCTCGCCTTTCTCCGCAAGCCGCATATCCGTTGCAATGCGCTGGACGTCGATGTCGGGGAATGACTCTGTCGTCGGCCTATAGGCATGCGGCGGCCGCAGCAGCCGTTGCTTGAGCTTTTCCAGTGACCCGAACATTCCACCCCACGTACACTCTTCCGACCACCCGGATCGAGGCTAGCGGTAAGCTACGGATTCTTCAACGAGTTTCGCCCAAATCGAAATTCGACCTGAAATATCTCTCGCGGACGCACAGCATCTGCAATTCCGCCGGAATGACTGTCTATTGCTAGGAAGCCGTATTGCACTTCACACCGTATACTGCATGGCCGCTGTTGCTGACCAACGCCGCAGTCTCGATCGCACGGCGAAGCTCTTGCCCTACCCAGCGAGCTTCCCATCCTTCGCGATTTCCCTCCCTCCACGATACACCGTGCGCTCCTTCGGCACCGCCACCACTGCCTCGGGCACATGCTCGGCCCTCAGCGTCACGAAATCCGCCCTGGCGCCGACGGCAATTCCGTAACCTTCAAGTCCGAGCGCCTTGGCCCCGGCATAGCTCACCACGTCGAAGGCCGCTTCCAACTCGCCGTCCTGATAGAAGCCGGAGCGGTAGCCGATCATGTTGGCGCGGTTGAGCATGTCGCCATCACCATAGGGCCACCAGGAATCGCGGATGTTGTCGGAGCCGCCGAATACGGTGACGCCGGCCGCGCGCAGCGCCGCCACCGGCGGGAAGGCGTGGTTGCCGGGTGCGTTGGTCATGATGGCGACGCCCGATCCGGCGAGCATTTCGCCGGCCTTGGCCAATGCCTCGGGGCCGATATCGCCCAAGGTATAGGCGTGGCTGACGCAGACACGGCCTTGCATGCCGAGCGCCTTGGTGCGCGCGGCGATCTCCTCGATCTGGAACAAGCCGAGGCTGCCGCCGTCATGCAGATGGATATCGACGCCAGCGCCATGCTTTTGCGCCAGCCCGAACACCACGTCGAGATGGCTCTTCACGTCGCGGTCGAAGCTTGCCGGGTCGAGCCCGCCAACGAGATCGCAGCCGAGCCTGAGCGCCTCGTCGAGCAGTTCCGGCGTGCCCGGCGACGACAGGATTCCGCTTTGCGGGAAGGCGACGATCTGGATGTCGATGCGCTCGCGATAGGTCTCACGCACGGCCAGGATCGTCTCCATATGCCTCAGCCCGACCGAGCCATCGACCATGACGTGGCTGCGCAGGGCAAGGCTGCCGTTGCCGATACAGAGTTCGAGCTGGTTCTTCGCCCGCTCTGCCATGGGCGCCGCCGCCGCGAGGTTACGCGCCTGGAAGTTAACGCGCTCGCGCACATCGAAACCGTCACTGCAGGGAATATGCGGGCGCCACGCATCGCCGTAAAAGGAGGTGTCGAGATGGATATGGCCCTCGACGAAACCCGGCACCACGAGCACGCCGCCGAGATCGATGATGGTAGCGTCGGCGGCCACTTCGCCACCAGCCGGCGCGACAGCGCTGAAGCGACCGCCGGCGACGGCAAGGTCGACCAGCGCGCCGCTGTTCAGCTTTGCGTTTCGGAAAATGGTGGTGTTCAAGATTGGGAAGATCCTTCGCTGCTGTCGACATCATCCACCATGAGCGCATGGCTGGCGTCAACGCCGCAACAGGTGGAAACAGTTTCCAAGGGACCGCGAAGATCCGGCCCGAACAAGGCCATAGTCGCACATCTTGAATCGGCACGACAGGCCTGCTTCCTGGCTCGTTGACTCCGGCGCCCCGGGGAACAGCGCCTTCGCATCACCGCCGGCTGGTAGCGGGCCGCCGTCGGCACCGTAGCGTCGGCAGCGAAGCCGGCCCTATCGCTGTCGAAAGGGCGGGCTGAAGCCGACTACAGGGCGGGACAGAGGCAGGAGACCGCAAGAGATCTGGCATCCCGCGCCGTCAGCGGCCGCCCTCACCCCAACTCCACCCACACCGGCGCGTGGTCGCTGGCGCCGCCCTCACCGCGCACGCCGCGGTCGATGCCGGCAGCCCTGAGCTTGCGGGCGAGCATCTTCGACAGCAGGATATGATCGAGCCGCAAGCCCGCATCGCGCGGCCAGCGGTTCCGTCGGTAATCCCAGAAGGTGTAGAGCGTCTCTTTGGGGTAGACCTTGCGCAGTGCGTCCGTCCAGCCTTGCTCGATGAGCGCCGCAAAGGCTGCCCGGCTTTCCGGCTGTACCAGCGCGTTATCGTCGTAGGAGCGCGTGGCATAGATATCGCGCGGCTCGGGCACGATGTTGTAGTCGCCCGCCAGCACCACCGGCAGCCCGGTATCGAGCAACTGTTCGGCATGTGCGGCCAGCCGCGCGTGCCAGGCGAGTTTGTACTGAAATTTCGGCCCCGGCTGCGGGTTGCCGTTCGGCGCGTACAGGCAGCCGATGACGATGCCGTTCACCGCCGCCTCGATGTACCGGCTCTGCCTGTCCGCATCGTCGCCGGGCAGCACGTCGCGCGTCAGCACCGGCTCGGCGCCCCGCGCCAGTATGGCAACGCCGTTCCAGGTCGGCTCCCCCTTCCACACCGCGCCGTAGCCGGCATCGGCCAGGGCAGTGCGCGGAAACTGCATATCGCGCGCCTTCAATTCCTGAAGGCAGACCACATCGGGGCTTGCCGCCGCCAGCCAGGTCAGCAGATTCTTCAGCCGGCTGTTGACGTTGTTGATGTTGAAGGAGGCGATTTTCATCGGCGGGTCAAGAGACGACCTTGCCCCAAGCCTTCACCGTCTCCGCTAGCGTCTTCAGATGATCGGCCGTCGAAAACCCCGAAATGCTCTTGCGCGGCTTCAGATCGTGGTCGCCATCCCTGAGCCAGATCACCTCAATGCTGTCGGAGAGCCCATAACCGGCCACCTCGTCGGGCGTGCCGAACTCGTCGCGCGTGCCCTGGAAGATCAGCGTCGGCGTCGTCAGCCCTGCCAGATGCTTGGTCCGCAACTGCTCGGGCTTGCCGGGCGGATGGAAGGGATAGCCGAGGCAAAGCAGGCCCGAGATTTCGCCCTTGGCGAACATCTCGTCCGCCACCATCGAGGCGACGCGCCCGCCCATCGACTTGCCGCCGATGATCAACGTCCCGGTCACGCCCCTCGCCCTGAGGTCGGCGATCGCCTTGATGTATTCCGGGTTCACCGTCTCGGCGCGCGGCGGCGGCTTGCGGTGGCCGTAGCGGCGGGCCGCCATATAGTGGAACTCGAACCGCGCGACCTGAAAGCCCACGGCCGCCAGCGCCTTGGCGGTGGCGGTCATCGAGGGAGAATCCATCGACGCGCCGGCGCCATGGGCAAGCAGGATGGTGACCGGGGCGGTGTCGTCGCCGTCGAAGAGGAAGCTGGTCATGGAATAGGACTCCCGTGGCTCGGCATTGGTGACCCCTTCTCCCCTTGTGGGAGAAGGTGGCCTCGCGAAGCGAGGTCGGATGAGGGGTGTTCCAGGGAACGCAAACGCCTCATTCCGTCACGCACCCCTCAACCGTCTCGGCGCTGCGCGCCGATCCACCTTCTCCCACAAGGGGAGAAGGAAAGAGCCTCACCCCGCCGACTTCGCCAGTTGCATATCCACGAACTGCACGCCCCTGGCCGCTACGCCGGCCCATTCGGATTCGGAATCGAGCTCCAGATAGCGCGCCCACAGCCGCCGCGCCTCGAGCAGTTCGCCGGCATCGAATTCGAGCCGGGCCAGATTGAACACCGGGTCGGCGTAATCGCTGTCGAGCGCGATGGCCTTGCGCAAGTGCCTTCGCGCCGACGCCGTCTTGCCTTCCTCGCTCATCAGCCCGGCGAGGTTGAACCAGGCCTCGACGAAAGCCGGATCGAGCTTGATCGCGCGCGCATAGTCATGGGCCGCTTCCGCCGGATGGCCGCCGGCGCGCAGGCAATTGGCGCGGTTGAAGGCGGCGATCGCGTCGCCTGGATCGATGGCAAGGCAGCGTTGGTAGAGCGCGGCGGCACCGTCATGGTCGCCGTCCTGCTCCGCCGCTTCGGCATCGGCGAAGAGCTCTTCCAGCGGATCGTCGTCGGAGGCGCCGAGATCGAACAGCAATTGCCCGTCGAGCTCGCTCTCGCCGCCATCCAGATAGATCGCGTCGGGCCGCCCGAATGCCGAGCCGACCGCGAGCGACTTGGCGGTGAGCGAAGCCACCGGGCCGGAACGGTGCACCGAGCGCGCGATAGCGCCCCATGTCGCGCCACCGGCGACCAGCCCGGCATATTTGCGCGCCAGGATCAGGTCGCGGAAGGAATAGGGTTCCGAGTCATGTTCGAAGGCATCGAACAGCGACAAGAGATCGAGGTCGGCGCCGGACAGCCGCGACTGATCGATCAGCGATTGCCGCGACAGCGAGGAGGCCTCGGGCGCCTTCATCAGTCCAAGCAGGCGCAGAAAACCGTTCTCGCTGAGCAATGCACGCCCGGCGCCGCGCTCGGCGGCGACGCGGCGTTCAATCTCGACATCGCCGGTCTTCGTAAGCCCGGCCTTGACCAGAAGACCGCGACCGAACACGACATGCGTGGTGCGCCGGGTGACGCCGCGCCTGAGTTCGCCATGCTGGCGCGCGACCTCGCGCGCCGCCAGCCTGAGCGGAAAGGCCGCCAGCGCACCGATCGTGCTGTATATGGCGCCGGCTGGTGCCGTCACTTCTTGCTCTTGCCGACCGCCTTCAGCAGGTTGGCTTTCAGCGGATTCTCAGCAGCCCCACCCGCGGCCGCCTTGGCCTTGGCGGCGGGCTTCTCGTCGGCCTTGCTCTTCGACTTGGCCGGCGGCTTCGACTGCGACTGCGACAGGCTCGCCTTCAGCGCATCCATCAAATTGATGACGTTGCCGCGCTCGGGTGCCGCCGCGATGATCGGCTTGTGCCCTTTGAGCTTCTCGCGGATCATCGCCATCAGCGCGATCTCGTAGCGATCCTCGTAGTTCTTCGGATCGAAGGTGGTTTCCTTCTGCTTGATCAGCGCTTCGGCCAGTTCGAGCATTTCCGGGTCTGGGTTGCCGGCCGGGATGTTGCCGAAATATTCAGCCGTGCCGCGCACTTCGTTTGGATTCCTCAACGTACACACGAACATGCCGTTTTCGCGCGCGCCGATCGTCACCACGCGCTCGCGGCTGGACAGGACCAGCCGGGCGATCGCCAGCTTGCCGGATTTGCGCATCGCTTCGCGCAGCACGGCGAAAGTCTCCTCCGCCATCGCGCCGTCCGGCGCCATGTAGTAGGGCGCGTCCTGGTAGATGACGTCGACCTCGTCCTCGTCGACGAAGGCCTCGATGTTCATCGTGTGGTTGGATTCGATGCGCACCGCGTCGAGGTCGCTGTCGTCGATGATGATGTACTGCTTGTCCTCGTACTCGTAGCCCTTGACCAGGTCCGAACGCTCGACCAGTCCGAGTTCCGGATCGACCGGCTTCATGTTGATGCGGTTGTGGGTCTTCTTGTGCAACTGGTTGAACGAGATGCGCTCGCTGGCGCTGGTGGCGGGGTATAGCCGCACTGGACAGCTCACCAGACTGAGCTTGAGGTAACCTTTCCAACTTGCCCTGGGCGCCATGATGAACTCCTACGCGGCCATGCACTGTCACACCGGTGCAGCGCTGTTCGTCCACAGGACGAACGAGGCTGCGCAAATCCTACACCGACCCCGCATGATACAGGCAAATCCCTGACGAAATCTTCCGCTGTGCCTTTGAGGTCGTTGGGACAGAATAATTCAAATTGTCGGAAGCGTCGATGGCGCGCAAGGCGCAGGTGATTGGCCGAATGCCGCGAGGCTTCGTGATCCTGGGGTCTGCGCGCGTCGCTTCGCTCTTGCTTCGCCCTAGGTCTTCAAGGCTGGCAAATCCCGCGCAAACTCGTCAATCTCCGCCCACGGATCGCCCGACGTCTCCAACAACCCCGGCAGCGACGAGTAGTTCAGATCCTGCGGCGCGTCGATCGCCTCCAGATCGCTCCAGCTCACCGGCGTCGAGGCCGGCAGGTTGGTGCGGGCGCGCAGCGAATAGGGGGCGGCCGAGGTGTGGCCGCGCGCGTTGCGGTGATAGTCGATGAAGATGCGTTTCTTGCGGTTGTCCTTCCCCATGGTGGTGGTGAATGTGTCGGGCGCGGTGGACGCCAGATGCATTGAGATGACGCTGGTCGCCTGGTGCAGCTTCTTCCAGTTCTGCCTGGGAGTCACCGGCACGGTGATGTGGATGCCGTTGCCGCCGGAGGTTTTTGCGAAAGGCACCAGCCCTAGCCCCTCCAGCTCGCCCTTGATGTGGACGGCGGCCTCCACCACTTCGCGCCAGGCAATCCCCTCGCCCGGATCGAGGTCGAAGACGATCTGGTCCGGCCTGTCGAGGCTGGTGCGGTGCGTGCCCCAGGTGTGGAACTCGACGACGCCGAACTGCGCCAGCGCCAGATAGCCCTTTGCGCCCTCGACCGAGAGATAAGATTTGGTCTCGCCCTCGGAATTGGTCGCCTGGAACGTCACCACGGAGGGCGGCATGCCGGTGAAGGCGTGGCGCTGGAAGAAACAGTCCTTGGGCAGGCCGGTCGGGCAGCGCACCAGCGACACCGGGCGGCCCAGTATGTGCGGCAGCATGAAATCGCCGACCAGCGCGTAGTAGACGGCGATATCGAGCTTGGTCGGCCCGGTCTTGCCGAACAGCCGCCTGGTCGGATTGGTGACCCAGATCGTGGCGAGGTCGGCCTCCGCGATCAGCCGCTTGCGCTTGGCCGAGACCGGCGTCGACAGGCCGACATCCCTGAGGCCGCGAAACACGCCATGGCGCAACGAATTGTCCGCCGTGCGGTTGGCGTAATGGATGCGCGCCGAAAACAGCGGCTTCACCCAGTGCATCTCGCGCATGATTTCGCGCGGCACGCCTTCCGGCGCCGTGGCGCCCGCTGTCAGCGGCTCCAGCCGGGCGAGCAGGTCGGCCGCGGTCTCGGCGTCGAAACCGGTGCCGACCTTGCCGCGATAGTGCAGCTCGCCGTCCTGCCATTCGGCCATGCCGAGTGCGGCCAGCCCTTCCGCCGCTTGCGAGGTCGTGTAGCCGGCGATGACGAAATCGTCCCTCTCGAGCGCCTTGCACTTGGTCCAGCTCTTGGTGCGACCGCTCTGGTAGGTCGCGGTGGCGCGCTTGGAGACGACGCCTTCCAGGCCGAGCTCCGTCGCCTGGTCGTACAGCCCCTGCCCGGAGCCCTCGACATGGTCGGAGAACTGGATCGCGGAATTGGCGCCGAGGCCGGCGAGCAGTTCGGCCAGCAGCGCCTTGCGCCTCTCCAGCGGCGCCTTGCGCAGATCCCAGCCGTCGAGATGGAGGAGATCGAAGGCGTAGAAATGCAGCTTGCTGCCGGCGCCTTCGGCCAGCGCGTCCTGCAGCAGCGCGAAACGCGAAATGCCCTTGCCGTCGAGCACGACGATCTCGCCGTCGATAATGGCCTCGCGGCACGGCAGCTTGGCGAAGGCATGCGGCAGATCGCCATAGCGTTTTGTCCAGTCGATGCCGCCGCGAGTGATCAGCCTGACCTCGCCATCGGTCAGATGCGCCATGGTGCGGTAGCCGTCGAACTTGATCTCGTGCAGCCAGATCTCGCCGGTGCGGTCGCCAGGATCGTCACCGCCCGGCGGTTTCGGCACCTGTGTCGCCAGCTGCGGCTCTATGCGGGCGGCGGGCGAGGCCTTGACCGCGCCGGGCAAGGCGCAGGGCTTCAGCGTGCCGGGCCTTGGCGCAGCCTTGGCCGGCGGCTTCACCAGGTCCTCGATACGGCGGCCGGACTTCACGCTCTCCGGCCGTGCTTCCAGGATATCAAGCGTGGGATTGGAGGCGAGGTCGCGCTCCTTGAACAGAAGCCAGTTCTTCTTGCCCTCATCCTCGCCGGGCTTCGGCTTCAGCCTGGTCAACATCCAGCCGCCATTGAGCTTCTGGCCCGCCAGCCGGAACTTGAAGGCGCCGGTGCGCAAGCTCTTCTCGACATCCTCCATCGGCGCCCAGGTGCCGGCATCCCAGACGATCATCGGCCCGCCGCCATACTCGCCCTCGGGGATGACGCCTTCGAAGTCGATATATTCGAGCGGATGGTCCTCGGTCTCGACAGCCAGCCTTTTGTCGGCCGGATTGAGCGAGGGCCCGCGCGGTACCGCCCAGCTCTTCAGCACGCCGTCAACCTCCAGGCGCAGGTCGTAGTGATCCGCCGTGGCATGGTGCTTGTGGACGACGAAGCGATTGCCGTCGCCTAAGATTAGCCCGCCGGCCGGTTCCGGCGTTTTGGTGAATTCGCGCTTGGCGCGATAGGTTTTGAGTTCGGCGGGGGGCATGTCAAAAGCCGAGCCTGGTGGAAACCAACAACCGCCTCGTTCGCCTTAGGGCGCTACCTTTGCACCACTCGCGATCTTTCACCACACTCAATCGTCGGCAGCCGGCGTCAGTTCGAGCTCCGCGGGCGACAGGCCCTGTCGCAACTGGCTCAACCGGAATTCGTCGACCCAGTAGGCCTCGCCATCGACCAGCACACGCGCTCTATAGGTGCCGCCTGAAAAACTCTGCGCGGTGATGTAGACCTTATGGCGATCGAGCGCCTTGCGCACCGCGGCGCGCTTGGAGTTCTGGCTGTTCACGGCACTGGACATGCGTTTCGCCCTCGGTCGCCCTGACACGGAACTCGACCGCTCTTCGCGGTCCGGCGACTGACCCCAAGGATGGCGGAGAGCGGCGCGGGTGTCAATTTCCTCGCCGCGGCGGCTCCCTGCAAGACGCAAGCACAGCCGACGGCATCGGATCGGTTAGGTCGGCGAATCTGCGGCTGGAACAATATGAGACCCTGTTTGGCATACGCGCCGCGGCGGCGCGGCGCTTCTGCTTTCCGCATTGTTAACCTCGGCGCGCCTAGGAATAGGGCGGGCTCCGGCCGCGGCGCCAATGCGTCAGAGCGGCGCGGGGATGGCGCGGCCATCCAGGAGAACAAGGTTCATGACCGCTTCCGTGCGAAGCAATGACTGTGAAGTGGCTGTTGTCGGCGCCGGACCTTTCGGACTTGGCGTCGCCACGGCGCTCAGGGCAGCTGATGTAGACGTGCTTGCCTTTGGCAGCCCGATGGGCTTTTGGCGCGAGAACATGCCTCGGGGCATGCGGCTTCGCTCGCCCTGGCGCGCAACCTTTATCGGTAACCCGAACGGCCCGCTGTCCCTCGATTCCTACGCCAGCGGCCAGCGCGTCCGTTTGCGCGAGCCATTGCTGCGGCAAGATTTCGTCGACTATGGAATGTGGGTTCAGGCTCAGGCAATTCCGGATCTCGACACGCGCATGGTGAGCCGTGTCGAACGGACCAATGCGGGATTCCGGCTGATCCTTGCCGACGGCGATGCGGTTCGCGCCGGGCGCGTCATCGTCGCCATGGGCCTGAAGAACCAGGAACTGGTGCCCGCCGCCTTCAGTGGCCTACCTTCCGAATTGGTCAGCCACACCAGCGCGCACACCGGATTCGAAGCCTTGGCCGGCAAGCATGTCGCCGTCGTCGGGCGCGGACAAAGCGCCTGCGAATCCGCCGTCCTGCTGAGAAAGGCGGGAGCCGACGTCGAACTCGTCTGCCGGGGCGACATCCATTGGCTGGGCGCGCCGTCCAGCAGGCGGGGCCGCAATGTGCTAGGCGCCGCCGAGGAACTCCTGGCGTCGCCCTCGCGCGTCGGTCCCTTCCCGTTGTCATGGCTGATCGAGGCGCCGGGTCTCGTGCATGGCTTGCCGGCGGCGGCGCGACGCTGGGTCAATGCGCGTGGCCTCAGGGCCGGCGCGTCGGGCTGGCTGCTGCCGGACATCGGCGGCATCAAGGTCAAGGCCGGCCGCGTGATCGTCGACGCCTCCGCCAGCAACTCCGGAATAGACTTGCGGTTCGAGAACGGCTCGACCGCTTACGATCACGTCCTGCTCGCGACCGGCTACCGCATAGATATCAGTAAGCTTGGGCTCTTCGCCCCCGACTTCCTCGACGCAATCGCCTGCCACGACGGATCGCCGATCCTTTCCGCGGGACTGGAATCGAACATTCCCGGGCTGCATTTCGTCGGCGCCAGCGCGGTCGCGAGTTTTGGCCCGTTGATGCGTTTCACCGCCGCCACCCCGTATGCGGCGCGGGCCGTCACCCGTTTCATACGCGCCGCGAGACACAAGGGCCAGAACGCACGGCGCTCTACCGTGAGACTGGGCGAGGCCTCGGCTCCCGTCGGGACGAAGCCCCGTTGAGCGTCGCCGGCCGCGCCATGTATCAGCGCGATCGGGCGGGGCTCTCGCCTCTCAAAGCGGAAGAGCTGGGCAACCGGCCGTGCCGGACAACATGTGAGGGTGGAGGCTTGGCACCGTCAGGCGCAGTGTTTCTTGGTGGCGCGCACGGCACGCTTGCCCTGGCGCGCAGCCTCGGCGCCCAAAAAGTGCCCCTCACCTACATCACCAATGATTCGCCGCTGCCGGGCTGGTCGCGATTTGTCGGAGCCACCATCCGCTGGCCCGGCCCGAACGATGAGCGGGCGCTGCCGTTTCTGCTGGAAGCGGCGCGTAAACACCGTCTGGAGGGATGCCTCCTGGTTCCGGCCGCCGATCCAGAGGTTCGCCTGGTCTCTGAAAACCTCGCTGCCCTGTCGGCGCTCTACAGGATCGTGCTGCCCTCCTGGGATGCGCTGCAGTGGGTCTGCGACAAGCCGTTCCTCTACAGGCGGGCAACCGAGTTGCGGCTGTCCATTCCAAGGACCTATGACATCGCATCCATGGCGCAGGCCTCATCCCTGGACATGGTTTTTCCGGTCGTTCTCAAGCCTCACATGGGTGGCGGCAACACCCGCATCGCCAGGGCCAAGGTCGTCCAGGCCGACGACAGGGCCTCGTTTCTCGCCGCCTATCGCGACGCGGCCGAACAGATCGGCGGCCAAAACGTCGTCGTGCAGGAGCGCGTGCCGGGCGGGGGAGAAAGCCAATTTTCTTACGCCGCGCTCTGGAACGAGGGCAAGCCGATCGCGGAGTTCACGGCGCGCCGCTCGCGGCAATATCCGGTCGACTTCGGCTATACCAGCACCTTCGTCGAGATCGTCGACGAGCCCCGCGCCGTCGCCGCCGCGCGCATATTGCTGTCGTCGATCGGCCATAGCGGCCTGGTCGAGGTCGAATTCAAGCACGATTGTCGCGACGGCACGCTCAAGCTTCTCGACGTCAATCCGCGCCCCTGGTCCTGGTTCGGACTTTGCGCGCCCGCCGGCGTCGACCTGGGAGCGATGCTGTGGGAGACAGTGAACGGCCGGGCCGCCGCAGCCGCCACCCCTCGTCCGGGAACGGCATGGATGTATCTGGCCCGCGACGCTGTTTCGTCCGTGACGCTGATGTGGCGCGGTAGCCTCGGCATCGCGGCCTATCTCAACTCCTTCGCGACGGTTCGATCCTGGGCGGCGTTCGCCTCAAACGATCTGCTGCCGGGGCTGATCGAACTGCCGCTGACGGCATGGCGGGTGCTGACGAAACGGCTGCTGAACCCGTCCGGCCGCCGGCGCTGACAAAATCGCTCTTTATGATGGCCGGTAGTCGAAGATCGCGTAATCGATGGTCCGCACCGCGTCGAGAAAACGCGGCATGGGCGGCGTCACGCGTTGCTGGAAAGACCCGGCAGCGCGGATGGCGGGCTTCGCCCAGCCGATGGCCCTGTGGCTCGAACTGCCGTAAACGACGAGGCAGGGCCGCTTGTGCCGTTCCAGCGACGACATGAGATTGCCCAGCACGATTTCGAACACATCCCTGGAAAAGGGATTGTAGAAATAGACCAGCAGCGGCGTCGGCGGGAACTCATACGTCGCGGCATCCGCTTCGATGACCGCAATCTCGCGGCATTTCTGGGCCGGGCTCTTGTATCGCTCGATGTTGCGCCGGGCGATTGCGACGAGCTCCCGCGCGAACTCCACACCGACAATCGCGGCGAACGGGTAGTGCGACGCCAACAGGAGCGTGCGCGACTTGCCCGAACCGATATCGATGAAGGTGTAGTCTGCGAGATCGTCCGTCAGCCTGTCCATGATGAAGGCGAAGGATCTGGGCGACGTGCAGACGCATTCATTGCCCTGGTCCCGGTGCGGTCCGACGACATCGAGCGTGTCGAGCCGGATCGAACCCGCCGTGTCGACGCCATTGTCGCGATCCCACTGGCGCGCCAGCCGGTCGGCAACGAGATGGCGGATGTTGCGTGCGACGAAGCGGCCGCTTTCGCCGAGGCCATGCCGTCGCACGAGCCGGAACGGTTCGAGGATTCCTTGCTGCCGGACGAACCGCAGCGCCCTCGCGATGCGTCCCCTCGATCTGTCCTGCAAATCGATGCTGTGCGTTTCACGGTTCATTGCGGATCGGCTCGGTTGCCTGTCAGCGCAAGCGGCGCAGGCCGCGCACCAGGCCTTGGCCGGCCTTGAGCAGCCGCGGTTTGGAGCGAATGAAAAGCTCGATCCGGCAGCGCAGCGAAATATAGGCGGTGGCGCCCCATCCCCGCAGTGTCATCGACTGGCACAGTTCGGCCAGGACCGAACTGGTGGCGCCGATATGCTCCTTATAGCCCTGGCTGCCGACCGAAAGGTCGAAATAGTCGAAGCCGTGCCCGCGCCCCCACATCATCAGCTTGCCGAATGTCGTCAGTCCCGGCGGGGCAACGGCATTCTGGTCGATCCCGAGCAACAGGGTATGGAGAGTGCCTTTCCTGACCAATACATAGATGACGGCGAGCCAGGCTTCCCCTCCGCGCAATCCGAAGATGCGCACCGAGCCGTCGGAAAGGCCATGCAGCGCGGCATCTCGGTAGAAGTCGACGACGGGCTCCTGCGTCAAAAGGTCGAAACGGCCGAGCTCGCGAAACCGCTTCAGTCGCAGTTCAAGGAGCGTGTCAAAGAGCGTTTCCGTCAGCGCCGGCGTGTCGGCCTCGACCAGGCTCAGGCCGCCGCGCTTTTCGAGGCGGCGGCAATGCTTGTGAAAGCTCTTGGCGAAGGAGGGCCTGCAGATGCGCTTGATAAGCGTTTCCGGTTCGCCGTGCAGGATTAGGCCGGAGGTGATCTGGAGGGAATCGTGCGCCGCCGAAAGCAGCGCCAGAGGATTGGCGACTCGTTGGATCTGTTGCGGGATTCCCGAGATATGGATGCGATCCGCCGGTGGCAGCACGGCGCGGACTGCCGCCCATGCGGCGTCGGCGCCTTGCCTGGTCCACGCCCTGTCATCCGCCAGCAGCGGTGCCGAATAATCGCAGACGCCGCAGCTCAGCCATTCGATCACGGAGTGGCCCAGCGCCCGGCGTCGCATCAGCGGCAAAAGCATGACCGGCGCGCCCGTGGCGGCATCGTTGACCTCGACGACAAGCAGTTCCGCACCTTTGGGCATCAGTCGTTTGGCGATCCCCCCGACCCAAGCATAATGCTGATGCGCGGTGCACACGCCATCGGCCTGAAATCGCAGCCAGAGCGGCTTTACAGCGTCGAGGCTGGTGTGCAGCCGGGCTTTGAAGCGCGCGGCTGTACCGGCGCTGGCGGCAGTCGGGGACAATAACCCGTCGGATAGATCCGTGTTGGGAGCCGTTCCCGTGGCTTGCCACATGCTTCTCCTGTCCTCCCGGCCGGCCATAAACATCGTCCACGCAAGCAGTGTAAACCCCGCCAACTCAGGACCGCCTCGGGCAGCAGTGCGTTGGAGCGCACGAAAGCCACGGTTGCGGACTAATGGCAGTGCTTGCGATACCCCCGCATCGTAAACCACGGCAAAGTTCGGTCAGGACCAGACCTTTGGCGCCCATTATGTTCGTTGCTTTCGCCTACCGGCCGACGGCCGAAATAGTCGAACCTTTGCCCGCGTGCCCAGCTCGTCGACCTGCCATGAGGCCCGGTGAGACGTTGGGCACTTGCGCTCAAGTCGACCGCTAGCATCAAAGCATGAACGGTGCGTTGATGAACAATCAGAAATTGCACCGATCAGTCGTGCCATGTTGGGTCATTCGTGGAGACCACGCCGACGACAAACGGCAGGCCTCCTCGGGCAGCGCGTTCGTTACACTTTCACTGCCTCGCCTGCCACCCGTCTCTGCTACCGTTTTACCGGGGCGAACGGGACCGACCGCCGCCACCCGCCCAACCAGCTGTCGCGCTGCTGGTCCGGGTGCTCGATGTTCCATATACGGTAACGCGCGAAATGCCATGAAGCGGCAAGGACGAAGATTTCGGAAACCGCGGAACCCAATAGCGACCACGGCGGAGGCGCGATTGCCAGCAGGATTGCGATCAGCGCCAGCCCGACGATTGCGCCACCAGTCGTGATGAACGCGACGGTCCGGAAATCGCCGAGGATCTCAAGGATGATGCGAGGCATGACATAAAGCATGACCGGGATGAAATTCGCGATCACGAAAAGTCCGATGAATCCGACCGAGGCATCCTGGAGAGCCTGGGATTTTATCATCGGCAGGACGAATAGGATGGCACATCCATAGACGAGGCCACCGATCCCCATGACCAGTGACCAGATCTTCGCCTGCGCCCAGACACGGCTTGTTTCGTTGTTGCGCATCAGCTTCGCCAACTCCGGCTGCGTCATGTTGAAGAGAGCAAGGCTGACGATGCGCAGTGGGGCAAACAGCACGAGGACCGCCGCCAGCGGCGCGTAAGCGGCGGGTCCGGCAATGCCGGCGACCAGCAGGGCCAGGCATTGACCCTGGATGTTTGTGGTGGTCGCGCTGAACGCCGACCAGCGCAGCTGCGGCCAAAGCCTTGTATAGCGGCGGCGCGTCGGCATGCGGAAGCTGATGCGAGGTGTGCGGCGCGCCAGCCGAACCAGGACGACGATGCCGAGCAGATTTGCTGCCGCAAGCGCATAGAACACGGTTTGCAGCGCGTCCTTCGCCAACCACATGGTCAGTCCGGTCAGGATGATGCCGGTGATCGTGAAAGCGGCGTCGCTGATGGAGACGATCACCTGCTGGCGCCGAGCGAACAATGCCGTGCGCATGTGGCTGCGCAGCGACCATGCGCCGACGAAGCAGCCGGCGGCGATGCCGCTCGGATCGCCCAGCAGATGCATCAGGATCGCCGTGCCGACCGCCATCAGCAGCGACAGCACCAGCGCCGCGGTCCCGAAGGCCACGTCATGGGCATCGACACCGGCGCTGTTGGTGCTCTTGCCCATCCATATCGAGGCGGGGACGGCGGTGAGCGATCGGATGTACGACAGGCCGACGCCGCCCATCACCATGCCGATGGCGAAGAGACCGTAACCTTGCGCCGACAATATGTGCAGCAGCGCGATGTTGAGGGCAAAGTGAAAGCCGCTCTGCATCGCCTCGCCGCCGACCATCAGCACGAGCCGCCGCACCAGATGGACCGGGAATTTCACGGCCGGGTCTCCGCCTGGCGAGCGGTTGCCGGTCTGCCCGGCCTCGCTATCGTCACTTTCAGTTTGTCGGCGGCGATCGCGGCGATCGCCGCAGCTGCGACCGATTCGCTGAAGACGGTCTCGTAGCGCGCGCGGCCGGCGGCAACAAAACCACGCCAGGCCTCGGGCCGCAGGATGATCGCCTGCAATTTCGCGGCAAGAGCGGCGGCGTTGTTAGGCGGAACATGCCAGCCGGTCTCCCCGTCGCTGACCACCTCGACCAACCCGCCGATCGCCGATACCAGTGGCGGCCGGCCATAGGCCATCGCCTCGATTGCGACGCGGCCCAGCGATTCCGGGCGCCGCGACGGAACGGTGACGATGTCGGCCCAGCGGTAGTGTTGCGAGGGGTCCGGTATGAACGGCAGCACGCTGACGCGATCGGCCAATCCCATGGTGTTCACCAGCTCGGCCAAGGCCAGTTCGCGCTCGGTGCTTTCGAAGGCGCCGCCCACCAGCCGCACGTCGATGCGCGCGCGCAATTCCGGCGGCATCGAGGCGACCGCCTCGAGCAGCACTTCCTGGCCCTTGATCCTGTTGATGCGGCCGAGCAGCAGCACCCGCAACGGCCGGCTGCCGTCGTAGCGCATCGGCTCGGCCGCCGGCGGGCCGGCAACGCCATTATAGACCACATGCGTGCGTGAACGGCCGGCAATGCCGAAGGCGGCGCGCGTGGCGCGTGAATTGAAGATCAGGTCGGCATGGCTCCAGCGCATCAAAGCGACCAGGATCGTGCGCATGAAACCTTCGGGGATCTCGTGGATATGCAGGACAGCCTTGTGAGGCAGCAGGCGGGCGGCCAGAGCGTAGTCGGCCACGATCGAGGTGTTGACATAGACCAGGTCGCATTGCCTCAGACGTCGCCATGCCCGCCACAGGGCCAGCGGCAGGCGCGCCATCTCGACGGTCGCGAGGCGCAGGATGGCCTGGCGCCGCAACACCCAGAGCGGCTCGAAGACGATCCGGCTGGCATGCGGTTCGAGAATCTGCACGATCGGCCCGCTGCGCGGCAGCACGACTTCGATGTCGGCGGACGGAAACGCGGCCCGCAGGGCTGCGACACTCTCCGCGAAGCTTCGGTCGGAGCCATAGAGTTCGTAGCCCTGATGAACGCAGGAAATCCGCATCTTAATATCCCGCCAGGTTCACACCCCATCCTGCATCACGCGAGGCAGATGGCTGCCGAAGCCCAGGAGCAAGGATCATGCCCGGTCCGCTTTCCCAGGCCGTTTGGCCGAGGAATCCCCGCAACGCCTCGTTTCGGTACGGATACGCCCGGAAAGTTGACCGATAATGAAACAACCCCGGCGTTTGGTAAGAATTTTTTACGACGTTCTGCGACAGTTGCTCCCACTCTTGCCCGGCTGGAAGTTGCGGGGTGGGTTCTGGTGCAATGAACATTCCGGAAAGTCCCGTCGGCCATGACATCAAAGCCCTCCATCCTGATCCTGGGAACGCGCGGCATACCCGCGGCCCATGGCGGTTTTGAAACCTTCGCCGAGAAGCTGGCGCTTTTCCTCGCCGGACGCGGCTGGAGGGTCGGCGTCTACTGCCAGGACGAAGTCGAGCGGGTCGAACAAAGGGTGCGCAGCGAAACCTGGCGCGGCATCGAACTCATCCACATCCAGGTCGCCTCGAAAGGTCCACGCGCAACGCTGGAATTCGACTGGCAATGCGTGCGCGATGCCGTGCGGCGGCCCGGCGTGTGCCTCGTCCTGGGTTACAATGGCGCACTTTTCCTGACTTGGCTCAGGCTGATGCGGCGCAAGATCATGACCAATATGGACGGCATCGAATGGCGCCGCCCCAAATGGGGCCTGGCGGCGCGAAGCTGGTTCTGGCTCAACGAATGGATCGGCGCCTGGACCTCGCATCGCCTCGTCGCCGATCATCCTGTCATCGCCGATCATCTGGCGACACGCCGGCCACGCAGCGCGATCGTCACCATCCCCTATGGCGGCGATCCCGTGACGACGGCGCCGGAGGCACCGGTCAGGGCGCTCGGGCTCGAACCTGGAAAGTACCTGATCTCGATCGCGCGCATCGAGCCCGACAACAATATCCTGCCGATCGTCGAAGCCTTTTGCAGCAAAAAGCGCGACATGAAGCTGGTGGTGCTTGGAACGCTCTCGGATGAAATCCCCTATCACGCCGCCATTCGCAAGGCCGCGAACGGCTCGGTGGTTCTGCCCGGGGCCATCTATGACCAGGCGACAGTGAAGGCCCTGCGCTATCACGCGCGCGCCTATATGCATGGCCACACTGTCGGCGGCACCAACCCGTCATTGGTCGAGGCGCTGGCTGCCGGCAACATGGTGATCGCCCATGACAATCCCTACAACAGGTGGACCGCGGGCGCCGCCGCCCTCTATTTCACCGATATCGGCACTTGCGCCGGCCGGATCGATCGGGCCATCGAAGACAACGCCCTGGTCGAGAGTTGCGGTGAGGCCGCCAGGACGCGCGCCCGCGAAGCCTTCCGCTGGGAAGACGTGCTGCTGGCCTATGAGAATGAAGCCTTCCGGCTGCTCGGCGTCGTCGCCGGCGAGGCCGTCCCGGTCGACCATCCTTCGCACGCATGACGACGTGGTCGCGCCGGCGGCTTCTCGGAGCGGCGCTGTCCACGGCGGCGTTGTTCGCGCCGCTTCCTCCCGTGTCGTCCAGCCTGGCCGCCACCGGCGAATGGCGCTTCCGGCGCGGCGTCAACGCCTTCCCCTGGTTCTCGCTGACGCGTGAATTCCCCGCACCCCGTACCGACTACGACTGGCCTCCATTCCAGCAGCGGCCGGTCCCGACGGCGGCCGATCTGCGCCGGCTGCGCGCGACGGGTCTCGATTTCATCCGCCTGCCGGTCGATCCCGGCCCGTTCCTGGCCGGCGATGCCGGCACGCGCGGCCGTTTGCTGGCGATGCTCGATCGGGCCGTCACCGGCGCCCTCGACGCCGACCTCGGCATCATCGTCAACGTGCAGGCCAATAGCGCCACCCATTATTGGAATCCGGACCGCATGGTCTCCAGCACCGCCGCGCCCGCCTTCGATCTCTATCGCACGCTGATCGGCGAGCTTGCCGGCCGGCTGGCGCGGTTTCCATCGGGCAAGGTCGCGCTGGAGCCGGTCAACGAGCCGCAGCAATCCTGCGAGTCCAACGTCTGGTCGCAGGTCCAGCTCGCGCTCCTGACCGAAGCCAGGGCATCGTCCGCTACCCTGCCGCTGATCGTGACCGGTGGCTGCGGCTCTATGGTGAGCGGGCTGACCGCGCTCGATCCGGCGCCGCTCTCGCCCTTCGAACCGATCCTGTTCACCTTCCATTTCTACGAGCCCTATCTGTTCAGCCACCAGGGCGCGCCCTGGATGGACGAACCCGTCTACCGCTCGCTCAATAACGTGCCGTGGCCCGCCTCGGCCGGGTCGCTCGAGGCGACGCTGGCTTCGGTGCGGGCACGCATGGCCGAGGACACCGAAACCTCCGAAGCGGACAAGAAAGCCGCCTACACGGAAACCGAGCGCGTGCTGAAGGTCTATTTTGACGCCCGGCCCGACCGCTGGTTCATCGACAAATATCTTAGCCAGGCGCGCGATTGGGCCGATAGCCATGACATCGCGCCCGAACGCATTGTCATGGGCGAGTTCGGCGCACTGCGCACCGACGCCCGCTATGTCGCCGCGCCCAATCCCGACCGCGCCCGCTACATCGCCGACGTCAGGCAAAGCGCCGAGTCGTTCGGCTTTGCCTGGGCCTTCTGGGCCCTCTTCGACGGCATGGGCATGATGGACGACACAACGCGCGCGCTGGACCCGGAGATAGTGGAGGCGCTTGGTCTGACGATGCCGGGCTAGACAGCGCATCCCGATAGCCTGTCAGGCGGACGCAGCGATTTCCGCGGCGAAGTCGCGATATGGGTGCAGTGGGCGTCCGAGCAACTCAGTCAGGCGCTCGACGTCGCCGGCCGCAGGCAGCATCCCGTCGGTGAAGAAGCGCTCGCCCATCAGGCGCATGTCGTAGGCCATCCAGGCGGGCAAGAACTGCCTGAGATTTTGCTCGAAGCCTTCGGCATTGTCGCCGCCGTAGTTGATCGGGCAGGCGAGCACGTCCGACCAGATTGCGGCAATATCCGTCCCGGTCAGCGTCTCTGGGCCGACGAGGTTGATCCGGTCGAGCGCAAGCGGCTTCGTGGACTGTTCGCGGCGCAGCAGCTCAAGGGCGGCGATCTCGGCGATATCACGCACGTCGATCATGGCGAGGCCCTTGGCGCCGATCGGCATTGGGTAGGTGCCGTAGCCGGTGATGACGTCTTTGATCATCAGATCGTTCTGAATGAAGTAGGCCGGGCGCAAGATCGTAGCCTTGAAGTCCATCTGCTCGATCATGCGCTCGACGCCGAACTTGCCCGCGAAATGGGGCACGTTCACGTAGACGTCAGCGTGGATCACCGACAAATAGACGATCCGCTCGATGCCGGCAGATCGGGCGACGTTGAGCGCGATCAAAGCTTGCGTGAATTCGTCCGGTACCACGGCGTTCAAGAGGAACAGAGTGGAGACGCCAGACATGGCTTTGCGCAGGGAATCGACATCGAGAAAGTCGCCTTGCACGACGGAGACGCCTGCCGGGAAGTTGGCTTTCGACGGATCGCGGACGAGAGCACGTACATCGGCGTCGCGCTTGACGAGCTGTTCGACGACTTGGCGGCCAATGTTGCCCGTGGCCCCGGTAACGAGAATGGTCATGAAATTTCTCCTGTTGGATTGCTTGACACCTCCAATGTGTGTGGCTCACTAACTGTCCAACAGGCGGAAATTTTAGACACGTCGTCTCACTGGTGGAACACCCATGGACCTCCTTGCCCTCGCCGATTTCAATCTCGTCGCCCGGCATGGCGGCTTCGGCAAAGCGGCAAGGGCCACCGGCCGGCCCAAGGCAACCTTGTCCCGGCGCGTTGGAGAACTGGAAAGCAGCCTTGACCTGCGCCTGTTTGAACGCGGTGCGCGTAACCTGAAGCTCACCGAAGAAGGACGGGCGCTCTTCGAGCGGACGGGAGCGTTGCTCGCCGAACTGGACGAGACGGCTTCGGCGATTGCCTCAGGCGGTCAGAGGCCCAGGGGGAGACTGCGGATCAGCGCGCCTTTGCATTTTTCGCAGACCGCAATGGGCAGGATCGCTGCGGGGTTCGCCCTCAAATATCCTGAGGTGAGGCTGGAGGTCACGACCGAGGACCGGCCCGTGGACATGATCGAGGAAGGCTACGACCTGGTAGTCCGGGTCAATCCGGATCCCGATGAAAGCCTGGTCGGACGGGCGTTTGTCCGCGACCGTCTGGTCGTCGTGGCGAGACCCGACCTTCCTCGCCCGGCCGGCGGACTGGCCGCTCCTGGCGTTGCGCGCGGGGCAGGCGATCGGCAAACATGGCACGTGAAGACACAAGATGGCCGGTCAACGATCAGGATCGAGCCGGTCCTCGCTTTGTCCACACTCATCATGGTCCGGGACGCGGTGCGGGCCGGCGTCGGTGCGGCACGTCTTCCCATTTCATTGGTGAGCCACGACCTGGCTGACGGCACACTGGTAAGTTGGGGGGATATCGACGGCCCCGAGATCGCACTATGGACGCTCTACCCATCTCGACGGCTGCTCAGCGCGCGAGTGTCGGCGTTCATGGACTTTCTAAAGCAGGCCTTCCCAAACGGGACGCCCGACGAACTCGCCGCCTATATTGGCAGGTGACGACCGTACCCGCTTTCGGGCGTGGAAAGTCCTAAGGGGATCAGCCTCTAACGGCGGAGAGGCTGCGCTCTTCGCTGGTCGTCTCCAATTGCGCGCACTGGCTGCGCCTTTTGCCGCGCCACCGCCCGCGTCGGCCGGTAGAGCACCAGCGCCAGCACCACGAATTTGGTCAATAGCGTCGTCTTGGAGGCGAGGGTCTCGGAGGTGTTGAGCAGGATCAGCCAACCCAGCATGGGCAGCCAGATGCCGGGATGGCAGCGGCGTGCCACTTCATGCATGAACAGCACGAAGCCGAACAGCATGAGCAGGGTAAAGAAGGCGCCCTGATAGAGCACCATGCGTATGATCGGGTTCTCGATGCCTTGTTCCAGGCCGTTGATGCGGCGCATGCTTTCGATCAGATCGATATCAGGCCCCACGATCAGGTCGCCCAGCCCGAGATTCTTGAAGAGGTCGAACATTTCGACGCGGGCATTGGCGCTGCCGCTGTCGGACACGAAGCGTTCCAGCAGCGCGTCGAAGAAGCCGTAGGAAAAGAGAAGGGCGACCGCCACCGGCAATAGCGTGGCGAGCAGGACCGCAAGGGCCGCGCCCAGCAGGCTGACGCGTCCATGCCGCAAATAGGCCACGCCGCTGAAAAGCAGATAGATGCCGCCGAGCGCGAGCGTCGTCACCATCGCCGAGCGTCCGCCGAAGGCGACCAGCGCCGCGGTTTGCAGGCCGATCAGCGCAAGCCGCAGCGGCATCGACAGCGACCGTGAGCCGGAGAGCAGCGCCAGCACATAGACCGCGGTGATCGTGGCATTGGCCAGCGGATGGCCCTGAAGCGCGGTCGAGCGCAGGTCGGTGAACACCTCGCCGTCGAGCCTGTAGGGAAACACCAGCGTCTTGGTCGCGAACTCGAACAGCGCCAGCAGCGCATTCGCCGACATCACCGCGTGAACGACCGTCTGGAGCCGCGCGAAGGTCCGTTCGTCGTCCTCGGCCAGCATCAGCACCAGCAGCGCCGCCGCCACGAACGTATCGACCATGCCCGCCATGCCCGGCCGATGCCTGACGACGACCACCACCAGGAGCACGATCGAGATGACCGCCATCAGCGCGCTGGCCGGCCGCCGGTCGGCAACGGCAGCCATATAGCCGACCGGATTGCCGAACGTACACGCACGCCAGGCAAACACCATTACCAGGAGATAGGTCGACGGATGGATCTTGGTGGCCGGACTGCCGAGCAGGCCGTCGTAATTGTAGCCCACCAGCCATAGCATGCCGCCGGAAACGGCAAACAGCACCGCCACCGTGACCACCAGGCCGAAGCGGGTCACCCAGTCGACGGAACCGCCGGCGCGGGATGCGGCGGCGGCTTGACCCTGCGCGGCCCAGCCGGCTGCCGGGCTGGCGGGCCGGACTGCGGCCATGTCAGGCCGCCTCGTCGACCAGCAAGGCGCCAGTCGGCAACCGCCCCATGACGGAAATGGCTTGCGAGGCCGCCGCGACATCGCGCATCGGCGTCGAGTTCAGCGTGGCGACGAGCAGGATTTCGTCGGCCATCGCTACCAGCGGCGAGGCATTGAGATTGTCGGCCAGCGCGCCGCCATCGATGACGACGAGTTCGAAGTTGCGGCCCGCCTGGGCCAACATCTGCTGGGCAAAATAGACGCCCTGCGCTTCCTGGAAGACGGCCTTTGACCGGCCCCTGCCCAAAAGCGCGACATTGCTGCCGGGCGTATACTGGCTCAACGCCTCGATGCCGTATTCGCCGCGCAGCACGTCGAGCACGCCCGGCTGCTGATCTTTCTGGCCGCCGCCGGCATTGGTATCGATGAACAGGATACGGCCGCCCCGGGCTGCCGCGGCATTGGCCAGCAAGCGCGCCACCCTGCCGCGATGCGCGGCGTCCTCGGGCGGCGACGTCACCAGTATGGACGGCACCAGCGGCCAGTCCGGCGGACGCCGGCCCGACGAGAACATGCGCCTCAGCGCCAGCCCTACAACCGCGTCCGTCTTCTGGCTCGCCGCGGCGGCCGTGCCGCCGAAAGGCCACCAGCGACGGGCGTTGCCCGATTTTGCCGGCACCACGCCAAGCACCGGCGCGTCGATGGCCGATTGCATCTGCGCGCTGGAAAGCACCGTGGGCGAGGAATATTCCGCGATCAGCGCCAGGCCGGTGCCGAGACCCAGGCCGCCGAAGAGCGCGCCCAGGACAAGCAGCGACAGCGGCGGCCAGCTCTTCTTCAGGGCCGGCATGGCGCTGGAGATGATCCGCGCATTGGTGCTGTCGACATTGATCTGCTCGCGCGTCTCCTGCACACGCTGCAGATAGTTGGCATAGACGGAGCGGACGGCCTCGAGATCGCGCTGCAACTCGCGCAGCCTGACCGAAGCCTGGTCCGTATCGAGCGACTTGGCCTTCATGCCGGCGACCTTGGCCTCCAGCGCCTGCTGGTTGGCCAACGCCCGCTCGTAGTCGGTCTCGGCAGCCGCCCCGATGCGGCCGAGCTCTCGCGCGATCAGCGCACGCGTGTCGCGCAGCTGCTGCTGCGCCGCGATCATCGAGGGATGGCGTGGCCCAAGTTCCGTGCCGAACTGCGATACCTTGTCGACAAGCGTCGCCTCCTGCGCCCTGAGGCTCGAAATCACCGAGGAGCGCATCGCTTCCGAGGTCGCGTCCGGCGCCCCGCCCGACCTGCGCAATTGGTCGACCTGCGCCTTCAGCGCCGCGGTGCGGCTTTGCGCCGCCGAAAGCTGCGTATTGAGCTCGGTCAGTTCCTGGTCGCTGACCAGATTGCCCGCCGCCATCACCATGTTGTTGGCGGACCTATAGGCCTCGACGGCATTCTCGGCCTGCTGGACGCGCTTGCGCTGCTCATCCAGTCGCGCGGCGATGGCGTCCGAAGCGTCCTTGGCCATCCGCGCGCGTGAGCTCGCCTGATCCGCCAGGTAGGCCTGCGCGATCGCATTGGCCAGCATCGCCGATTTCTCGGCATTCTTGGTGGTGATGATGACCTCGATGACCAGCACCTTGTCCGCTCGCCGCACCGCCAGACGTGCGCGCAACGCATCGAGCGTCTTGGCCGTCTTGTCGGCTTCGCCCGACCCCGAACCCAGCAATCCGCCGAGTAAGCGTCCCAGCATGCCCTGCCCGTTGAATTCAGGATCCTCGGTCAGGTTGGTCGCCTTGATGGCCCTGAGCAGCACCCCCGTCGACTGGACGACGCTGACCTGGCTTTCCACACGGGTTATGCCGCCGTCGGGCGGCACCTGGCTCGGATTGACGTCGTTGCTGACCACCTGCAGGTCTTGCGGATCGATGATGATTTCCGCCGCCGAGCTGTAGAGCGCCGGCGTCAAAAGCCCATAGAGCAATGCGCCGAGGGTCAGCAGCGCGGTGATGGCAAAGATGAGGAAACGGCGGCGCACCAATATGCGCCTCAGGTCGCCCAGCTCGACGGTCGAGGCCGGGTAGGACGGCGCCGTCGGAACCGCTTCGGGAGCGTATTGCATCGCCTCCGGAGCGTATTGTTGCGGCAACGAGAGCAGGGATGATTGCAAGGGTCGCTCCGACAACACTCCATGCGCCTGCAAAGATCAAATTGCGGCTTTGTCTTAGCTATGCTTCCAACTGTTAAAACACTGTTAATTATATTGAGAGCTCTTGTGATTTTTGGCACGGAGTTTGCCTAGGAGTGGCACGGGGGTGTTGACACGGCGCGGGCAGCGGGGAAACGACATGGAATGGGGCAATGCGTCACCAGTCCGGCCGTTTCCCGCGCCCAAGATCGAACACCGGCCCAATATCGAACATCACAACGATGAGGATGCGACATGCAGGTGAGCCTGCGCCTGGACAGCGAATGCCCGCGTGCCTTTCACCTGACGCTGCTGGAGCGTCTCGCGGCGCTGGCGCATGTCGAGGTCTTCATCGATCTCAGGCCGGCCGAGGGCGCCATACCACCCAGCGCCGCGGCGCTGTTTCAGCTGGAGACGGCCATCCATGGTCTGCCCGCGAACGGGCTGGCAAAACGCCTGCCGCTTTCGGCGCTCGCGCCCTATCGGGCGCCGCCGGTTGGGCCCGATCTGGTGATCGACCTCTGCGGCGACGTGCAGCGCGAAGGAACGCGCGTCTGGCGCGTGACCTATGACGGCGCCGCGGGCGAAGCGGCCCTGCTGGCGCTGATCCTCGATGGGCGAACGCCGATTGCCCGTATAGAGGAAAACGGCGCGAACGTCGCCGAAGGCCGCCTGGGCACCGAATATGGCGGCATCGCGCTTGCCTCGTTCCAGGATATGCTGGCGCGCACCGCGAGCCTGATCCTGGCGGCGATGACCGGCGCGGCGCGGCACGCTCTCCCTGTCCTGCCGGAGCCGGCGCACGGCAACGCCGCGCCCGCCATGCCGTCCGCCGCCAAGCTTGGCATTAGAGCCGGTAAGGCACTGGCGCGGCGCGTCGTCCAGAAGATCTATCATCTCTGCTACAACGCCCCGCACTGGAAGGTCGGCTGGCGGCAAACGCAGGGGCAGGATCTGCTCGACCTGCGCGCGCATCCGGCAACGGGCTGGCAGGTGCTGCCCGACGACGGCAGCCGCTTCTATGCCGACCCGTTCCCGATCCTGCATCAGGGCAAGGTGACCCTGTTCGTCGAGGACTATATCCACCGTCTGGGCCGGGCCATCATTTCCGCCGTGCCGTTCGGCCCGTCGGGGCCGATCGGCCGCCCGGAACCGGTGCTCGACCTGCCCTACCACCTGTCCTATCCGTTCGTCTTCGAGCGCGACGGCGAAGTCTGGATGGTGCCGGAGAGCTGCGCCAACCGCACGGTCGACCTCTACCGCGCCACCGCCTTCCCTGGTGGCTGGGTCAAGGAAGCGACGCTGCTGTCAGATATCGTCGCCAGCGACGCCACCCTGGTCGAGCATGGTGGACGATGGTGGCTGTTCGCCACCGTCAGGGACGGCGGCGGCGCGTTTTCCGATGCGCTGCATCTGTGGTCGGCGCCGGACTTTCGCGGGCCGTGGACGCCGCACCCCAAGAACCCCGTGCTGATCGACATCGCCTCGGCGCGGCCGGCGGGCCGCATGGTCGAACGCGACGGCCAATTGCTGCGCCCCGTGCAGGACTGCCGCAGGAGTTATGGCGCGGCGCTCGGCATCGCACGCATTGTTCACCTCGATTTGGACGGCATGAGCCAGGCTGTCGAAACCATCTTGACGCCTGGCGCGCTATGGAGCGGACGCAAGCTGCACACGCTCAACGAGGCGGGCGGCCTTGAATTCATCGACGGTTCCGCGATCGCACCGCGCTGGAAGCAAAGGAACGGCAGGCGCTGACGACGGCCTGCGCATAAGCTCGATACGGCCCTCCGGCAAAAAGCCCCGCCAGTCAAGGCCGGCGGGGTGAGGCTCTGGAGTAAGCCGGAATCGGTCCGGCATGGATCAACGTATGGCGCGAAGGTTGGTTGCGGCGCCAGAAGCGCATTCCCTTCCCCCCTTTTTGGGCCTTGTGGAAGAACCGCCCTCGCCCTAGCCGCAATCCCGCCTTTCTTGTCGCGAAATTCTCCTCCTCCGTATGCATGTTGTAAGTCGTTTAATCCGGGATAGATTGCATCCAGAAGGGCGCCAAAACGATCGCGCCGGGAGGAATTCGCCATGTCCGACAGCGCCTTGCCGCTGGTCATCAGCGCGCCCGAACCGCGCACGCTCGACCTCATCTTCACGCCGCCGCAGCTGGCGCGCTTCAAGGCGAAATATCGCATCGTCGAGACGACGCCGGACGGCGTGGCGAAACTGCCGGGCGATGTGCTGGCCGAGGCCCGCTACATCGTCGGCCAGCCGCCGATCGCGGCCGAGACGCTGGAGAAGATGAAGGCGCTGCGCTGCGTCTTCAATGTCGAGAGCAACCTCATCGACAATATGCCCTATGAGACGCTGTTCGCGCGCGGCATCCATGTCGTCACAACGGGCCTGGTCTTCGCCGAGCCGGTGGCCGAGCTCGGCCTTGCCATGGCGCTCAACCTCGCCCGCGGCATCGTCGATGCCGACCTTGCCTTCCGCAAGGGCGAGGAATTGTGGGGCGGCGACGGCAACCGGACGGCGCGGCTGTTGTCAGGCGCCGATGTCGGCATCATCGGCTTCGGCGATCTCGGCCGCGCGCTGAACCGGCTGCTGTCGGGTTTCCGCACCAGGACAAAAGTCTTCGATCCCTGGCTGCCGCCGTCGATCCTGATCGACAATGGCGTCGAGCCGGCCTCGATGGACGAGGTGCTGTCCGGCAGCGACTTCGTCTTCGTCGTCGCCTCGGTGACCAGCGAGAACCAGGGCTTCCTCGGCGCCGACGCCTTTGCCAGGATGCGCAAAGGCGCGGCCTTCATCCTGCTCAGCCGCGCCGGCGTGGTCGACTTCCCTGCTTTGATGGCGGCGGTGAAGAGCGGCCATATCCTCGCCGCCAGCGACGTCTTCCCCGAAGAACCGCTGGCGCGGGATCACCCGGTGCGCGCCTTACCCGGCTTCCTGCGCTCGGCTCACCGCGCCGGCGCGCTCGATATCGCCTTCAAGCGCATGGGCGACATGGTGCTGGAGGACATGGACCTGATCGATCGCGGCCTGCCGCCGCTGCGTTCCAAGCGCGCCGAGCGCGAAACGGTCTCGCGCATGCGCTCAAAGCCGGTGGACAGGAATTGACGGGTGGCTGGGTCCGCGCAAATCGGCGGGCCTTCGCATCGCCTTCGCGTCGCTTGACAAAAGCATGGCCAGCGACGACCCTCGACCGGCCCATCGGGGAGAAATCGACGCGCAACGCCTGTGAAAAGCTGAGGCTCGGCAAACGGCAGGGGGCGTCGGCGGTAACGGCGCAGCCGGCGGGCCCAGGGCCAATCGGTCCGGCCGGCCAAGCGGTCCGGTTTTCTTTTTTCGCCATGGCAAGGCGGCAAGAGCGGCCCTTGCCATGAGGCTGTCGAAAACGCGACGGAGCGCGATGCTCAACACGATCGATTATGGCGGCAAGGAAGCCGATATCGTCCACGCACTGGAGGAAGACATCATCTTCGGCAGGCTGGCGCCCGGCGCGCGCCTGGTCGAGGACGTGCTGCTCGCCCGCTTCCCGGTGTCGCGCCATACCATCCGACAGGCGCTCTATCAGCTCGAAAGGCTAGGCGTCGTCACGCGCGAGCGCAACAAGGGCGCCATGGTGCGGCGGCTGTCGCCCGACGAGGTGCGGCAGATCTACGAGGTGCGCGAGATGCTGCAGCGGCAGGCGGCGCTGATGATCCGCCTTCCCGCGAGCGAAGCGCTGATCGAAGAGCTGACGCAGATCCTTCGCATCTATAACGGCCATGTCGAGAGCGGCTATCTGCGCGGCATCCACGAGGCCAATGACCGTTTCCATCTCACCATGTTCTCGGCCTGCGGCAATGCCTATCTGGTGGCCTCGATCGAGCATTACATGCGCCTCAGCCTGCCGGTGCGGGCCAATTCGCTGGCCGACAGGGAAAAGCTCGACATCTCGCGCCAGCACCACGCAATGATGATCGAGGCGCTCAAGCGCCGGGACAATTGGGTGCTGGCGCAGCTCTGCGTCGACCATTTGCAGCCCAGCAAGACGTTCTATCTCCAGGAAATCGAGAGCGGCGACGCCGGCTGAAACCGGGCCGACAGAAGGCAGCAGCAGCGGATGAGCGAGTCCGGTCGCTGCAAATCTAACGATGCAGCCAAACGAAGAAAAAAGCGGAAAGTTTCGCGGGCGTGGAAGAATATATTTCTTCAGACCGGCCGTGGGCGGGCACGGCGAACCGGAACTTTCCTCCGAACCTTCCGTTTCTTTGACGATCGTTGCTTCGACGGTCGAAGAGCAACAGGGAAGGATCCTATCATGAACATCAAGATGATCTGCGTCGGCGCGATGACACTTTCGATGCTCGCGGGCTCGGCCCTCGCCGCCGCGAACAAGGGCACGTCGGCACTCGACGATCCGGCCAAGATGCAGCCGTTCTACACCGACTCCAGCATGAAGAAGATGCGCAGTGGTGACGAGTTCGCGAAGGTGTGGAAAGCGCTCACTCCGGAAGACCAGAAGATGATGATGACGGCCTGCGAGGATGAGGCCAAGGACGCCAACGCCGCCAACAGCCATCCGGAGTTCTGCAGCAGCGTCAAGGCGAATGGCGGCAGCAAATAGACCGGCGGCGAGCAGGCTTTTATAGCCCGTATCCTGAGACAGCCCCGGCCCGCGGGGCTGTTGTCATGCGCCGATGCGCCGGCCGGTTTCGGCGTCGAACAGATGCGCGCAGGCGCGGTCGACCTGGATGCGCACCGGCTGGCCCTGCTTGAGCGCCAGCCGCTCGCGGAAAAGGCAGTCTATCTCCTCGCCGCCGCAGTCGACCTTGGCGGATATCTCCGAGCCGGTCGCTTCCAGCAGCGTGACGCTGCCCGGGATGCCGTCGCTGCTGGCGCGGATGTGTTCGGGGCGGATGCCGTAGACGAACTCCCCGCCCGGGATCTGCGCCGGGTGAAGCGGCGCCGGCAGCGGCAGGGTCAGCCCGCCTGCGCTGCGGAAGATGCCTTCCTCGATGCGGCCGCGAATGAAATTCATGGCGGGCGACCCGATGAAGCCGGCGACGAAGAGATTGGCCGGCCGGTCGTAGAGGTCGAGCGGCGCGCCGACCTGCTCGACCAGGCCATCATGCAGCACCACGATCTTGTCGGCCATGGTCATCGCCTCGATCTGGTCATGCGTGACATAGATGGTGGTGGTGCCCAGCCGTTGGTACAGCGCCTTGATCTCGCCGCGCATCTGCACGCGCAGCTTGGCGTCCAGGTTGGAGAGCGGCTCGTCGAACAGGAAGACCTGCGGGTCGCGCACGATGGCGCGCCCCATGGCGACACGCTGGCGTTGGCCGCCCGAAAGCTGGCGCGGGAAGCGGTCGAGCAGCTTTTCCAGGCCGAGGATGCTCGCCGCCCTGTTGACGCGGCCGGCGGTATCGGCCGGATCGGCTTTCTTGATCTTGAGCGCGAAGCCCATATTGTCGGCCACCGTCATATGCGGGTAGAGCGCGTAGTTCTGGAACACCATGGCGATGTTGCGATCGCGCGCCCTGAGATCGTTGACGACCCGCTCGCCGATGGCGATCCTGCCGGCCGAAATCGTCTCCAGCCCCGCGATCATGCGCAGCAGCGTCGACTTTCCGCAGCCCGAAGGTCCGACCAGGATGACGAACTCGCCGTCGGCGATGTCGACGCTGACGTCGTGAATGATCCGGGTCGCTCCGAATGCCTTCTGCACATTGTTGATCGTCACCGCTGCCATTTCATGTCCTCACCTGGAAAGAGTGTCGTCGGCGTCAGCCGCCCTTGACCGCGCCGGCGGTCAGCCCGGCGACGATCTGCCTTTGCGCGAACATGGTCAGCACCAGCACCGGCAGCGTCACCACCAGTGCGGCGGCGGCCAGCGGCCCCCAGCTCACCTGCTCGTAGGAGAGCATGTTGTAGACCGCGACCGGCAGGGTCCGCGTCTCTCGGCTGGCCAGCACCACGCCGAAGACGAAATTGTTCCAGGAGAAGATGATGGACAGGATGAAGGCCACCACGATGCCCGGCCTGGCGATGGGCAGCGCGACCAGCCGGAATACCTGCCAAGAGGAGGCGCCGTCCATGCTGGCGGCCTCCTCCAGCTCCATCGGCGTGGTCTCGAAATAGCCGATCATCACCCAGACCACGATCGGCACCGTGACCACGAGATGGATGATGATCTGCGGCCATAGCGTGCCCAGTATGCCCGCCCATTGGAACAGCAGGAACAGCGGGATGAGATAGGACAGCCCCGGCGTCATGCGCGCGATCATGATGACAACCGCCGACCGTTCGGCCTTGAGCCGCGCTATGCCGTAGCCGGCAGGCACGCCGATCAGCAGCGCCAAGAGCGTCGCCGTGCCGGTCACCAGCACCGAGTTCCAGAAGTAGAGCAGGAAATTGTTCTCCTCGAACACCTTGGCATAGTTCGACCAGGCCACATGCTCGGGGATGAAGACCGGCGGCGAGGCGCCGTTGTCGATCTCGAATTTCAGGGACAGCGAGATCATCCAGAGGAAGAACAGGATCGCCGGCGAGACGAAGACCAGGGCGGCGAAGAACAGGCCGATCCGGTTGAGCAGTCGCGAACGCATCTATTTGCCCTCCCCGTCGGTCCAGCGGCTGCGCTGGCGCAGCATCAGCAGGACGAAGGACAGCGCTACGATAAGAACAAAGAACACCACCGCCATGGCCGAGCCGTAGCCGACGTCGTAATAGGAGAAGGCGATGTTGTAGAGATAGATGTTGATGGTCTCGGAGGCCGTGCCCGGCCCACCCTGGGTCATCGCATAGATGATGTCGAAGCTCTTCAGCGCGTCGATCGTGCGGATGATCACCGCGATCATCAGGAACGGCGCGATCATCGGCAAGGTCAGGTAACGGACCTGCTGCCAGGCATTGGCGCCGTCGATCTCGGCGCTCTCGAAGGGTTCGCGCGGCACCGAGGCCAGCCCGCCCAGAACGATCAGCATCACCAGCGGCGTCCACTGCCAGGTCTCGACCGCGACCAGCGAGGGGATGACCGTCCTGGCGTTGAAAATCCATTCCTGCGCGGGAATGCCGACCAGCGACAGAAGGTAGTTGAGCACGCCGAGTTGCGGATGGAACATCATCGTCCAGACCAGCGCCACGGCGACGGGCGTGGCCATCATCGGCATCACGAAAATGCCGCGCAGCACGCCGCGCAGCGGGAACCGGGCATCGAAGATCAGCGCCGCGATGGTGCCGAGAAGCATCGGCGCGGCCACCGAGAGGAAAGTGTAGGACAAGGTGTGCGCGAGCGATTCCCAGAACCGCCCATCGCCGACCAGTCGCAGATAGTTCTCCATCCCCGCGAAGCTTCGCGACTGGCCGAGCGTCCAGCGGTTGACGCTCATCCACAGCGTGAAGGCCCAGGGAAAGACGATGACGGCGCCGACGACGACCAGCGCGGGGACGACGAAGGGCCAGTAGCTGGGAGCCAGCTTGACGGGCCGGCCCCCTTCGCTTTCCTGTTTCGCCACCCCGGCGCGATCGATCGTCGCCCCGGCGCGATCCGTCGTCGCCCCGGCGCGACTCGTCGTCGCCCCGGCGCGACTCGTCGTCGCCCCGGCGCGCTCTGGGGCAGTTGCGGACATCAGCCTTGCTCGCTCCTGTCGAGGACCGGCTGGAACTGTTCCGTCGCCTTCTTCAGTTCCTCCGCCGGGTCGGCCCCGGCGAGCAGGTTGCTGAGCGCCACGCCATAGATGTCGCGGAACTCGGTGACCGGAATAATGACCGGCAGCGCCAGCCGGCTGACATTGCCGGAGCCGACCACGGCGTCGAGCCAGCTCGCCGGCATGGTCACGCCCTGGCGCACCTTGGGGTCTTCCAGCACCGATTTGCGGAACGGCACACCGGCACCTGCCTGCAGCAGCCGGGCGCCCATGCCGGCCGACACCGCCCATTGGCAAAAGAGATAGGCTGCTTCCTTCTTCTCGCTGGCCGTGGTCACGCCGAGCCCGTCGCCGAACGTACCCGAGGCATGCGCCTTGGGGCCCTTGGGCATGACGCCGTAGCCGACCTTGCCGACCACCCTCGACTTCTCCGGATTTTCCATCGGCGGCGCGAAACCGACGCCGTCGAACCACATGCCGATCTTGCCTTGCAGGAAGGCGGATTGCGCTTCGGCCCAGTTGAAGCCGGTAACGCCGGGCGGCGCGGATTTGGTCATCAGCCGCTGGTAGAGGGCGGCCGCCTCCACCGCTTCGGGCGCGGTGGTGCGCAGCTTGCCCTTGTCGTCGAGCGGCGTCATGTCGTAGCCGAGCATCAGCGAGGTCCAGACCGGCGTATTGGCGTTCTTGAGGCCGCGCGCGACGAAACCGTAGGTGTTGGCCGACGGGTCGGTCAGCGCCTCCGCGGCCGCAACGAGCTGATCGAAGGTTTCGGGATATTTGAGGCCCTTGGCCTCGAACAGCTCCTTGTTCCAGTAGATTATCCAGTAGTCGACCGAGAACGGGAGCGAGCGCAGCACGCCCTCGCCGTCCTTGGCAAACAGCATGCCGGCATCGGCAAAGTCCTTTTCGACTAGGCTCGGATCGGTCAGCGTCGGGTCGGCAAGGTAGCCCGATATGTCGGCCAGCCAGCCGCCCTTCTCGAACTGCCGCTTCTGCACATGGTAGCTCAGATGCACGACGTCGAAGCTGGGTTTGCCGGAGCTGAGCTCGATGACCGTCTTCTGGCGCTGCTGCTGCTCGGGCGTCGCCTCGGCATTGACCTTGATGCCCGTCAGTTCCTCGAACTCGGCGAGATATCTGATCAGCGTGTCGCTGCGCGGGCTTTTCACCAGATTGACGTCGAGCGTCGAGCCCGCGAAGCGCTTCCAGTCGACGCCGGCGGCAAGGCTCGGGCGGATACCGGCAAGGCCGGCGCCGGCGAGCATGGCGGCGCCCGTAAGGAGTTGTCTTCTGTTTGGGTTGAATGGATTGGACGGCATTTCTTCCTCCCGGTTGCTGTCGTTGTCGATTGCACCGCGACAAGCACGGCGCGGCCTGCTTCCTCAGATATGGAGCGCCAGCCGGCGCGCATTGTCGATATGCTGGCTGATCGCCTCGACCGCCTTTTGCGGATTGCGGCTTTCGAGGGCTTCGATCACGCTCAGATGCTCGCGCATCACCGGCACCACGCGGCCGTCGATGCGGAACCGTTCCTGGTGGATCAGGCGGATCTTCACCGAATTGACCAGATAGGCCTTGGCAATGATCTCGTTGCCGAGCGCATCGATGAAAGTGTCGTGCATGGCCCAGTCGATGGTCTGCGCCCTGGCCTCCATCTCCGGCGTCGGGGTCTGCGCCAGCGCCTGCGCCAGCATGTCCTCATGCTCGCGGCGCAAGCGCGCGAGTTCGCCGTCGGAGGCGCTGACGGTGAACAGCGCCACCGCCTCGCGCTCCATGAACAGGCGGAACTGGAAGGCCTCGCGGATCAGGCTGATGTCGATATGCGCGATCTGCATGCCGCGCTGCGGGATCGTCGTCAACAGCCCCTCGGCTTCCAGGCGCGGCACGATCTCGCGGATGGCGCCGAGCGGCAGGCCGGTGAACGCGACGAGTTCGCGCTGCGACACGAACTGGCCCGGCTTGAGGTCGCGGGCCAGCAAATGCCGCGTGAAGCTGGCATAGGCCTGCTCCCGCAGATTTGTCTGGTCGCCGCCATTGGCCATTTCAGTGCTTCCTTCCCCGTCAGGCCGCCGCGGCCGCGAAAAGAGTGTTGTAGGCAGCGCCAAGCTGCTGGCGCTCCGGCGCCGCGATCGGCTCGAGCGGCGGCCGCACCGCCAGCCAGCGCTCGTCGCCGGTCTTGCGCGCCACCATCACCTTGACCGCGGGAATGACCGGGTGCTTGAGCAACTCGAGCACGAAACGCTCGACGCGCACGTCGTCGTGCCCTTTCTCGGCCATGGCGAGGACCTCGCCGGCGGCGAAATTGGCCATGCCCGAAATCGCGCCCTGGCCACCGATCCTGACCGCCCGCGCCAGATGCCGCTCGTCGCCGATCAGGATCACCAGATCGCCATGGGCACCGAGCAGCGCCTCGCTATAGGCCCAGTCGCCGCCGGAATCCTTGACGCCGGCGACCACGTCCGGAAACGCCTGGCGCAGCCGGCCGATCAGCCCAAGCGAAAGCTGCACCGTGGTGACCGAGGGAATGTTGTAGAGCAGCACGCCGCGGGCCAGCGGACCGAGAGCGGCAAAGACGGCGGAAAACCAGCCGAAAAGTCCATCGTCGCCGATATTCTTGAAATAGCTGGGAGGGGCAAGGAGGATGTTACGGGCGCCGCGCTGCAAGGCATGCCGAGCCTGCTCGGCTGCATCCTCGGCCGCATCGACCAGCACGCCTGCGACAAGCTGATGCGGCGCGATGCCGGCCGCCAGCATCTCCTCGGTGACAGCCCCCCGCTCCCCGGTGCCGACCGAAGCGCCCTCCCCGGTGGTGCCGAAAAGCGTCACGCTGGTGCAGCCCTGCGCCAGGCAGCTCCGGGCCAACGTCACCATGGGTGGAATGAGGATTTGCCCCGACGCATCGAAAGGCGTGGCCAGGGCAACCGAAAGACCAAAACGCGATGTCACCAGCGAGTCTCCCAAAAAAGCAGTTCGCAGGCAGTGCTAACATGCTAACATGTTAGTCGTAAATAGGGTGAGTGCCATTTACGGAAACACAAGTTGTGATGCTTCCTGTGCAGGCTCTATCCATGCCCAGGCCCTTTTGTGCCGTTTTCCTTTTTCCTGCCATGTTGCGTTGCGAAAGATTTGTTGCATTGCGATACGATCCGCCCCGGCCGACAATGGCCGCGGGTTGGGCTTGCACGAAGGATTTGTCGTGGCAGCATCGTTCCGACCCGATATCGAGGGAATGCGCGCACTGGCGGTAGCCGGTGTCGTCGCCTATCATTTTGGCCTCACCGCCCTGCCCGGCGGCTTTGCCGGCGTCGACATCTTCTTCGTCATCTCCGGCTATCTCATCACAAGACACCTTTTGCAGGAGATCGGCGAGAGCGGCCGGCTGAACCTGTGGCGCTTCTATGCCCGCCGCGCCCGGCGGCTGCTGCCGGCCTCGCTGTTCGTCATCCTCGCCACGCTGCTGGCCGGCGCCTTCATCCTGTCGCCGGAGGAACAGGCGCTCTATTCGAAGGGCGCGATGTTTGCCTCGGCCTATATGATCAACCTGTGGCTGATCCGCTGGTCGTTCGACTATTTCGCTTCAGACGCCGCCAACAACCCGTTCATCCATTTCTGGTCGCTATCGGTGGAGGAGCAGTTCTACCTCGCATGGCCGGCGCTGCTTCTCCTCGCCGCATGGCTGCGGCCGGGACGGCGCGCGGCCATCGTGGTCATCGGCGTCACCGGCCTGGTGTCGTTCGTGGCCTGCGCCTGGCTGACCAGCGTTTCGCCGCCCTGGGCTTTCTATTTCTCGCCGCTGAGGGCCTGGGAGTTCGCCGCCGGCGGGCTTGCCACGATGGTGCCGGCAAATTTCCTCCGGTACCACCCGCGGCTGCGCGCCGCGCAAGGCTGGCTCGGCCTGGCGCTGATCGTGCCCGCCTATCTGCTGCTGGACGAGGCGCTGCCCTTCCCCGGCCTGCTGGCGCTGCTGCCGGTCGTCGGCACGGTGCTGCTGCTGGTCAGCGGGGCAGGCGAGCGCCAAGCGGGTGGCAAGCTGGCCGGCGCCCCCACGGCTGTCCTGTCGCTGCCGCCCATGCAATGGATCGGCAGGCTCTCCTATTCGCTCTATCTCTGGCACTGGCCGGTCATCGTCTATGCGGGAATGGTCACCGCGGAGCTTTCCGGCCTGGACAGGTTTGCCTGCCTGGCACTGACGCTGATGCTCTCCATCTTCACCTATCACGTCGTCGAAAACCCCGTTCGCCGCAACGGCTGGCTGATGGCAAGCGCCGCCCGCGCGCTCGTGCCCGCGGCGCTGCTGACCGGCGCCGGCGTGGTCGCGGCCTACGCCAACGCCAAGTTTGCCGTTCACGAACTCGATCCGGAGCAGCGCGTCATCGCCCAAAGTGCGGCGCGTCCATCCACCGCGCGCGCCAGGGGCGGCTGCGTGCTCGACTACGAGACCGTCACCCCGAAGCCCTGCGTGTTTGGCGCCAAGGATGCGAAAGGCACGATCGCGCTGTTTGGCGATTCACATGCCGACCACTGGTCGACGCCGCTGATCGAGGCAGCCGAAAAGCGCGATTACCGGGTGGTTACCTGGCTCAAATCCTCGTGTCGGGCGTCCCGGCTGTCGACATGGTCGAGCAAGCTGAAGCGCGACTACGCCGAATGCGACCAGTGGCGCGAGCAGTCGATCAAGGAGATCCTGGCGCTGAGGCCGGCCCTGGTGGTGATCTCGGAAATCGCCCTGACCAGCTCGCGCAAGATGGCGGCCGGCAAGGATGAGCCCGACAGCCAGGACGCGGAGTGGAAGGCGGGCTTGCGTTCGACGCTGGAGACGTTCAGCAAGGCCGGGCTGAAGATCGCCTTCATCCGCGACGTGCCCTTCAACGACGAGCAGGTCGACACCTGCGTGGCGCGCGCGCTGTGGCGCGGCGACACGCCCTCGCTCTGCGACCAGACGCGTGCCTATGCCGCCAACGACGCCATGGCCGCGGTGGAGCGCGACGTCGTGCGCAGCGTTCCGAACGCCAGCTATGTCGATATGACCGACCAGTTCTGCAACCAAACCACCTGCCACGTCTTCATCGGCGGCAAGATCGCCTTCCGCGACCGCCACCATCTGGCGACGGCCTTCGCCGAGACGCTGGAGAAGCCGCTGGAAAAGGCACTGTTTTAGAAGGGTTAGCGCCCCAAAAGGCGCGCTGCCGACGAAGTCGCTCCGTCACGGCGCGCGCGGGCGCGAAACATTGCTTTACCGACTCTACGGGAACGGTGCCGCGTGAGGAGCGTTTATTAGAGGGACCTTAAGAGGAGGTTGTCATGAAGAAACTCTTGCTCGCATCCGTGATTGCCGTCGCTTCGGCGGTGGCGGTGATGGCCCCGGCAAATGCCGCCAGAATCACGCTCGGCATCGGCAACGGCTATGACGACGATTATTACGTTCCCAGATATCGTCACCATTATCGCGATTATTCCGACGATGACGGCTACTATGGCCGTTACAGCATGTATGACGAGAGCTATCGTCCGCGTTACTACGGTCATCGTCGCTGCCACACCGAGGTGATCAAGCACTGGCGTCATCACCATCGGGTCATCGAGAGGGTCCGTGTCTGCCGACGTTGAACTGACAATTGATCCGGCCGGCGACGCGCCGGCCGGATTGTAGTGCACAGCCCATGCCCAGGAATGGCGCTGCCCCGGCACCCGGCTGTTATTTTCGCATCATCATCCCGTAGTGCATCGCCAGCAGATCGAGCCCGATTCTCAACAGCTTTGCCGCCACGTCCCTGCCCTCGCTCACCTCTCCCGCCACGCCTCTGACCGACTGCTCCAGGCACACGATCTTCCGCACCACGTCGACCACCTCCCAATGGCCGAGCGCGCGGGTCGCGGCGGCGTGTGACCGTCCGGCATTGAGCACGCTCTCGGTGATGCCGCCGCTTATCCTGTCGCCGTCGACGCGTTCGCTCCAGCGCATCGGCTTGATACCAGCCTGCTGGCTGGCGCGGAAATCCTCGCGGTAGCGCAGACCAGCCTCGCGCTGCTGGTGCGACAGCGAGGTGATGCCCAGCAGCGGATCGATGCTGCGCACCCGCACGATACCACCGGTGGAGGTATGGCCGTCATTGGACACCTCATAGACGCGCCGCGCCTCAGACGTGCCGGTTGCGAGCCGCTTGCGGCCGAACTCGTCGTCCCGCAACGCGAAATCATGGCCAACCTCGCGGCGGATGCGCACCTGCTCGGCCTCGCCCTTCGGCAGCTTCGGCGTCTGCGGTTTAGCTGATCTGGCGGCTTTCTTGCTCATGGCTGCGTCCTTGTGGGGGGAGTGGATTGAGGTGCTGGCTGGCTAGGCCGCGATCCCTGGCGAAATTGGCTGCGTGCGCCGGAACCAGCGGCGAGGCTGGGCGTTGTGCCGCACCAAACCAACAGGAGGTATGCCCATGACCGCCTTCATGCCGGTGACCTTGCGCTTCTGCGACAACAAGACCATGCTGGTGGGCTCCATCGCCCAGGCGGCGACCGCGCTTCGCCGGCAATGGCCTGACAAGACGGCCACCGCCTATCTGGATGCGACAAGGCTGGTCAGGCTCGCCATCGATGGCAGCTGCCGCCAGCGCGTCGCCTTCGAGGCTTTCACCAAGGCGGCAGGACAGCAGGGGCTGCTGGTGGCGAAGCCGCGTAGCCGCGCCCATGAATGGCTCGACGCCGCCGCGGGCCCGTGAGGCGGCTGAAAACGTGATGCAACCGCGCCGCCGCCTTGCACGTTGAGAATCGCTGGCTTTCGAGCCGCGCGCAACGCCAAGGTAAGTGCCGTGGGTACCATGAAAACAGGATCTCCGCTCAAAGTATACCTGGACGGGCATGTCGAGGTGATCGACAGCGTCGCTGAGGCAGCCGACTTCCTGCAGCGTTGGCCGGTTGAACGGCGCGGTCACGTCTACCGCAGTGCGCTCAACGCGTGCAGCGCAGCCATCGCGGCGCAGATTTCGCACGCCGACGCGATGAAAGCGTTCATCGGCTTCGCCCGGGTCACCCGTATATTGGCCGGCGATGACGGCCGGCCAACGATGCCTGATGCAATGAGCGTGCGGATGCCAAAGCAGGGCCACGATCTGCCAAAATAAAAGCGTTGCGTGGCCGCCGTTCTCGCCAGATCGCCGACACTGCAGAAGCAAAGCCGGCGTTGCGGCCAGCTTTGTCCCCGCCTTATGGAGAAAGATGCTTAGTGGGCCAATGAGAGGCGCCAACGCTTCGATACCTTGCATCTGAACCAATCTCCCAAAACTCTCGGCTGTATTCCCAATCCTGCACCGGCGTTGCCTCCTGCCGGCATCGTCCCTCCCGAACGGGAGGACGCTCATCCTGCCTCGCAGACACGCCGGCGGAAGCGCGCCTGGTGATAGGTGCAGTAGCTTTTCATCGCCATTGTGCGCATGCCGCAGCACAGCATGTGGGCGCCCGGCCGGCCGCCGGGCGCATCGTTTTCCGGATTTTGCTCCAGCGTCAGGTCGAGCGGAGCGCGGCAGCGGCCGAACAGGCAGTCGACGAAGCGCATTGCCACGCCATGCGGCTGGCGGCCAATCGGGCTTCGCTGCGGCACCGGCACCTCCAGGCGGTAGGCTTGCCCGTCCGCGATCAGCAAGCCGGCCCCGCGCGCTGCGAGGCGTTCCGCACCTTCACCCTTCGGCACGCGCTTGCGTCCGGCCTTGGCGGCGCGGTCCGCGGCCTTGTCATTCGCCCTCTCGGCTGCCGCGATGCGCTTGCTGTTGGCAAAGCCGATCGAACTCAGCATGGCGTTGCGGTGAACGATGCCGATGATGGCGTCGCGCGACACCGGGCTGCCTCGCGACGCGCTGAACCGAGCCGCGATGCGCGAGGCGGAAAGTCCGTCCGTCAACCAGCCGGCGATCGCCTGCAATTCCTTGTCGCCGTAAAGTGCCATGTCTGGTCTCCGTCCATTGCGCGGGCGCGGCAGCGCGCGACGCCGCCGACGAGTGTCGGTGTCGGCCCGCCGCAGGCGGTGGGCATTGTCGGGTTCGATCCGGCCTGTCGGCCGTTGGGTTGGCGGCCTCAGCCCGGCCGGCCGTCCAGCGCGGCGAGGCGCGCCTCTGCCGTCTTCCGGTCGGGTGCGGAAACCGCCCTGCCCGTCAGCCTGTCGAGCAGGATCACGGTGCCGTCCTCGGTGCGTATCAGGGAGCGGATCCGCACCGCGCTGAATTGGGGGCCGGAGCCGCGGGGAGCGACGGCTCCGGCCGTTCCGGCCGCCGGTGACGGGCGGACCGGACGTGCGGCTGATGCATCGGGGCAATCAGCCTCACGCATCGCCCTGGCCGGGGAGGAGGACAGCCGGGGCGAAAGGGAATGAGCACTGGCCGGCTCGCGTGAAGCTGGCCTGAGGGCGCTTTCGACTCGAAAGGGGTTGAGCTTTTGCATGAACGGATATAAGCATAACTCAAAAACAGATGCAAGCCATTCTTTCATGGACGAAAGCAGCGCTTGTTGGTCACATGGGTGCCATGGTGAAAACGCAACTGTCGATCAAGGTCGGAGCGGCAATCCGCCAGGCGCGCAAGCAGCGCGGCCTGGTCATGCGCCACATCGCCGAGCACAACGACACCGACGTCGCCGCCGTCGGCAATTGGGAAACCGGTCGCAACCTGCCCAAGACGGAAAACCTCCTGAAGACCGCCGCCTTTCTGCGTGTCGACCCGGTGGCGCTCGGCAAGGGCGACGTGGTCTTCCTCGACGATGCCGGACCGGTCAACGACGCCGAGATCGTCACCGATGCCGGGCCGCCCCCCGCCGGGCCGATGGACATCCAGGTGCTGGGCGCCGCGGTTGGCGGCGACGACGGCGATTTCACCTTCAACGGCGAGCCCGCCGGCTACGTCCAGCGCCCACCCGGCATCCGTAACCTCGCCAAGGTGTTCGCGCTGCACGTGCTCTCGGATTCCATGGTGCCCCGTTACGAGCCCGGAGACCTGATCTATTGCGGCGGCCGCGATGCCGTCCCGGGCGATCATGTGGTGATCGAAACCTTCCCGGAAGAGAACGAACGCAACGGCAAGGCCTTCATCAAGAAATTGGTCAAGCGCACCGCCGCCGACCTGGTCGTCGAGCAGTACAATCCGCCGAAGACGTTGACCTTCAACCGCTACGCCATCAAGCAGGTCTGGCGGGTCATTCCGTTGAAGGAATTGCTGGGCTATTGAGGGCGACGGGGCAATTCTTCCTCCCACAAGCGGAGAAGGCAAAACCCAGCGTCGACGCCCTCGCCTTCACGCCCGCCCCGATCCCTCCAGCGGCATCTCGCGCTCGCTCAGCATCAGCGCCTCGCTGCGCACGCGCTGGCGCTCGTCGATAAACGCCGCCCGGATCTGGATCGCCGTGCCCGGCAGCCCGTCGGCGCGGCAGGCCGAGCAGACCAGCCGGCCCGAAAGTGCTGCCAGCGGCGTATTGCCAGTCACGCCGAAGCGCCGCAGCTGATCGGGCTTCCACCACCTGTTGCGGCCGCAATCGGCGCATTCGACCGATATCGAAATGACATCCGCAATCACTGATCCCCTGCCCGTCAATGCCATCGCGGCTCGCCTCTTTGTTCCCTGTTTGTTCGCATCTTCCTGTGTTTTGAAACGAGAGTCGAGTCGCATCTTTCAGCGTTCTGCAAAAGTTTCTCTTTCATCAATTTTTGAGTTATGCTTCTATGTAGCTTGCAAAGCCGAGTCGGCGCGCGTGCAGCACCCCGGGAGAGATGATGGACACCCTTGCCGCCGATTTCGCTCACGCCTGCGGCTATGGCGGCGACGATCACGCTCTCATCGAAGCCTTCGCGAGAATCCGCGAACACGGCATCCGCCAGGCGCGCCTCGGCCATTTCAGGCGCAAGGTGATCGTCGACGCGCTGAAACAATCGGAAGCGCTTTTCCTGGCGGCGATCGGCCCGGCGCTATCGGCACAGGAAGCCATCGAGGACGCCGCCCGCTTCATCGCCTTCTGGCGCAACATGCCGCGCTGGCGCCAGGAACGGCGTCTGGCGGACCTCGCCAGGGCGAGGCAACAACGCCTGCTGGCGCGCTTCTTCCGCCGCTACGGCCACCGCATCTGGGCCTTGGAGGCGGCATAGGCGGGCTCGCCAAGCCATCGGCGACCATACTGCGCCACGAGGGAAAGGCAGCCATGAGAAGAGCTGGGCAATGCCGCCATTTGCGGGTTCCCATCCGAGTGTTTTCTTCCTAGATTGCCTGCGGGTGGCTGATCGTTCGACGTGCATATCAGGGAATGTTCAAGACTGCCCGTTCAAGAGTCCAGGCCTGGATGACGGCAGGCGCGGGAACCATCGCCGCGCTGCTGGCGGCCGGCCTCATGGGCGCCTTTGGCGCCCTGCCCGCTCACCCTCCGCCGCAACTGCCGTCCGATGCCGCCATCGATGCCGGCCGCTGGCGCATCAAGCCGGTGCGTGCCTATGTCAGCCATGCCGACATCCATGGCGTGCCGCTGAAACCGGGCCAGAAGGCACTGGTGCTGGAGGCCGACATGACCAACCGCACGGCCGAATCCAACAAGGCCTATTTTGCTGTCTTCAAGCCGGAGGGGATCACCCTGCCGGACCCGATGCCGATGATCGCCCTGATACGCGATTCGACCCTGGCGCCGGAACTGCACCCCGGCATGACCGAGCGCCTGGTCTATGTCTGGCCGCTGGCCGGCGACGCCGCCGTGCCGCCTACGCTCGCCTTCGGCGTCACCGCGGAAATCTTCAAGCCGCGCGACAATCTCTACGGCACGCCCGGCTGGTACAATCCCTACCGTCTCGGCACCGTCACCTTGCCGCTCGCCGATATGCCGGCAACGGACACGCCGGGAGCCGGCTCATGAGCATGCGGGTCCTCGGCAATCTCGTGATTCTCGCCGCCACCGTGGCGCTGAGCTACGGCATGCAGCTTTCCAAGCCGCATTATGCCGACCTTACCGCGCCCATACCGGTCGACGGCGCCATGCACGACACGGTGCGGGCACGCAGCTTCGACGTGCGGCTGGACGGGGTCGTCTTCGCCCGGGCGCTGAAGACCAACCAGTTCGGGCAGCAAAAGCTTTTGACGACGAGCGGCGTGTGGGCGGTGGTGACGACCAGCCTCACCGCGACCGACGCCTCCATCACGGTCGCGGACGGCACCTGGCAAGGTCCGACCGGTCTGCGCTATCGCCAGACGGAGCGGCTGGGCTATCGCCAGGACATGCCGCCGCACAGCGTCGATCCCGGCTTGCAAAAACGCGGCCTGTTCGTCTTCGAAGTGCCGCCCGACCAGATCCGCGGCGCCAGGCTGCTGATCGCCGGGCGCCAGTTCGGACCGCTCGATGCACAGGCCCGTATCAGCTTCGACGGACTGCCGGCCGGAGCCGATGGACGGCCGGCCGGCATCCTGCCGCAATACGACCTGGATGCACCACCGGGCCGGACATCGCAGGGCCAGATATCGCAGGGCAAGCCATGAGCGCCGTCTCGACCGATATGGAGCCGGCGGCCGAGCGGCAGGCCGAGAAAAAATGGCGCAGGCGCAGCCTGGCGGCGCTGGTCATCCTGCTGCCGCTGGCGCTGGCAGAAACCAGCCATGACAGCCTGCGCGAATGGCTTGGCGGCGAAGACCTCATCGCCAGGGATGTCCAGTTTGGCCAGTCCGCGCGCTTCGGCGGCAGCGACTGGAAACTGGCGGACCTGCGCGGCGGCAAGGCCGGCCGCTTGCCCGATCAGGCCTTCGCCGTCATCGCCACCTTCTCCGTCACCATCGGCGATCCCGACTTGCAGAAGCAATGGCTGGGCTGCAAGCTGATGCTGACCGATGCCGCCGGCCGCCGCTGGCTCCCCGACATGATTTCGGGCGTCAGACTGCCGGACGGCGTGATGAACTGCACCTCGGCGATCTTCTCCGGCGCCAAGACAGGCGACGTCATCACCATCGGCGACACCTTCATCGTGCCCGAGGATGCCATCAAGACCATCCGTCCCGCCATTGGGCTGGGAAGTGAGCGGCCGTGGTACCTGCGGTTTCAACGGCCGCCGAAGTAACGACAGCGCCGGCAGTCCGGAGTCACGGCACGGCGATCAACAGGACGTAGGCAACAAAGACGACGAGGTGAGCAAGTCCTGTGAGAACCGTCGTGCGTCCGGTACTGAAACTTATGACACTCACCGCAAGGGCCAGAACCAGCAAAATCACGTCGCTCGGACCGAGACCGAGGTTGAGCGACTTTCCGGTGATGAGGCTGGCCGCCGCCACTGCCGGGATCGTCAGTCCGATGGTCGCGCACGCCGAGCCCAAAGCGACGTTCAATGCGCGCTGGAGCTCATTCCCCCACGATGCCTTGACGGCGGAGATCGCCTCGGGGAGCAGCACGACAAACGCAATCATCGCGCCGACGATCGCATCCGATTGCGGGATCTGCAGATAGGTAAGGCCATCTTCAACGCCAGCCGCGACCCGTTCCGTCAGCAGAACGATCCCGACCAGTCCCAGAAGCAGGAAGACGAAATGCGTCGGCACGCCGTGAACCTGCGGAGAATGGCTTTCCGGGGCGCTTTCACGGACCTGCACCTCCAGGAAGTCCTCTTTCTGGCTGTAGCTCTGGGCGAAAACGAAACTGCCGTAGAGCAAGAGCGACAGCAGCGCGACGAAGGCCAGTTGCGTGGGAGAAAATGTCCCGGGGCTGGTGGCGAGCGTGTAGTTCGGAAGCACCATGGTCAGCACCGTGATCGCGGTCAGCACCGAAAGAAAGGAACTTGTGCCTTGCCTTCGGATGTCCTGGTGGCGGTGCCGCCACCCGCCGAGTGTCAGGCACAGCCCCACGATGCCGGTGCAAACGATCATGACCGTGGAGAACACGGATTCTCGCGCCAGGGTCGGATTGTTGGCGCCATGTCGCATCATCGAGACGATGATCGACACTTCGATCGTCGTTACGGCCAAGGTAAGGACCAGGGTGCCGTACGGCTGTCCGACACGTCGGGCTATCGCCTCCGCATGTCGCAACACGGCAAAGACGGTTGCCAAGGTAAGAACGATCGATATGCCGGCAACGATCACCACAATCGCCGTCCGGTAATCGTCGATCGGCTCTATGTTCGATTGCAATATCAACGCCAGCGCGCAGCAGACCACAGGCAGGCCGAAGGTCATTGTCTCACTTCGACGGCGGAAGAAGTAAGTCATGGCATTCTCTTCGATCTTGCGAATGCAAACAGGCGGTCTGTTTACGAGACCAGGAAAGATCGCACTTTCGCCTCATCACACGTACATGGCAAGGCGCGACAAGGATACGCTACGGTCGTTCCCGTCGCCACCGGGAACGACCGCCCGCCTCAACCGTCCCCTTGGAAAGCGAGAACGCCGTCTCCAGCACGGCGGCGAGGAAGCAGATGCGCAGCGGCTCGACCAGGATGCCGGTGGAGGAATCCTGGAACGGGCTGCCGAACAACAGCGTCACGCCATGCGACAGGATCTGCCAGACGTCGAGTTCGTGCGGGCCGATCAGCCGCGTCGCACCCAGCCACAGCCAGGCCGCGCCCCAGTCGAGCAGGCGGTAGCCGACGATCAGCGTGCACAGCAATGCGAGGCTGGAGCTTACCGTCAGCCGCACGCCATTGGCGATCGGCAGATAGCGCGAGCGGTAACCGGCGATGAAATGCTCGACGAAATCGCGCAGGAATTTCGGCAGGCCGGCATAGCGCTTGCCGACGCGTTCCAGCCGGCCGTGCACGCGCATCAGTGCCGTGTCGTCGCGCACGTCATAGCCATAGATCAGCGCCGCCATGACCAGCCAGATCAGCGGCAAGAGCATGTAGAAGAACAGGTTGACGGCGATCGTCGAGGGCGCGATCGAGGTGATCTCGACCGGCACCATGGGCGCGGCCGTCGCCGCCGGCACCGGGCTCGCCAGCCCGTCGGCAGAGGCCTGCAGAACGGACCAGAAATTGCGGCTCATCAGCCATTGCAACGCGCTGTCCTTCCAGCGGCTGATGACGTAGAGACCGACGAAGATCCAGTTGGTCTCGCAGATCACCACCACGATCTGCCAGAACGAGCCGGCGCCCGTTTTCGTCTGCATGAATTTGGCCAGCCGGCGCACCAGCCAGGACACCGCCACCGAGACCAGCAGCCAGCGCGAATCCAGCACGTCCAGCACATTGGCGCTCTGGCCGAAACCGGCCTGGTCGAGCGTTTCGCGCGAATATTGGCGCACGATGTCGCCGAGGAATCCCCAGGCCGCATAATAGGCGAAGAAGGGCAACAGCGCGATGGTGATCATCCGCACCAGCCGCGAACCGCGCTCGTCCGCGGCTCCCTCCCTCTCGGCGACCGTGGCCTTTTCCGCGCCACGCTGCGCGGCCAGCACATGGGGCAAGCCGGGGCGCAGCACATGGAACATCGCCACCGTCACCACCAGTTGCGCCAGTGCCACCAGCGTCAGCATGGCGAGCCCGGCGAAATGGTTGGCGAGCGCCACCTTGGCCGCCAGTTGCAACAGCAGGTCGCCGGCCAGAACACCGGCCAGAACAAGCGCGACCAGTTGCGGCCAGAACCGCCGCAGCAGCGAAAAACTCAAGCTGATCGGTTTGATGATATCGGCAAACATGAGGTTCTCTCAGAATGCCACCCGCCCCGGGCCTTTCTAGCAAGCACGGATCGTTTTGCAACCGGAGCGGGTTCCTCCCCCTTTTCAGAGGAAGGGAAAAATCCGGCGTCCCTTATTCCGTCGAATGATGCGCTGACCGGCATCGTTGCGGTTCTTCCTTCTCCCCTTGTGGGAGAAGGTGGATCGGCGCGTTGGCGCCGAGACGGATGAGGGGTGTTCCAGCGGGATGAGACGTTGGTGCTCCCTGGAGCACCCCTCATCCGACCTCGCTTCGCGAGGCCACCTTCTCCCACAAGGGGAGAAGGCAAAAACCGTCCTACCTTCTCACCCGCGACTTCAGCCAGCGATCGAACGCCACCGCCAGGATCAGGATAAGGCCGATGACGATGCTTTGCGTGTAGGACGAGACGTTGTTGAACTGGAGCCCGTTCTGCAGCACGCCGATCAGGGCGGCGCCCACCACGGTGCCGCCGACCGAGCCGATGCCGCCGAACAGCGAGGTGCCGCCGATGACGACGGCCGAGATGACCGTCAGCTCGTAGCCGATGCCGGCCACCGCTTCGGACGAATTCAGCCTGGCCGACAGCACGAAGGCGGCGAGCCCGGCAAAGAAGCCAACGATGACATAGACCGAGACCAGGATGCGGTCGACACGCAGGCCCGACAGCCGTGCGGCCTCGGCATTGCCGCCGACGGCGTAGACGGCGCGTCCATAGCGCGTATAGCGCAGCACGATGTGGCACAGGATGGCGGCCACCGCGAAGATGAGCGCCGGCACCGGCACGGGGCCGATCAGCCCGGTGCCGAACCAGCGCATCGAAGCGTCGAAGCCCGAGATCGGGCCGCCATTGGAGATGGTCAGCGTCAGGCCGCGAAACACGGTGAGCCCGCCCAGAGTGACGACGAAGGGCGGCACTTTCAGCCTGGTGATGGCAAAGCCCTGCACGCCGCCGGCCACCGCCCCCACCACCACGGCGGCGAGCAGCGCCGCGAACCAGCCATAGCCCTGCGTTCCCGACGTCGACAGCGACAGCGTGTTGGCAGTACCGCCCTTGGCGACCACGGCCGCCACCATGCCGCAGAAAGCGAGCAGCGACCCGACCGAGAGATCGATGCCGGCGGTGAGGATGACGAAGGTCATGCCGAGCGCGATCAGCCCGGTGATCGATATCTGGCGGGTGATGTTGAACAGATTGATCGGATCGATGAAGCTCGGCTTCAGCACGGTGAAGACGACCACGAGCGCCGCCAGGAACAGCAGCGGCCCGAAATTCATCAACAGCCGCGCAATGCTGATGCCGCCACGCCGGCTCTGCTCCTCGGCCACGCTCATCGTGCCTCCTCCTCAACCGCTCCCGGCTGGTCGAGCGCCATCAGTTCCATCAGTTTTTCCTCGCTTGCCTCGATGCCCGGCATCTGCCCGGTGATGCGTCCCTTGCGCATGGTCACGATCCGGTCCGACACAGCCAGCACTTCGGGCAGCTCGGACGAAATCATCATCACCGCTATGCCGCGCGCTGCCAATTGCACCAGGATCTGGTGCACCTCGGCCTTGGCGCCGACATCGACGCCGCGCGTCGGCTCGTCGACGATCAGCACCTTGGGATCCCGCGCCAGCCAGCGCGCCAGGATCACCTTCTGCTGGTTGCCGCCCGACAGGCCCTCGATCGCCTGCTCGGCCGACGCCATGCGGATCGACAGCATTTTCCGGAACCCCGCCAGCGCATCGCGCTCGCGCCGCTCGGCCATGAAGCCGAAGCCATTGCTGAACCGCCCGAGCGAGGCGACGGAGAAATTCGGCAGGATGCCGAGCGCGGCGAAGATCGCCTGATGCTTGCGGTCCTCAGGCACCAGGCCGATCCCGAGCGCTATGGCATCCGCCGGCGAGGCCGGCGCGATGGGTCTGCCGTCGAGCGTTATCGTGCCGCCCGCGATCCGGTCGGCGCCGAAGATGGCGCGCGCCAGCTCCGTCCGGCCCGAGCCGACCAGGCCGGCGACACCCAGGATCTCGCCGGCCTTCAGGTCGATGTCCACGCCGTCGAGCACGATGGCGTGCGGCGCTTCGGGGTCGCGCACCGTGCGCAATCCGCGCACCGACAGCACGACGTCGCCGGCCACCGTGCGCTGCGCCGGCCGCGCATAGAGTTCGGACGCCGCGCGGCCGACCATTTTCTCGATGATGCGCGGCAATCGGATCGGCCCGCCTTCGCGGTCGAGATTGCCGGCCAACCTGCCGTCCCGGAGCACCGTCATGCGGTCGCAGATGGCGGCGGCCTCCTCCAGCCGATGGGTGACGAACATGATGGCGACATGGTCCTTGCGCAGCCTGTCCATGATCGACAGCAGCCGCTGCACCTCTGTCTCGGTCAGCGCCGAGGTCGGCTCGTCCATGATGATCAGCCGGCTCTTCAGCGACAGCGCCCGTGCAATCTCGACGAGCTGCTGCTCGGCCACCGAAAGCGCCGAGACCGGCGTCATCGGATCGATCGTGAGGCCGACGCGGGCGATGATCGTGCGGGAGTCCTGCTCCATCTTGCGCCAGGAGACAAGGCCGAGCGGACCGGTCGGGGCGCGGCCTATGAAGATGTTCTCCGCCACCGTCAGCGTCGGGATCAGGCTGAGTTCCTGGTAGATGGTGACGATGCCGAGCCGCTTGGCATCCTGCGGGCTCGACGGCCGGTAGTCGGCGCCGTCGAAAATGATGTGGCCGCTGGAGGGCGGCATGACGCCCGACAGGATTTTCAGCAGCGTCGACTTGCCGGCGCCGTTCTCGCCCAGCAGGCCGAGGATTTCGCCGGGCCTGACATCGAGCGAGACCTCGCTGAGCGCCGTGACGCCGGCGAAATGCTTGGTGACGCCCTCGACGGCGAGCAGGACGGGTGCGGCTTCAGCTGGCAAGGGTGGCTTCCTTAGTGAAGTTCATCCGGGCTCCGTCAGCGCTTGAACGCCCCCCTCTGTCCTGCCGGACATCTCCCCCTCAAGGGGGAAGATCGGCGGTGTCACGGGCATCGCCTTTTCTTGCAGCATAGAAGAATTGGCGAAAACAGAGCAAACAGCCGATCTCCCCCCTTGAGGGGGAGATGGCCGGCAGGCCAGAGGGGGGCGTGCTCCGCCAGCCTTGCCAATCCAGCCCTCACTTCGTCTCGTTCAACCTCTCGGCCTTGTCGAGATTGTCCTTACCGATGACGATCGGCGTCAACAGCACCAGCTTCTCCTTCGGCTCCTTCTTGTCCCTGGCGTAAGCGACGGCGATCTGCACGGCGGTGCGCGACTGCTGGCCCGGGAACTGTTCGACCGTGCCGGCGAGCTTGCCGTCGCGGACCGCGACCAGCGCTTCCGGCAGCGCGTCGAAGCCGTAGATCTTGACGTCGGTGAAGTTGCGCGCGGCACAAGCCTCCATGGCGCCCAGCGCCATGTCGTCATTGGCGCAAATGATGGCGTCCGGCTTGCCGTTGGCGGCAAGGCCGGCTTCCGTCACCGACAGCGCCTCGGCACGGGCGAAATTGGCGGTCTGCTCGAAGACGATCTGGTATTTGTCCTTCAAGGGATCGAGCACATTGTGCACGCCCTTGTTGCGGTCGATCGCCGGCCCGGCGCCGGGCTGGCCCTGCAGATGGAACAATTTGGCGCCGTTGGGGAATGCCGCCACCACGGCCTGAGCTTCCGCCTCGCCACCCTTGACGTTGTCGGCGCCGACATGGGCGAGAATGCCCTCGACACCGTCGACGCGGCGATCGATCGTGACCACGGGAACGCCCGCCTTGACCGCTTCCTCGATGGCCGGCGCCAGCGCGTTGACGTCGAGCGGCGAGATCACGATGGCGTTGACCTTCTGCACCAGGGCCGCCTCGATGTCGGCGGTCTGCTTGGTGGCCGAGTTCTGGCCATCGCTCTCGGTCAGGTTGACGCCTTGCGTGGCGGCTTCCGCCTTGATCTCGTTCAGCATGTGCACGAAGAACGGAAAGCCGAGACTGGGCACCGAGCCAAGAATGGTGAGCTTGTCCTGCGCAAATGCCGAGGGCGCGGCAAGCACCATGGCGCCCGCGGCCACGGACGTCATCAGGAATTCACGTCTGTTCATGGGATTCTCCTCCACAAGAACGCACGGCCCCGGAAACCGGGACGGTTTCAGGAAGGATCATGCGTCGGTTCAAAGTGTTGGAGCATCCTCCTTGCGTTTGCTAACGCATGCCGCTCCAGCTGATCGCCGTTGCAAAAACTGCCTCCCGTCGGCACCAGCAAACGGATGCTAGCCCAGGCTCAACCATTTGTGCAACATCGATATAACAGGGCCAGACGGCAATGGTCGGAATTTGGATGAGCCGGGTGCCCAGCTTCCATTCTCCGGCGCTGGCCCTAGTTTGAACCGCGCCTGAGCCCATTCCCCGGAGACACCCGCATGAAACCGCACATCATCTGCCATATGATCTCATCGCTGGACGGCAGTCTTCACCCGAGCCGCTACACGGCCAGTCCCGATGGCACCCGGGCCGAATGGTCGAGCCTTTACGAGCACATCCATAATGATCTTGCGGGCGACGGCTGGATCGTCGGTCGCGTCACCATGGCCGAGATGAGCAAGGCCGGCGCGCACCCGCCCGCCGATGCGGGCAGGGTCGACCGACCCTACCATGTCGCGCAAACCGGTACGGGCAGCTATGCGGTGGCGCTCGATCCCTCGGGCAAGCTCCACTTTTCCAAACCCGACATTGGCGGCGACCATGTCGTGGTGCTGCTTGGGCACGACGTCGCCGACAGCCACCTGGCCGAGCTCGCTGCCGACGGCGTGTCCTATATCGTGGCGGAAACGGCCGACATGGATCTCGGCCGGATGCTCGAAGTTCTCAACCGCGAATTCGCCATTCGTCGGCTGCTGCTCGAGGGCGGCGCCGGCATCAACGGTTCCTTCTTCGCGGCCGGCCTTGTCGATGAGCTCAGCCTTCTCGTGGCTCCCGCCCTTGACGGGCGGGCGGCGAACCAGGGTTTCGTCGAATTCGGCGAGACCGGCCTCGCGGGCAAGATGCAACTGTCGCTCAAAAGCTGCGAAGCCCTTGCCCACGGGCTCGTCCATTTGCGCTACGCCGTCGGCTGACGACGCTTTATCGGCGCGTCAAGCGTCGTACCGCATGGCCTCGAGATCGGCGATCAGCGTCGGGCCGGTCGGCTGCCAGCCGAGCCGCGCCTGGGTCAGCGCGCTGGAGGCCGGCAGATCCATCGGGGCGAACATCGCCATCCAGCCGAAATGCTCCGCCGCCTGTTCCGGCGCGATCGAAACCACCGGCACGTTGAGGCCCCGCCCGATCGCCTCGGCGATCGCGCGTACTTCGACGCCTTCCTCGCCGACCGCGTGATAGCGCGCGCCGGGCTGCCGCTTTTCCACCGCCAGCCGGTAGAGGCGCGCCGCGTCCAGGAGATGGCCCGCCGCATAGCGGTTGCGGCCCTCGCCGACATAGGCCGAAACGCCTTTCTGGCGCACGATTTCGATGAGTGGCGTGATGAGCCCTTGCTTGACCGGGTTGTGAACCTGCGGCAGCCGCACCACCGAGACGTTGACGCCGGCTTCCAGCAAGGCATTGCCGGCGAGCTCCGAGGCGATGCGCGGATTGGGATGGCTGGCGTTGAAGACGTCTTCACTGGCAAGCTCGCCATGTCCGGGGCTGCCCACGCCGACGCCGGAAGTGATCACCAGCGGCCGGTCGGATCCGGCCAATGCCTGGCCGAGTGCCGCGATGACGCGGCTATCCTTCTCGCAATTCTCGGCAAAGCGGGAGAAATCATGGTCGAAGGCCGTGTGGATCACCGCTTCCGCCTTCGCCGCGCCGTCGCGCAGGCCCTCGGGATCCTCGAGCGTTCCCCGATGCACCTCGGCGCCCGCCGCCGTCAGCGCTTCAGCCCCCGCTTCGGAGCGAGTGACGCCGACCACCTGATGGCCCGCCTTGATGAGCTCGGCAACGAGCGCCGAGCCTATGAAACCGGTCGCGCCGGTCAAAAAGATACGCATGCGAATTCTCCTGCACGATTGCCTGCGCAGTATCGCCGGCCTACTATTCCATTAAAGTAGTGATCTTATCGTGGTATAATGGCTAACAGGATGCCCACCAATTCCGCCGGTTCGCTCGCGGCGTTTCTGAGAGACCGGCGCTCCCGGCTCGATCCGGCCTCGTTCGGATTTTCAGGGCGCCGGCGCACGCCGGGGCTGCGCCGGGAAGAGGTGGCCCAGCGCGCCAACATCAGCCCTACCTGGTATACATGGCTGGAGCAGGGTCGTGGCGGCGCGCCTTCGGCCGATGTGCTGAACCGCATCGCGAAGGGGCTGATGCTGACCGAGGCCGAGCGCGAGCATCTTTTCATGCTCGGGCTCGGACGCCCGCCCGAGGTCCGCTATATCGGCGCGGAAGGCATCAGCCCCCGGCTGCAGCGCCTCCTCGACACGCTTGAAGCGAGCCCCGCCTTGGTCAGGACCGCCACTTGGGATGTCGTTGCCTGGAACCGCGCCGCCCAGGTCGTGCTGACCGACTACAGCGCCCTGCCCGCCTACCAGCGCAACATTTTGCGCTTCATGTTCCGCAGCCCGGCCATCCGGGAAAAGCAGCACGACTGGGAAAGCCTCGCCCGTTTCGTGGTGGGCGCCTTCCGCGCCGACGCGGCGCGTGCCGGCGCGGTGTCCGAGGTACGCGAACTCGTCGACGAACTGTGCAGCGCCAGCCCCGAATTCGCCGCCCTGTGGCGCGAGAACGACGTGCTCAGCCATGGCGACGGAACCAAGCGGCTGAAGCACCCGGTGCTCGGCGATATCGAGCTGGAATATTCGGGGTTCGCGGTCGACGGCCGCCCGGATCTGAGCCTGACCGTCTACAATCCGGTCGACAACGCGGTCGCGGAGCAGATTCGCGAGCTGGCGAAGCGCGCCAAGGTGTCATTGGACCCGCCGCGATGATCCCTCCTGGAACATTCCAGAAATGGGCGGCGGGTTGCGTCCGACGATGCGTCCCATGAAACCGTCATCGCGGCGCCTCACCACCGCATCCCGCCGACAAAGTCGATGAATGCCCGCAGCGGCGCCGGGATGAGGCGGCGGCCGGGGTAATAGAGGAACGGGCCGGAAAACTCCTGCCACCAGGGCTCCAGCACCGGCTCCAGCCTGCCATCGTCGAAATAGGGGCGCAGCCAGTCCTCGAACAGCGAGACGATGCCGCCGCCGGCGACCGCCACATCGAGCGCAAGCGCCATAGCCGTGCCGGTGCTGACCAGCAGCGGCCCGTTCGGCTCGACGCTCACTATCTCGCCGTCGCGCTCGAACTCCCAGGGCGGCGTCAGGCCGCTGGCGAAGCGGCCGCGCAGGCATGCGTGATCGAGGAGGTCGCGCGGATGGTCGGGCCGGCCACGCCGGTCGAGATAGGCCGTTGCGGCAGCGGTGGCGAAGCGCTGCCGGCGCGGGCCGATCGGTACGGCGATCATGTCCTGCTCCAGCCGCTCGTCATAGCGGATGCCGGCATCGCAGCCGCTCGCCAGTATGTCGACGAAACTGTCCTCGGCGGTCACCTCCAGTCTTATGTCGGGATAGGCGGCAAGGAAGGGTGGCAGAAGGCGCGGCAGCACCAGTTTCGCCGCCACGACAGGCACGTTGAGCCGCAGCGTGCCGGCTGGGCGGCCGCGAAAGCCGTTGACGACATCGAGCGCTGCCTCGACCTCGCCGATCGCGGGGCCCAGCCGCTCCAGCAGGCGCGCGCCGGCCTCGGTTGGGGCGACGCTGCGCGTGGTGCGGTTGAGGAGCCGCACGCCGAGCCCGGCCTCCAGCCGCCGCACCGTTTCGCTGAGGCTGGAGGCGCTGACGCCACTGACCCTGGCCGCCTCGCGAAAACCGCCGGCGCGCGCCACCGCCATGAAAGCCTGGAGGTCGCCCAGATCCGCCATTGTTCGCCTTTCCGCACAGCCTGTGCCGATTGCGCCATATTATCGCGCAAGCGTGCATTGTCTATATCTGGGCCGATCCACAGGAGATTGAGACCATGACTGACATCAGCAAGGCCGGAACCTTCAAGCTCGGCGACCGCACCGTGAAGCGCCTCGGCTATGGCGCCATGCAACTGGCCGGACCCGGCGTGTTCGGCCCGCCGAAGGACCGCGATGCGGCACTCGCCGTGCTGCGCGAGGCGGTAGCGAGCGGCGTCGACCACATCGACACCAGCGATTTCTACGGTCCGCACGTCACCAACCAGATCATCCGCGAGGCGCTGCACCCCTACCCCGCCAATCTCACCATCGTCACCAAGATCAGTGCCCGGCGTGGCGCGGATGCATCATGGATCCCCGCAATGTCGCCGCAGGAACTGACGCAGGCCGTGCACGACAATCTCCGCAATCTCGGCCTGGACGTGATCGAGGTGGTGAACCTGCGCTCCATGCATGGCATCCACGGGCCCGCCGAAGGTTCGCTCGAGCCGCAGTTGAACACGCTCGCCGAATTGCAGCATCAGGGCCTGGTGCGCCATATCGGCATGAGCAACGTCACCCGCGCCCAGATCGCGCAGGGACGTGGCATCGCCGACATTGTCTGCGTGCAGAACCAGTACAACATCGCGCATCGCGAGGACGACGCGCTGATCGACGAGCTTGCCGCCGACGCCATTGCCTATGTGCCGTTTTTCCCGCTCGGCGGCTTCACGCCGCTGCAATCCAGCACGCTGGCCGATGTCGCGCAAAAACTCGGCGCGACGCCCATGCAGGTGGCGCTCGCCTGGCTGTTGCAGCGCTCGCCCAACATCCTGCTCATCCCCGGCACCTCGTCGGTCGGTCATCTCCGCGAGAACCTGGCGGCGGCGGAGCTGGAGCTGCCGGCCGACGCGCTTGCCGTGCTGAACGGGATCGCGGACGAGACCCACCAAGCGGCCTGAGGTGCTATGCCGTGAGCGTGGCGCTCTACGGCGCCCCCCTCTGTCCTGCCGGACATCTCCCCCACTTGGGGGGAGATCGGCAGCTTGATCGTCGGCTCTCTATTTCTGCAACGTCGAAGATCGGCGAAGGCCGTGATGACGGCCAATCTCCCCACTCGTGGGGGAGATGTCCGGCAGGACAGAGGGGGGCGCCGTAGAGCGCGACAGCGGGTGCTGAAACTCCCTCCGCCGGCTTGCGAAGCCAGCGTCGCCCATGCCATCAGTCGACCGAACCGGCGACTGCAAGATGACACCACGGCGGACAGAAAACACCGATAGACCGGCAAGCACCGGCGTCAGCCTCAACCGCGCGCTGTCGAAGCTCGGCCTGTGCTCGCGCACGCAGGCCGAGCGGCTGATTGCCGACGGCCGCGTGCGCGTCGGTGGCAAGGTCGCGCGCAACGCCTCCCTGCGTGTCGACATGAAGCGCGACCGCATCGTCGTCGACGGCGAAGAAATCGTTGCCGAGCGTAAGGTCTATCTCATGCTCAACAAGCCGCGTGGGCTGGTCACGACCCGCGACGACCCGCTCGAGCGCGACACCGTCTATGCCTGCCTCGAAGGGCTCGACCTGCCTTTCGTCTCGCCGGTCGGCCGGCTGGACAAGGCGAGCGAAGGCCTGCTGCTGATGACCAACGACACCCGCTTTGCCAACCGGCTGATGGACCCGGCCTCGCACCTGCCCAAGACCTACCATGTCCAGATCGGTACGGTGCCCGACGCGGCGGTGCTGGAAGCGCTGCGCGCCGGCGTGCGTGTCGACGGCGAGACCTTGAGCGCCAATTCGATCGAGCTGCTGCGCAGCGGCGGCCGCACCGCCTGGCTGGAGATCGTGCTCGACGAGGGCCGCAACCGCCACATCCGGCGCCTGCTCGCCGCCCACGGCATCGAGGTCAAGCGCCTGATCCGCGTCGCCATTGGCCGCTTGCCGCTCGGCGATCTCGCCAAGGGTACGGCGAGGCATTTGACGCCCGACGAATTGGCGCTGCTGGCGGGGTGAATAGGCGCAGGGTCGGCACTTCGTTCGGCAGATCTGAAATCGCGCCGGCACTTCCGTCTCCTGACGGAAAGCTGTCAGGAGCCCCGGCCTATAGAAGGCCGGGGGCCCAGCCGCGGTTTCGACGATCAAGGAGCCAATGCGATGAATTTCGTCTCTGTCCGCATCATCACGTCCGATGTCCAGCGCCTCGTGCGCTTTTATGGCGAGATCACCGGCATGCCGGTGACGATGTACACGGAGGACTTCGCCGAACTGGCGACACCGGCCTGCACGCTGGCGATCGGCAGCACGCGCACCCTGATGCTGTTCGGCAGCGACATCGCCCGCCCAGCCGACAACCGCACGGCCATCATCGAATTCCGGGTCGGCGACGTCGATGCCGAATTCGCCAGGCTGGCGGAAACCATCAAGGGCGCAATTGTCCAGGAGCCTACCACCATGCCTTGGGGCAACCGCTCGCTGCTGTTCCGCGACCCCGACTGCAATCTGGTGAATTTCTTCACGCCGGTAACCGCCGAGGCGATCCGGAAGTTAGACAGCTAGGCCGCCCTACTTCCCGTTCCACTTGCGCACCACTGGCTCGCCGAGGTCATGCTCGTAGCCGAGCACGCTGATGCTGGCCGTATCGAGCACGAACAGCGCGCCGTCCTCCGGCGGCAAGCCGAGCCAGCGGGCGGTGAGCACGCGCAGGAAGTGCGCGCTGGAAAAGATCAGCATGTCGGCATTTGCCTCGCGCAGGCGATCGATGATCCTGTCGGCGCGGGCGCCCACATCGGCCGCCGTTTCGCCTTGCGGGCAGCCGTCGCGAAAGACGTTCCAGCCCGGCCGTTCGGCCAGGATCTCCCTGGTGGTTCGCCCTTCATAGGCGCCGTAGTCCCATTCCTGCAGGTCGTCCATCTTGATGCTTTGCGCCCCGAAACCGGCAAGCAGGCTGGTGTTGTAGGCGCGCTGCGAGGGGCTCGACCACACGGCCCAAAACGGCAGGCCTTTCAGCCGATCCGCCACACCCCGCGCGGCGGCCTCGCCGGCCGCCGTCAGCGGCATGTCGGTGCGGCCGGTGTGCTGGCCCGAAAGGCTCCACGCCGTCTCGCCATGCCGGACCAGATGGATTTGAGGAAACGCACTGCTCATGACGGCCCTTTCGAAGTTGCCGCACCTTAGAGGACGATGCGGCGAAGGGGAATCCAGCTGGCGCGAAAGTCCGGGGGGGAACGCCCGTTTGGGTGCGGTCCACACAATGCCCACCACATTCCCTGGCCCTGATCCCCGCCGCATTGGCACAATGACTGGGCGCCGGGCATAACTATGTGTGGTCCATAGTTCACCAAGCACGATAGGTCACGATCATCATGTACAAACATCTGCTCATCGCCACCGACGGGTCGGAACTGGCCGACAAGGGCGTTGCCCACGGCCTCGGGCTGGCAAAGGGCCTCGGCGCCACCGTGACCTTTGTCACCGTCTCGGAACAATTCCCGATCTTCGCCTGGGGCGGCGCCATGGCCGGCTACGCCGCGGGCGATGAGCTGGCCGCCTATCAGGAAGAAGCCCGCAAATACGGCAAGGAAGTGCTCGACAAATGCAAGGCTTCCGCCGAGGGGCTGGGCGTGTCGGCCAAGGTCGTGCACATCGAGGACAGAAGGCCCGCCGAGGCGATCCTGGAACTGTCGCAGACCGAACGCTGCGACCTGATCGTCATGGCCTCGCACGGCCGCCGCGGACTGGGCAGGCTGCTCCTGGGCAGCCAGACGGCGGAAGTCGTCTCCTACAGCGAAATCCCGGTCCTGGTGGTGCGGTAGGCCGGGTCCGGCCGGGTCGGCGCCCTGCAAGCGGCACTCAGAATGCCGCTTCGGCCATGAGATAAAATCCAAGCGCCAAGAGCCCGGCGAAGAACACTTTGCGAAAAGTCTCGACGCTCATGCGCTGTCGCAGCGCCTGGCCGACAGCCATGCCGGCGAGCGCAGGCGCCAGCGCCGCGACCGAGCCCGCCAGCCCGGCCGTCGGCGACGCCAGGGCGCCTGCCCTGAACAGCCCGATGGCCAGCGCCGCCGTCGACACGGTGAAGGACAGGCCGAGCGCCTGGATCAGCTCTTCCCTGCCCAGCCGCAGCGATTGCAGGTAGGGCACCGCCGGAATGACGAAGACGCCGGTGGCGCCGGTGACCAGGCCGGTCGCCACCCCGACCAGCGGCGACAGCAAGGCCTCGTGGCGTGGCGGCGTCGAAAAGCCGGCCTTGGCGAGGCCGAGAAAGGCGTAGAGCATCAGTGCCACGCCGAGCGCGCCGGACGCGGCCGCCGTATGCGCGCCGGTGAGCAGGCCGGCGCCGGCAACGGTGCCGATCACCACGCCGGCCATCATCGTCCATAGCCGCCTGGCGAGCCCGCCGAACGAAGGACCGGTGGACAATTGCCACAGATTGGTAACCAGCGACGGGATCAGCAGAAGCGTGGCCGCCTCGGCCGGCGCCATGGTCACCGCCAGCAGGCCCATCGCCACCGTCGGCAGGCCCATCCCGACCACGCCCTTGACGAAGCCGGCGGCAAGGAAGACGGCGCAGACCCAGGCGACGGCGGCGGCGCTCAGCGGCTCAATCATGGAGCAGCATGTCGGCGGCGTCGGTCCTGGCTGCCGCTAGTCCGGCGGCGTCGCTGCCGGCAGGGGTGGATGTCATGGCGCATCCTGGCATGCTGGGATCCGTGCGCGCCATGGCCAGAAGGGCAACGGCGACCGCCAGCAGCATCGCCGCGCTTTCAGCAATGCCGAGCCCTTGCCGGTTCGATGCTGGTTTTCTCATCATGGACCTCCACCGAAACTGTTTGACGAAATTCGCCGTCACCCACAATGTGGGAATTGCGACGCCAGCCTTCGGCTGAGCCGAAGGCTGGCGCTGAAAGCGATCGGCCGGATCGCTGTCGATCGCGTGTGTCCGGGCTGTCTTGCGGGAGGAAAAAAGATGCGCTTCGACCTCGTCGATCTCCGGCTGTTCCTGCTGGTTGCCGAGCGCGGCAGCATCACCCATGGCGCCGAGCTCGCGGGCCTCGCGCTGGCCTCGGCCAGCGCCCGCATCAAGGGCATGGAGGACAGGCTCGGCGCCCCGCTGCTGGAGCGCCGCCGGCGCGGCGTGGTGCCGACGGCCGCCGGCCAGGCACTGCTGCACCACGCGCGCGCGGTGCAGAACCAGATCGAGGCGATGGCCGGCGAGCTCGGCGCCTATGCCACCGGCCTGCGTGCGCGGGTCCGCCTGCTCGCCAACACGGCCGCCACCAGCGGGCTTCTGCGCGACAGGCTGCCGGCCTTTCTGGTCGCGCATCCCGGCATCGACGTAGAGCTCGATGAGCGCCCCAGCCACGAGATCGCCGAGGCGGTGGCCAGCGGCGCCGCCGATCTTGGCATTGCCGCGACCTGGGCCGGCCTTTCGCATCTCGACCAGAAACCGTTCTTCGTCGATAGGCTGGTGGTGATCGCCGCGCGCAACCGCCCCGGCCTCGAAGGCCGCGCCACCGGCCTCGCCGACGTTCTGGGCGAATCTTTCGTTGGACTCGCAGCCGGCCATCCGCTGCAGGAACACATTAACCGGCAGGCGGCGCGCCTTGGCGGTCATCTGCATATGCGCATTCGCGTGCCTGGCCTCGACAATGTCTGCCGGCTCGTAGCGCAAGGCGTCGGCATCGCCATCGTGCCGGAAAGCGCCGCCCGTCGCTCGGCGCGAAACCTGCGCAGCCTGCGGCTGACCGATGAATGGGCGACGCGTCAACTCAATCTCTGCGCCCGCCGCTTCGACAAGTTGACGCCGCAGGCCAAGCTGCTGGTGGCCGCACTGGTGTGAAGCCGCCGCCCACATGCTGAATTCGCGTGGAATCATGCCTTGCCTTTAAGGAATCCATGAAATAGCTTGTTTGCACATAGGCAAAAAAATCGCCTAGCTTTTTTCGTTTTATGAAAGACGGGGGATTTGCGGGAACATCTCGATCTGACCGATCGGCGACTGGTCAAACAGTTGTCGCAGGACGCGCAGCCGGGCATCAACCGCCTCGCCGAGATTCTGGCGATCTCGGTGCCGACGGTGCGCACGCGGCTGCGCAACCTGCTCGACCGCAACCTGCTCAAGATCGTCGGGCTCTTGAACCTCACCGAACGCCCCGAACTGATCTCGGCCATCGTCGGCATCAACGCGCAAGGGCGCGGCCGCGCCCGCGAGCTGGCGCAACGCATTTCCGAACTGCCCTTCGTCAACTCGGCCTCGGTCGTCACCGGGCGCTTCGACATCATCGTCGACGTGACGGTGGCCGGCGACGTCGCCGATCTCTACCGCGTCACCAGCGAGTTGATACCGGGCGCCGGCGAGCCGGGCGAGGTCGTGCGCAGCGAGACCTTCGTGGTCATGGCGTCCTGCAACAAATGGGTCAGCCTGCCGGAAGGCTGCTGGTCGGACGACAGCATTCGCAAGGAGCCGGCATGAGGATAGCGGCTTTCGGGGGCCTCGGCCTGTTCAACTCGCTGCTGCATGTGCCGGACGCGCCTTTCGTCGACGCGTGGGCCAGGCGCGGCGTCACGGTCGCCGAAACGGTGGCCCGGCACTGAGGAGACGGATTTTCGAACGGTGGCCGCCGCCGGCAACGGCGCCGCCGCTCAAAAAGCACCCTGTAGGGTAGACAACAAGACGACAAATAGGAGGAATGCCCAATGAAACCAATGAACATTGCCAAGCTTTTCATCGCCGGCCTCGCACTGGCCGGCCTTACCGCCGCCGCCAGCGCCGGAGCGCTCGACGACATCACCAAGCGCGGCGAACTGCGTGTCGCGGTGCAGACGCAGGGACCGCCCTTCTCGCTGGTCGGCGCCAATGGCGAACGCACCGGCAGCTCGGTGGAACTGGCCGAACTGATGGCCAAGGAAATGGGCGTCAAGATCACCTTCCTCGACTTCGACTGGGACGGCCTGATCCCGGCGCTGCTTTCGGGCAAGGCCGACCTTCTGGTCGCCGACATGACGCCGACGCTGGCGCGCGGCATGAAGGTCGCGTTCACAACGCCTTACATGTACACGGGCAGCACCGTCTTCACCAAGGCCGACGGCAAGTTCAAGACCACCGAGGACTGCAAGGCCAAGGGCACCAAGATCGCCGTGCTGCTCGGCGCCACCGGCGAGAAGGAAGCCAAGGCCGCCTTCCCCGATGCCGACATCAAGAGCTACAAGGGCGGCGGTCCGCTGCTACTCGACGCCGTCAACAACGGCCAGGCCGATTGCGGCGTCAACGACGTCTCGGCGGTCAAGGGCCAGTCGACAGCCTATCCGGCCGGCACCTTCACCATCATGCCGGACCTGCTGTCGAAGGAACCGCTTGCCTTCGCCACCCGCTATGACGAGCCGGACCTCCTGATCTGGATGAACCTGTTTCTCAACCAGGTCACCATCGACGGCCGTCTGCAGAAGAACCTCGACTACTGGGTCAATTCGGAAGACTGGAAGAAAGATCACTGATTAGGAATTAGAAAGTAGGGAGTAGGGAGTAGGGAATAGGGAATAGGGAATAGTGGGTAGGGAATTCCGGACACGCGCTTCCCTACTGCCTACTGCCTACTGCCTACTCACTACCCCCTAATCACCATTCACCGCCCATGCTCGAAAATTTCAGCTTCCGCGCCATCGTCGAATACCTGCCCCTGTTCGGGCAGGGCCTGGTCACGACCGTGTGGCTATCGGCGCTGTCCTTTGTCGGCGCGCTCGCAGTCGGCATTCTGTTGTGCGCGATGAACTTGCAGCGCGGCTGGCTGTTTCGGGTGCCGGCCAAGGCCTATATCGACGCCGTACGCGCCACGCCCTTGCTGGCGCAGCTCTATTTTCTCTATTTCGGCCTGCCGCGCCTCGGTTTCGTGCTGCCCGAACTCGTCGTCGGCATCCTCGCGCTGTCACTGAACAGCGGCGCCTATGTCGCTGAAATCATTCGCGCCGGCATCCTGTCGATCCCGCGCGGCCAGGTCGAGGCCAGCGCCGCTTCAGGCATGACCTATGTCCAGCGCATGCGCCTGATCGTGCTGCCACAGGCATTCAAGGTGACGATCCCGCCCCTGCTCGGCCAGGCGATCGTGCTGGTCAAGGATTCCGCCCTCCTGTCGCTGATCTCGGTTGCCGAATTGACGCGCGCCGGCCAGTTGCTGGCCTCCGACCGCTTCATGCCGGCGGAAGGATTTCTCACCATCGCCGCGTTCTACCTCCTGCTCTATTACGGCCTCAAAGGGCTGGCGGTTCTCTCCGGCCGCTGGCTCGGCTCGGCGGGAGCGCGCACATGATCTGGCAACAGTTGCAGAGCCTTGCCGGCAGCTATCCGCTGGCGCTGCGCGGCCTCGGCATGACCGTGGTGCTGTCGCTGATCAGCCTGGTGCTGGGCACCCTGCTCGGCTTCGGCCTCGGCATCCTGCGGACCGGCGGCAACCGGTTGATCGCCGGCGTCATCGGTGCCTGGGTAGACCTCATCCGGGGTACGCCGTTCCTGGTGCAGATATTCCTGATCTTCTTCATCTTGCCCGAGTTGGGCATCGAGCTCGACGCCTTCACCGCCGGCATCATCGCGCTGACCAATCTTGCCGCCTGCTTCATCTGCGAGATCGTCGCCGCCGGTATCCGCTCGGTGCCGACAGGCCAGGTCGAGGCGGCGCTGGCGTCCGGCCTGTCGCGCTGGCAGCGCATGCGCCAGGTGGTTCTGCCGCAGGCGATGCGCATCGTGCTGCCGCCGCTGGTCGGGCAATATGTGCTGCTGATCAAGGATTCTTCCGTCGTCTCGGCGATCGGCCTGACCGACCTCACCCGCGTCGGCTGGCTGGTGGTGCAGCGCGTGCCGAACGGCCTGCTGGTGTTCTTCCTCGTCGGCGTCGGCTATTTCATCGTCTGCTATCCGCTGATCATGCTCGCCCGCCGGCTCGAACGACGCATGGGTGCCGCCCATGGCGAGGTGCAGATATGACATCGAACCCAAAGGTGCCGACCACATGACCAAAACGGGCATGATCGATTTTCGCGGCGTCAACAAATGGTTCGGCACGCTTAACGTCCTGAGGGACATCACGCTCAGCGTCGAGCCGCGCGAAGTGGTCGTCGTCTGCGGCCCGAGCGGCTCGGGCAAAAGCACGCTGATCCGCTGCATCAACGGCCTGGAGACGATCAAGGACGGCGACCTCGTCGTCGACGGCCAGCGCCTCGGCGACCCCGCCACCAACATGACGAAGCTGCGCACCGAGATCGGCTTCGTCTTCCAGTCCTTCAACCTCTACCCGCACAAGACCGCGCTCGAAAACGTCACGCTGGCACCGATCCATGTCCGCAAGGTTCCGCGCGCCGAGGCCGAGCAGGCCGGCCGCGAACTGCTGGCCAAGGTCGGGCTTGCCGACAAGGTCAACGCCTATCCCGCGCAGCTTTCAGGCGGTCAGCAACAGCGTGTGGCGATCGCCCGTTGTCTGGGCATGCGCCCCAAGATCATGCTGTTCGACGAGCCAACCTCGGCGCTCGACCCCGAGATGATTTCGGAAGTGCTCGACGTCATGGTCGCGGTCGCCGAGGAAGGCATGACCATGATGGTGGTGACGCATGAGATGGGCTTTGCCCGCAAGGTCGCCCAGCGCGTGGTGTTCATGGACGCCGGCGCCATCGTCGAAAGCGGCAGGCCCGACGAATTCTTCTCGCATCCCAGGACCGATCGCAGCCGCGCCTTCCTGAGCAAGATCCTGCGGCACTGACCGGCGCTGCCGCCTTCAAGTGACCGCCAGCACCTTTCCCGTATCGTGCTGGCGCACGAAATCCACGCGGCCGCCGTTCCAGTGATAGCTGTAGTGGCGGCCTTGCACCGGTACTGAAATCGCATCCGGCCAGAAAATGCCGACGCACTGCCCGCTTGGCATGCGCACGCTGTTCCACACCAGCCCGTCGCTGCCGGCCGCACGCAAGGCGCGGCCTTCGGCCTGCGAGGCGGTGTAGTCGTCCGGGTCGAGCGCGCCGGGCACCGCGTTGACGTCATCGAGGTCGCGGTCGACGCTGCCGATCAGCACGCGGAAATCCGCCGTCCAGCCCGGCTCCTCCTTGGTGGCGCGCATGAAATTCTGGTGGTGGTGGATGGTTTCGGCCAGCGCCACCTCCTCGCTGTCGCCGGCATAGTAGATGCCGTAGCTGCCATCCGAGAAACGGCCGGGCCGCAGCGTCGAGCAATGCACGAAGGGAGCCATCACGAAGCTTGCGCCGGGTCCGGATACCCGCCTTGCGGCCGGTACCTTGCCGAGATCGCCGAGTTCTAGCCGGATGCGCGGATTGGTCTTCTCCTCGACGGCGGCCAGGGCCTCCCAGTCACGCGGGTCGGCGATGTCCTCGAAGAGGTCGATCGGCGGATGAATGGAGCGGATGATGCGGAAGGTCTTGGGCCAGTGGACGCGGCGCCGGACCGCGAGCCCACTCACCATGCACCACGCTCCGCGTCGAGCCATTCGCGCATCGCTGCAAGGTCGGAAATTTCGCCGCGCAGCATCAGGTCGAGCGCCGACTGGCCACCGAACGTCGCGTTGGGCTTGCGGATCCAGGCATAGCCGCGCGCCGGCTCGGTGAAGAGATAGCGCAGGCCCTTGTGGATGCCCATCAGATGCGCCATGCGGGTGCGCAGGTCGCGATCGATCCTGCCGATACCGCCTTCCTTCCAGCGCGCCCAGGTGCGCGCCGACATGCCGCCGAGCAGGATGCAGGCCTCAAGGTCGGTGAGGCCCCACGCCTTGAAGAGATTGACCGTGGTGCGCGCCAAGGCGCCGGCCTCTTCATCAGAGATGGCGCTGCCGACCGCGGCCGGCGTGGTGACGATGGACTGAAGCTGCATTTTCGGCTCCCGCTATTGGCATAGATATAGCATGCATTTGCCAATTGGCAAGGAGCGGCGCAACCACATCACCGAACCGGCGATGACAGCGTCCCCTCTCCCGTCACTATACGGGGAGAGGATGCCGGCAGGCAGGTCAGGGGCGCCGGCTTCGGGCGATTGGCCAGTGCCTTACTGCGCCGCCTCGTACCCCGCGATCCCCTTGATCTCGAGGAAATCCTCCAGCCCGTATTCGGCGTATTCGCGGCCATTGCCCGACTGCTTGTAGCCGCCAAAGGGCAGGCCGGCGTCCCATTGGGGATAGTTGATATAGACGCTGCCGGAGCGCATGCGCGCCGCGACCTCGCGCGCCTTCTGGAGATCCTTGGCCTGGATGTAGGAGGCAAGGCCGTAGACGGTGTCGTTGGCCTGCTCGACCGCCTGTTCGACCGTATCATAGGGCATGATCGCCAGCACCGGCCCGAAAATCTCCTCGCGCGCGATGCGCATGTCGTGGGTGACATCGGCGAACACCGTCGGCCTGACATAGTAGCCGCGGTTGAGTTCGGCCGGCCGGCCAGGGCCGCCCGCGACCAGCGTGGCGCCCTCGTCTATGCCGCTCTGGATCATGTCCTGAACCTTGTCGAACTGGGCTTGGCTAATGACAGGGCCGAGCTTGGTGCCGGGAGCGTCCGCCGGACCGACCACGAACTTTTCCGCCGCCGCCTTGGCATGAGAAGCCGCCTCGTCATGACGGTCGCGCGGCACGAACATGCGCGTCGGCGCGTTGCAGGACTGGCCGCTGTTGCTGAAGCAGCCGGCGACGCCCTTGGCCACGGCGGTGGCGAGGTCGACGTCCGGGAACAGGATGTTGGCCGACTTGCCGCCAAGCTCCTGGTGCACGCGCTTGACCGTATCGGCGGCGGCCTTGGCCACCAATATGCCGGCCCGGGTAGAGCCGGTGAACGACATCATGTCGATGTCGGGATGGCTGGACAGCGCCTGGCCGACGCCGGGGCCGTCGCCATTGACGAGGTTGAACACGCCCTTCGGCACGCCGGCCTCGTCAATGATCTCGGCGAAGATGATGGCATCGAGCGGCGCGATCTCGGACGGCTTCAGCACCATGGTGCAACCAGCGGCAAGTGCCGGACCCACCTTGCAGGTGATCTGGTTCAGCGGCCAGTTCCATGGTGTGATCAAGCCGACGACGCCGATCGGCTCCTTGACGATCAGCGAGGAGCCCTTGACCTGCCGGAACTGGAAGCTCTTCAGCACTTCCGCCATCTTGACCAGATGCGCAAGCCCGATGCCGACCTGGCTGTCGAGCGCCATCCGGCGCGGCGCGCCCATCTCGCGCGACACGGCGAGCGCAAGGTCCGGGCTGCGCTTCTTGTAGACCTCGATGACGCGGTTGAGGATGTCGAGCCGTTCCTCGACCGAGGTGAAGCCGAATGTGCCGAAGGCGCGCTTCGCGGCGGCCACCGCCTTGTCGACATCAGCCTTGGAGCCCAGCGAAATCTGCGCGAAGGCATCTTCGTTCGAAGGATCGATGACGTCGAGCGTATTGGGGACGACAGGATCGACCCACGCGCCATCGATGTAGAACTGCAGGTTATGTGACATGATTTCTCCTGAGGGGCGCCGTACAGCCGTCCGCCGTGATATCTGGCTAGAAATAACGATGCGCGACCGGCACTGTCAAACGCCCCCGAACTGGTGAGCGAGCCGCGAGCGGTTGAACCAGCCGGGCGGACGATAGCTGGAGCAGAACGAATTACAGCAGAGTATGCCCCGCTTCGCCCAGAAGCCGTATCGCCGCCACCCGATCGGCGGCTTTCACCAGCAGGTGATCGCCGTCGAAAGTCGACACCACAAAAATGCCCAGCTCGTTTTCCGACAGTGGCCTGATGACCGACAACACGATGCCGGTTTCATCGAAAGCGAAAGGCCCTTGGAGCTTGAAGGCGACCCACTCGTCATCCCGCTTGACGGAATCCGGAACGCGATCCTGCAGACAGGTGATCGAAAGTTCATCCTCGGTTCTGGTGATGCTGACGAAGCCTGGCCCGTCCGCCCAACCGGGAATGCCTGCTCTAGGCTCGAGCCGCGAAATCGCGTAGAGCCCCGGCAGTTGCTTGAGCCTGATTCTGACAGCCATTGTCGAACTCCGATTGCGGTCTACCCGGCAAGCCTCTTGCTCATATAAACAGTCGTGCCGTTCATGAACGGCTCCTCCCGGTCGATCCTATAGCCGTGTCTCTTGTAAAGCGACACATTGGCCGCAAAGGCGCCATTGGTCAGCAGGCGAAGTTCGCTGCGTCCCGCCTCGGCCGCCTTGCGTTCGGCCCGCCCCAGCAACAGCCGGCCGATCCCCCTTCCCTGCGCATGCGGCGCCACGCAGACATTCTCGATCCAGACATGATCATCGGCCGGCATGGTTTCGATCGCGCCGACGATTTCGCCCTCCTCGATCGCAAGGTCGAACTCATGCTCGGCAACGGCTATGTCGTAGTTGGCGCGCATGGGCAGCGGCTCGCGGCCGATCAGCGGCACCCATTTGGCATAGGCCGTGCGCACGATGTCGCGGATGGCGGCAGCGTCGGCGGGCTCGGCCGGCCGGAACTGGATGGAAGGATTGATGTTCATCGAGAGGCTCCAGACATGAAAAGCCCGCCGGCGGTTTCGCGGGCGGGGCCGGAAAGAACGAACCGGAATTAATGGGCCAGCCTTCGTCGTCGCGCAATCAACACACCGCCTCGCACTGTGGAGGTTCGGCGTCGCGTGGCGTTGGCGCGGGGAAAAACGAACATGGCGCCAAGCTGGCGCAGGACGAGTGCTCCGTCAAGCCGATGGCGAGCCACCCTTCTGGCGGCGCCCAGCCTCTTTTGCCGCGCTGCCTCATCAGCCCTGGCATTTTGGTCACGCAAATTTGGAGACCGTCCTGGAAAATCGATCATTCTAACGAAAATAATTCATTGGAAAGATTAGTTGGGGAATGGCATTCCCCAGGCGAAGTCGCCTGGAGCATGACGTTGTCTTCCTTATCCCACATTGCGAACGATATTCCAAAAAGCCTGATTTCCGCCGAACCTGCGCAGGGCCGCAGGGCGCTCGACTCGACCAAGGCCGGACCCGTGCCCGGTGTGATATTGGTCGCGATGATCACTGCGGTGGCCTTCTCGGCCCGCAACGTCTCCGGCTTCGCCCTGTTCAGCCCGATGATCCTGGCCGTCGTCGCCGGCATGATCTACTCCAACGTGCTCGGCACGCCGGCGCACGCCAAGGCCGGCATCGCATTCTCGCAAAAGCGCCTGCTGCGCTTCGCCATCGTGCTGCTCGGCTTCCAGCTGACGCTCGGCCAGGTCGTCTCGATCGGCGCGGGCGGCATCGGCATTGTCGCGGCCACGCTTGGCGTCACCTTCCTCTTCACCCTCGCGCTTGGCCGGCTGATCGGCATCGACGCCAAGCTGGCGCAGCTGATCGCCGCCGGCACCTCGATCTGCGGCGCCTCGGCAATCGTGGCAACCAACATTGTTACCGACGCGCGCGACGAGGACGTCACCTACGCGGTCGCCTCGATCACCCTGTTCGGCACCGTCGCCATGCTCGGCTTCCCGCTGCTGGCGCCGCTGCTCGGCCTCGACCAGCATGCGTTCGGCCTGTGGGCGGGCGCCTCGATCCATGAGGTGGCGCAAGTCATCGGCGCCGGCTTCCAGAACGGCACCCAGTCAGGCGAGATCGCCACCGTCGCCAAGCTCACCCGCGTCGCCATGCTGGCGCCGATGGTCATAGCGCTGGGCCTGACGGTGCGCCGCAAGAGCAGCAGCGACCAGCAGACGGCGCGCCCGCCCATGCCATTGTTCGTCGCCGCCTTCGTCGCTGTCGTGGCTCTGAACAGCCTTGTCGCGATACCCGCCGAAGCAAAGTCGGCGATGGCGCTCGCCACCACCATCATGCTGACCATGGGGCTGGCCGCCATGGGCCTGCAGGCCGATATTTCGCAGCTGCGCTCGCGCGGCCTGCGCCCGCTGGCGCTCGCCTTCTCGGCCTTCCTGTTCATCGGCTGCTTCAGCCTGATGCTGGTGAAGTTCGCCTGAGCCTTGCTGCAATTCAGATCGCACCAGCACGAACAGCAAACCTCATCCGCGGGCCTACCGCGTTGACGTGGCAGTGTTCGGCTCCGCTTCAGGAGGGTTGTTGACTTCTGAGCCTGTTGCCCAACTTTGCTGTGGTAGTACGGATGCCGTTTGGAGGATTTCCGATGAACATCATTACACCCACGGCCGCCGAGAAGCTGGCGGAAAAAGCGCGGATACCCTTTCCCGGTGCGAGCGATGAGTACCGGAAAGCCCGCCAGGCACTGCTGAAGGACGAGATCGAATTTCGCAGACACATGACCGAGGTCACGGAACGGCGCCGACACCTTCCGGACGGACCCGTCATCGAGACAAACTATCGCTTCAGGGACGCCAATGGCGCCGATCTCGGGCTTGTCGAACTGTTCGGCGACAAGGATGCACTCGTGACCTATTTTTGGATGTTCGGACCCCAGCGCGCACGCCCATGTCCAATGTGCACCAACTGGTTGGGTGCGGTGAATGGAAACGCTGCTGACATCAAGCAGCGCGTCGCCCTGAAGATCCTTGGACGCAGCCCGGTCGAGCGGCAGATCGCATTCGCGCAGGAACGGGGGTGGCGCGATCTGGATTTTGTCCAGACGGTGGGCGACACCTATGCCAACGATCTCGGACTGATCAACGCCGATGGCAGCGAGAACCCGGCTCTGGTGGTGTTCAAGCGCGACGGCGAGCGCGTGCGCCTTTTTTGGGCGAGCGAGATGTCGGCGGAAATGGCTGATCCCGGCCAGGATCCGCGAGACGCACCGGACATCGCCTCCCTCTGGTCGATCCTGGACCTTACGCCGGGTGGACGCGGAACGGACTGGTATCCGAAACTCAGCTACTAGAGCTCAGTGTCGCGAAACCACAGGCTTTTTGCCTAATCCGCGAACGAACTCGCCGCGACATAGATCGCCGCCAATGTCTCGATTCCCGCCTGGTCTGCCTTGTCGAAGCGACCGGGCAGCGGGCTGTCGAGATCAAGCACGCCGAAGACGCCGTCATCGTCTTCCAGGAGCACGACCAGTTCCGAACGCGAATCGACGTCGCAGGCGATGTGGCCGGGGAAATCGTGCACGTCCTTGATCAGCATCGAGGTGCCGAGTTCGACCGCCGTGCCGCACACGCCCTTGCCGACGGCGATGCGCACGCAAGCCGGCTTGCCCTGGAACGGACCCAGCACCAATTCCTCGTCCGAGGCCAGGAAATAGAAGCCCGCCCAGTTGAGATCAGGCACCATCTGGAAGATCAGCGCCGCCGTGTTGGCAGCGTTGGCGATCGAGTCGCCCTCGCCCTCGAGCAGCGCCTTCAGTTGCGCGGCGAGGTCGCGGTAGAACGCGGCCTTGTCCGAGGTGTCGATAGCCTTGGCGGCAAACATGGCTTGTCTCCGAAGTGAGAATCGCGGTTCCGTTTTCCGCAAGCTCTCTGCACAAACGACCACAGGGCATACTAGCGTGAAATCCAACCGATCCGAAAGCCGCAAGATCAGGATCGCCGCCGGCGTCGTCGCGCATCGGTGGAGAATTTGATTTCCTTGGCAGACATGATTTTATCCAGTTCGCATTTGGGGTGAGCCGACACCGCGCAGAGGCGCGGTGCTTCAGTCAGGCGGCCTTCTTGGCTTCGGCGCTTTCTTCGATGACGCCCATAATGTCGGCTTCCTTCATGATCAGGAGGTCCTCGCCGTCGATCTTGACCTCCGTGCCCGACCATTTGCCGAACAGGATCAAGTCGCCGGCCTTGACGTCGAGCGGAACAAGCGCGCCGTTTTCGTCGCGGGCGCCGGGACCAACCGCGATCACTTCGCCTTCCTGCGGCTTTTCCTTGGCATTGTCGGGAATGATGATGCCGCCCTTGGATTTGATATCGCCGTCGGCGCGCCGGATGACGACGCGGTCGTGGAGTGGCCGAAATTTCATGAGACTTCGTTCTGGGGCCGGCATAGGCGGCCGCTGCATTCATACAGGCGGTTTGGCACTCGATAGATAGGAGTGCCAAAATTTATTCCGCTCTGATGTTAAATAATCAAAAGTATTATTCGGCGCCCGGTTTCATGGTAGCGGAAATCCACCAAATATTTCAAAAATTTGAATTTTCCCGGCCGAGTCCCTATTTATCGGACGAGTTCATTTTCACGATTTCAGACGCAAGGGAGATTTCCTCGATGGCCGACGGCAACCAGACGATCATGGAAAAAGCTGAAGCCCGCTTTGTCGACAAGCAGAAGAAGACGGCGGAGCGCAACAAGGCAACCGCCGAATATATGTCCGAAGCGAGGGCCAGGGAGATCAAGACGGCAAGGCTGAGGCAATTGCGGCTGGCCAAGGAAGAAGCCGACCGCGTGGCCGAGGCCCTGAATCCGACGCCGAAGAAGAAACGCGCGGTGAAGAAAACGACGGAGGCAAAATCATGAGCCTGACCTTCCCCAACCGCAGCCGCAGCTATGACGAAGCCGGCAAGCGCATCCGTTTCGTCGGCTATGACGGCATGTTCCAGATTTCCTTCTCGGTCGCCGCCGATGCCATGACCAGGATGCAGCCGGCCACGGCAGCCAATGAAGCCGGTTATCTCGCCACCTTCGACACCGAGAGCAGTGTCATCCGCGACGTAGCGTCAAAGGCCTATGACCGCACGCGCAAGAGCATGTATGTGCTGACGGCGGAAGACTTCCGCTGAGACAATAGGCAAACGGCACCGGATCAGGATTTACGCTCCGCCTTCTCCCGGCGCTTGACGTCCCGGACATTCATCTGATCGACCATGGCGTTGGCGTCGCGCGGGCTCATGCCGACCATCGCCCTTCGCCTGACGACGACGGGCTTCAGCACCATGCCGCCATGCGCGGCCAGAGCCTCCCGCAGCCGCGGGGCGATACCTGTCGGCGGGACCGACTCTATCGCGACGGCACGGGGTCCCTTGGCGCCAAGTTTTCGAAAGACGGGCAACAGCGACGGTTCACGCACGAAAAATGGCCTCGAATGTCGGGGAAAGTCGGAGCGGCAAGCGCGCGCTTCCATAGCACTCTTTTGGCGAGTGCCCCTGCATGCCAAATGCAAATAGGCTGCTTTAACGCGGGCCGCATGCCTCCTGACCCCGATCGTCAGATGCGGCAATGACTGAAAGCGCGCAAGTCGGCTGGGTAATAATCTGCTTGCCGGCGCGTCGGCGTCACAACCAAGACGAGGACATGCCCGGCCTAGGCCACAGATGCAAGCTGGCAAGGCCCATCGCCCTCGATGGTCCGACGCAGGCTCTACGCTATATGATTTTTGGAGGCCTCGCCTCGGGATCGAACCGAGGCTTCAGAGATTTGCCGTCTCCAGCGTAGCCGCTCCGCCACGAGGCCATGACTAGCGAACTAACCGATAATATTTGCGGAAGCGTTAAGACCGAAGAGTCGTTTATAGACATGTCGCCGATTGCCGCTTTTCCGGCCCGCGCCATGGGAGCACTGACGGCTGCCGATCAGGAATTCGCCTGATATGAACTCGCCGGGCGCAAGGCCTGTGAGCCCGCCCTCCGGCGGCCGCCTCGCACCACCGGAGGACCAGCCACTTTTTCCCTTGAACAGTCTCTCGATCTCGCTTAGTTTGGGCTGAGAAAAGGTTTTTCCAAACATTTCCGATCGGGCTCGGCCATTGGCCGGGCCTCATTCCGGCCTGTAAGAGAAAACCTTTTCCCAATCGGGATTCTCGCCACGATGGCATTGGACGATCAGCCAGTCTTTCCCAAGCCCGTCACCTTGCGTGACGTGGCGGCCGAGGCTGGCGTCAGCGTCGCCACCGCCTCGAAGGCGCTCAACGACCAGGGCCGCATGACCGCCGAAACCCGCGAACGCATCCGCGAGACTGCGCAGCGCCTCGGCTTCCGGCCTAACAGCCTGGCGCAGAGCCTGCTGCGGCGGCGCTCCTTCACCGTCGGCCTGCTCACCAACGATACCTATGGCCGCTTCTCGCTGCCGCTGATGTCGGGCATATCAGACGCGCTGGTCGACGCCGGCGTCTCGGTGTTCCTGTGCAATGTCGAGGAGGATCCGCGTCTCGGCCAGCTCCATGTCGAGGCTATGCTCGATAAGCGTGTCGACGGCATCATCGCCACCGGCAAGCGCATCGACCGCCATCTGCCGGTCGACCTGTCCAATCTGCGCATCCCGGTGATCTATGCCTTCACCCAGCCCGATCCCGACGCCATCGCCTTCGTCTCTGACGACGCCGGGGGCGCGCGGCTGGCGGTGGAGCATTTCTGTCGACTCGGCCGCAGGCGCATCGTCCATGTCAGCGGGCCGGCGAGCTTTGCCGTGGTGCACGCCCGCGCCCAGGCCTATCGCGACGTGCTTGCCGAAAACGGCTTGCCGGCGACCGATCCGCTGCTCGGCCCCTGGTCTGAAGCCTGGGGCCATGAAGCGGTGTCGGTCCTTTTCGACGGCGCAAGCGAAAGGCCGGACGCCGTCTTCTGCGGCAACGACCAGATCGCGCGCGGCGTCATCGATGCCTTGCGCGAACGCGGTCTCGACGTGCCCGGCGATGTCGGCGTCATCGGCTTCGACAATTGGGAGATCGTGGCCGAAGCGACGCGCCCGCCGTTGACCTCGATCGACATGAACCTGGCTGCGCTCGGCCGCGAAGCGGGGCTGACCTTGCTTTCCCTGGTCGGCGGCAAGCCCGCCGCGCCAGGCATCCGGAAACTGCCGTGCCGGCTGGTGGTGCGTCAGTCCTGCGGCCGCCTGCCAGATGGTTGAGAAAGACGGCTGAAGAACCAAACGCCGCAATCGGCGGCAAGCCGCGCACCGCGGCCAAAACATGGAGGAGGAGAACATGAGGACTTTGATTGCCAGACTGGCCTTGACGGTCGCCGTACTCGGCTGCGGGCTGCAACTTGCCGCCGCCGAGACCGCCAACATCTGGGTGCGCGCCGACGGCTCGAACTTCATGCCGCGCATCGTCGACGCCTACAACAAGGGCCACACCAACCAGATCAAGCTCGACATCATCCCCAATGCCGAGATCATTCCGAAATACGGTGCCGCCGCCGCTGGCGGCACCGCGCCCGACGCGCTGTCGCTCGACCTGATCTACACGCCCTCCTTCGCCGCCGCCGGCCAGTTGGAGGACATCACCGACTGGGCGAAATCCCTGCCTTATTTCGCCAGCCTGTCGCCGGCTCATGTGAAGACCGGCACATACAAGGACCGCATCTACGGCCTGCCCTTCTCGGCCGACGCCTCCGTGCTGATCTGGAACAAGAAGCTGTTCAAGCAGGCCGGCCTCGACCCCGAAAAGGGCCCGGCCAACTGGGCCGAGATCGAAGCCGACGCCGAAAAGGTCAATGCGCTCGGCGGCAACATCAAGGGCTTCTACTTCTCCGGCAATTGCGGTGGCTGCAACATCTTCACCTTCACGCCGCTGGTCTGGGCCTCCGGCGGCGACATCCTCTCGCAGGACGGCTCCAAGGCGACGCTGGACAGCCCGCAGCTGCGCGGCGCCATCGATCTCTACCGCTCGATGGTCAAGAAGGGCCTGGTGCCGGAAGGCGCCCAGACCGACACCGGCGCCAATTTCTTCGCCGCCTTCGCCGGCGGCAACATCGGCATCTCGCCGTCGGGTGCATTCGCCATCGGCGCGCTCAACACCCAGTATCCCGACATCGACTATGGCATCACCTTCCTGCCGGGCAAGGATGGCGGCTGGTCGTCCTTTGCCGGCGGCGATAATTTCGTCGTCACCAAGGGCACCAAGAAGATCGATGTGGTGAAGGAGTTCCTCGACTTCGCCTATTCGCTGGAAGGCCAGACGATCCTCGCCAAATATGGCAGCCTGCCGGTGCGCGGCGACATCGCCAAGGATGCTCTGAAGGACCTCGACCCGCGCTACCAGGTCGCGGCCGAGGCGATGGCCAAGGGCAAGACGCCCTATTCGGTGGTCTTCAACGATCTGATCAACTCCGCCAATGGTCCGTGGACGCAGATGATCAACGAGGTCTTCTTCGGCGACGACGTCGACGGCGCCATCGCCAACGCCCAGGAGACCATGCAGTCGATCATCGACCAGGCGCCACAGAAATAGGCGCCTGCCGGCCGCCTGCCTGTCTCCTGGGCGGGTGGCCGGAATTCGCATCGCCAACGGCAGGGCTAATCCACATGGAAGCTTCGAGACATCTGCCCGGCCTATCCAGCTTGGGTTCCCCGCCCCCGCGAAGTGGGGGAGAGGAACCCAAGCTGGAATTGTCACCCCAACCGGAGCGGGGCGAGCGGCCATGACCACCATCACAGCCGCCACCACTGCACCGCCCAGCGCCCGAAAACTGGTCGGCGCCGGGCGCCGGCAATGGATCGGTCTCATCTACGTCGCGCCGGCCGTGGCGCTGGTCATGGTGTTCTTCGTCATTCCGCTCGGCATGACGGCGTGGATGTCGCTGCACAATTGGCCTCTGATGGGCGGGCACTCCTTCATCGGCCTCGACAATTACGTGGCGATCCTGCGCGACACCAGGTTCTGGAATGCACTGAAATTCACCGGCTACTACACGGTGATCGTCACCATCGCGATCTTCGCCGTCGCCTTCCCGCTGGCCATCTTCATCGAACGGCCGCGCCCGCTGACCAATCTCTACCGCACCGCCTTCTTCATGCCGGCGGTGGTCGGTTTCGCCTCGGCGAGCCTGCTCTGGTCATGGCTGCTCAACGTCGATTCCGGCCTGTTCAGCCCGGCCGCCTACAACCTCGGCCTGATCGACAGGAAATTCAATCTTCTGGCCACCTTCCAGCCCGCCTTCTGGTCGATCATCGCCATGGTGGTGTGGAAGGTCGCCGGCTTCACCATGATCATCCTGATGACCGGCCTGCAATCGATCCCGCAGGATTTGCAGGAAGCGGCCGTCATCGACGGCGCCGGCCCGTTCGCAAGATTCCGGGCCATCACCTTGCCGCTGATGCGCCGCACCCTGGCGCTGGCCCTGATCCTGTCGGTGGCCGGTTCGGTCCTCGCCTTCGACCAGTTCTACATCATCCTGCGCGGCGGGCCGCGCAACCAGACGCTGACGGCGGTGTACTGGATTTTCAACCAGTCTTTCGTGTCGTTCAAGCTCGGCTATGGCGCGGCGCTCTCCATGGTGTTGCTGGTAATCCTGGTGGCGCTCAGCCTCGTGCAGCTCTGGCTGTTGAGGAAGCCCGAGGGCGTCGACTGATGGCGCACGCAATGTCCGCTCAAGGCAAGCTCGCCGCCAGCGTCGCCAGGCACTCTACCGGCATCATCGCCTCGGTGCTGTTCGTGGCGCCGATCGTGTGGGCCGCGCTGTCGGCCTTCAAGCCGGCGCAGGAGGCGCGCCAGCCGCCGTTGCCGCCCTGGCCGACGACAGGCTTCTCGCTGGAGAACTACGCCACGCTCAACACGTTCGGCGACGGGCTCTGGGTCTCGGCGCAGAACAGCATCTACGTCTCTGTCATGACGGTGCTGGTCTCGGTCGTCGTCTCCGTGCTCGCCGGCTATGGTTTCTCGCGCTTCCGATTTCCGCTCAAGGACCTGTTCTTCGTCCTCATCCTGTCGACGATCATGATTCCGTTCCAGTCGATCCTGACGCCGATCTTCCTGGTGCTGACCAAGCTCGGCCTGCACAACACGCTGACCGGGCTGGTCGGCGTCTATGTGACGCTGCAACTGCCGTTCTCGATCTTCATGATGCGCAACGCCTTCGACGCGGTGCCGCGCGAGATCGAGGAGGCCGCGCGCATGGACGGCGCCGGAAACGCCACCATGCTGTTGAAGGTGATGCTGCCGCTGGTCTGGCCGGGCGTCGTCACCATCGCGCTGTTCGCCTTTCTCGGCGCCTGGAACGAGTTCCTCGCCGCTCTGGTGCTGATGACCGACCAGTCCAAATTCACGCTGCCGGTGATGATGACCGCGCTCCAGTCCGGCCGCTTCGGCGCCATCGACTGGGGCGCGGTGCAGGCGGGCGTCACGGTGATGATGGTGCCGTGCCTGATCCTGTTCCTGGCTTTGCAGCGCTTCTACATCCGCGGCCTGATGGCCGGGGCCGTCAAGTAATCGATCGAATGGAGTAAGTTCATGACCGCATCGTCATCCGCCAGGCCTGCCAGCGCCTCCAGGCCCAAACTCGCCTTCCGGCCGCTGCCGGTGCCGCAGGTCGACGTGCACGGCTTCTGGGGCGACCGTGCCGACGCCGTCGCCGCGCGCACCGCCGATATCCTCTACGACCGCTGCGTCGAGGCGGGCATGCTGGAGCAGATCGATCCGGACCGGCCCTCGCCCGGCGTCGTCATCCCGTTCCATTCCCCATCGCCCGACGAGGCAGCCTCCCCCGGCTTCACCGGCTCGACGGTGACGACGCAGATGTTCTGGGACTCCGACTGGGGCAAGACGATCGAGACGGCGGCCTATTCGCTCTACCGTGCCAAGAACCCGGAACTGGAGAAGAAGATCGATGCCGTCATCGACCTCTACGAAAAGCTGCAGCAGCCGGACGGCTATCTCTCGAGCTGGTACCAGCGCATCCAGCCCGGCCTGCGCTGGACCAATCTGCGCGACTGCCACGAGCTCTATTGCGCCGGCCATTTGATCGAGGGCGCCGTCGCCTATTACCAGGCAACCGGAAAGCGCAAGCTGCTCGACGTCATGTGCCGCTATGCCGACCATATCGCCTCGGTGCTCGGGCCCGAGCCGGGCAAGAAAAAGGGCTATTGCGGCCATGAGGAGATCGAGCTGGCTCTGGTGAAGCTCGCGCGCGTGACGGGCGAGAACAAATACATGGAGCTGGCGAAATACTTCATCGACCAGCGCGGGCAGCAACCGCATTATTTCGACGAGGAGGCGCGCGCCCGCGGCGCCGATCCCAAGGCCTATCATTTCAAGACCTATGAATACAGCCAGTCGCACATTCCGGTGCGCGAGCAGGACAAGGTCGTCGGCCATGCAGTAAGGGCGATGTATCTCTATTCCGGCATGGCCGACATCGCCACCGAATATGGCGACGACAGCTTGCGGATGGCACTCGACCGGCTGTGGGACGATCTCACCAGCAAGAACCTCTACATCACCGGCGGGCTCGGTCCGTCGGCGCACAATGAGGGTTTCACCAGCGACTTCGACCTGCCCAATGAAAGCGCCTACGCCGAGACCTGTGCCGCCGTCGGCCTGGTGTTCTGGGCCAGCCGCATGCTCGGCATGGGGCCGAACGCCCGCTACGCCGACATCATGGAACGGGCGCTCTACAACGGCTCGATCTCGGGCCTGTCGCTCGACGGCTCGCTGTTCTTCTACGAAAACCCGCTGGAAAGCCGGGGCCGGCACAACAGATGGAAATGGCACCGCTGCCCGTGCTGCCCGCCCAATATCGGGCGCATGGTGGCCTCCATCGGCAGCTATTTCTACAGCCTGGCGGACGATGCGCTTGCCGTCCATCTCTATGGTGATTCCACCGCTCGTTTCGACATAGCGGGCGTGCCGGTAGCACTGACGCAGGCGAGCCGCTACCCCTGGGACGGCGCGGTCGCCATCACCATCGAGCCGCAGGCGCCGGTCGCCTTCACCCTGCATCTGCGCGTGCCGGCCTGGAGCACCGGCGCGACGCTCAAGGTCAATGGCGAGACGGTGAAGCTCGAGGACGTCACCAGCGAGGGTTACGCGGCGATCCGGCGCACATGGAAGAAGGGCGATTGTGTCCGCCTCGATCTCGAAATGCCGATCGAACGGCTCTACGCCAACCCGCAGGTGCGCCAGGACGCCGGCCGCGTGGCGCTGTCGCGCGGCCCGCTGATCTACTGCGTCGAGGCGACCGACAACGACGGCAGCCTGCATCGCATCGCATTGCCGCGCACCGCAAGCATCGAGGCGCATGACGAGCCGGACCTGCTGGGCGGCGTGGTGACGCTTTCGACCGCGGCACTGGCCGATACCGATGAGGGCTGGCAAAACGGGCTCTACCGCACCGATCCGCCCGCTGCCACACAGACGCGGCTGACCGCGATCCCCTATTTCGCCTGGGACAACCGCGAGCCGGGCGAGATGCTGGTATGGCTGAGGGACGGGTGAGGCCAGAGCGGCGCGTGAAGGAGCGCGACAGGCTTCGTTCTGCCCGCCGCGTTCTTCGGTGCCAGTCACATGCGCCTATCGCCGGGCCTTTGACTTGTTCAGAGCCACGGCGGCGCGGATAAGCGCCTTGAACGCGTCCTCGTTGACCTCCTCGCCCTCTTGGAAATCGATGGCGCGCCTGGTGTTCCCTTCCAGGCTGGAGTTGAACAGGTGCGATGGATCGGGCAGCGCCGCACCCTTGGCGAAGGTCAGCTTGACGACGTTCTTGTAGGTCTCGCCGGTGCAGATCATTCCGGCATGCTCCCACACCGGGACTCCTCGCCACTTCCACTCCTCGACGATCTCGGGGTCGGCCTGCCTGATCAGGCCGCGCAGCCGGCTCAGCATCTCGCCCCGCCAGTCGCCGAGTTCCTCGATCCTGCCGTCTATGAGCTGCGAAGGAGACCTTTCCTCTGGCGACCCGGTCTTTGTCATGTCCGTTCTCCTTCAAGCTTGAGGGCGATCCCCGCCCCGTCCGCCCGATCATAGGCGCTCTGCTGCGGGCGGCAAATCCGGGCCCCGGCGTGCAAATCTCACATCCGTTCGCCGGGCAATCGGCTCGCCTGCTTCACCCAGTCGGTGAACTGGGCCTCGTCGAACTCGTCGTCCTCATGAATATCAAGGTAACGCGTGTCCTTGCTCTTGGACTGGCCAGGCGGCACCGGGTCCAGCGACATGCCGCGGAAGAAGGCCACCTTTATGTATTTCGTGAAGCAATGAAAGCTGAGGAACCAGCCCTCGCCTTCCATGCCATAGAAAGGCGAGTTCCATTTGATGGCCTTATGCACGCCCGGGACAGCCTGCTCGATCAGCGTGTCGATGCGCTGGCCAACCTCGCGCTTCCAGTCCGGCATGGCCGCGATATAGGCCTGCACCGGCGCATCGCCATAGCCCTTGGCGATCTGCGGGTTGCCGCCGGACAGCAACTTTACGGAAGGAGCCTCAGTAGCGGGTTTGGTCGATTTCGCCATCCGTTCCTATCCATTGGCGCGCTGAACGTCGCGTGTCTTTGCGACATAGGGCAGTACGAACATGTAGAGGCCGCTGAACAGCAGGAGGAACAGTGGCAGGAGCGGTGAATAGACCACCCAGGCGGGCGGCTGCCCGAACGCCATGGTGATGAAGTTCGCGGCTACGGTTGCCGTGAAGATGATCGACAACCAGCGGTGAATTTGCCTGATCCACTTGCTCCAGTCCAATGCTGCCTCCTTTGCAATATGCGTTGAAATCGGGCCTTACCAGCGCGCCAGCTGCGTGATCTGGATGAGGTTGCCGCAGCTGTCGTTGAGCTGCGCGATGGTCGAACCGGTCACCTCCGTCGGCGCCATGGCGAAGGCCGCGCCCCGCGCCTTGATGCGCTCGTGATCGCCCTTGATGTCGTCGGTGAAGAGCATCAGCGCCGGCTGGCCCTGCTTGAACATGGCCTGCTGGTAGGCCTTGGCCGCCGGGTTGTCGTTCAGCGCAAGCTGCAGCTCGGTTCCCTCAGGCTCGTCCGGCGAGGCGACGGTCAGCCAGCGAAACGGACCGTTGCTGAAATCGGCCTTCTTGGTGAAGCCCAGCACGTCGGTGTAGAAGGCAAGTGCCTTCTCCTGGTCGTCCACATAGACGCGGGTCAATTTGATCTTCATCGCATGTCCTCCATAGGTTTCGTTTGCGGCCGCCGCCTTCGAACAGCCTTGTCATGAACCCCGGCTGGTGGATTTCAGTCCGTCCGCGCCAGGAGCTCTTCCAGCTTCTCCAGGAATTTCGGCCATCCCATCTTGGCGCCGCCATAGGCCCGCCTTTGCTCGGGCCGGAAACCGGACTGCTCCATGCGCAGATGGGTTCCGGCAGGCGTCGGGGTGAGCGTGAAGGTCACCACGCTCCTGAGATCGAAGGCCGGGTCCTGGTGCGCGAGGTTCCAGGTGTAGGACAGCGTCTTGTGCGGCTCGACGGCAAGCACCTCGCAATCCAGCACGCCGCCCCAGGCGGTGCTGATGTTGAAGCGATGGCCCACGACCGGATTCAAATCGTTCTTCATCAGCCACTCCTCGATCAGATGCGGTTGCGTCAGCGCGCGCCAGAGCTTTTCGGGCGGATGGGAAATCTGCCGCTCGACGACGACAGTGCGGGTCTCGGCGGCACTGTCGTTCACTGGTCCATCCTTTTGAGCAGATCCTCGAGATCGTCGAACCGGCTTTCCCAGAACCCGGCCATCTCCCGTGTCCAGTCCATCAGTGGCGCCAGTGCGGCGAGCTGCGCGCTGTAATGCGTCTGGCGGCCTTCATGGCGGTCGCGTACCAGCCCGGCCTGCTTCAGCACGCCAAGATGCTTCGACACGGCCGGCTGCGAGACCCCCGACTGGATCGTCAGCGCTCCCACCGTCTGCTCTCCCTGGCGGCACAGCCGTTCAAAGATGGCGCGCCGCGTCGGGTCGGCAAGCGTCCTGAAGAGCGCATCATGAGCATCCGGCATTTAATCGATAACCCGTTGGCTATTGATCGACGTATAACCACCGGGATATGTATTCGTCAAGCGAAGATTTGGAGGGGGAAAAGCGTCCGGAAACTTTCGGGTCGCGCTGCGCTGGGAACGCCGATCGCTAAACCGTGGCGTGGACGCGGTTGATCTCCTCGGCCACCAGCGCCTGCAACTGCCACAGGTTGCGATCGCGAATGCCGCAGGCGTCGAGGTGGCGGATGGTCTCGAACAGATATTGCGCGCCCGAGCCCCAATGGCCGGCGGCCCGGGCCAGCGTCGCCGCGACCGCCCGTTTGTCGAGCCTGCCGACATAGCGCGCATTGGCGGGATCGACGACGAAGCCGAGCGCGCGGCACATGCCGCCCTCCGTCCTGACCCGCAGCCAGCGCGGCACGTTGACGGCGGGCAGGATGGTCATCTCGCGGCGCAGCAGCGCCTCGAGATTGTCGGCGACCGGCTCCGCGATCTCGAACACCATGCCCTGGCATTGGCCACCACGGTCGAGCGCCATCATCAGGCCGGGCTGCTCGACGGTGCCGCGAAACCGCTGCACGGTGAAGCAGAAAGAGCGGTGCCAGCCGGTCGCCACCGCGCGCTCGCCTCCCCTCACCTCGCCCGCCGGCTTCCATAGCAGCGAGCCATAGGCGAACAGTTTCAGCGGCCCGGCCGGCGCATCGGCCAGGATTTCGTCGCTGAAACGCGCATAGTCGGCGTCGGTCATGTAGACCATGCCCGGCGTCGGCCCGGCATCCTCGACCGCGCGCAAGGTGCGGGCGACCAGCGCCTCCGTCAGCGCCATCGCCGCTTTGAGTGGCGGCGCGGTGGGGATCGGTTTGTTCATGTTCGCATCTCGGCCGTCACCGCCATGTTGCCGAAGGCGCAGGGATTCTCAAGGGGCGGCGCCGACGCCGATGACTGATTGGGATCGCCGGGTTGGGATCCGCCGGCCACCAAACGCAACTGGATGTTCAGGGATTGGTCGTCGCCGGCGACCGACGAGCCGTTGACAGCAAGGGGACATACAGAGAGGCCAGGCTCCTCGCCATGGTTGCGGTAATGTGATCGGCGTCCTTGTAGATCGGCAGGCCGTTTTGAACCGCGTCGCAGTGGCCAATGCTGCAGAACGCTGGAAGCGGGTCGACAACCGCAGCGCCGTATTTTGCGGCAAGACGTGTCAAGATCGCGCGCGAGAGCGCTTGCCGCTTCGCGACATAATCCCATGGCGGGGCCACATCCGTGGAACGTCCTGCTATCATCGCCCTGGCGACGGCTTCCGGCATATAATGTCCCATCTCCGGGACGTCCATGACCAAAACGACCTTGGTGCCTTGTTGCGCCAACTCCCCCATCAGGCGGTCGAGCGTTTCGACGACCGAGGCGGATTTGTCTTCAAGCGGCGGCGGCACCGACGGATCGAAATAAACGCCCTGGTTCGGCAGTTCGGAATCGTGCACGTATTTGGGCCAGTAGGCCAGCAGGAAGACGAGCGGGATGTGCCTGGACGCGATCAGATCGCGCACTGCTCCATTGAAATCGCCACACTGTTCGGTATGGCTACGCCGCGTCAACTGAACGCCCGGCAAAGGCGGACATGAAGCATGTCCTGCAAAGAGACCAGCAACGCCGGTCCGGGTGGCGGCTGCATCGATGGCCGGAGCCATTGCGCCGGCGTGGGAGTCTCCCCACACGAGGAAGGCGGGATTGTTCGAATGCTCGATGCCGAGCGGGCAGAGCTTGCCCGCGCGTATGTCGGCCGGCGTCGGTCCCGTTGCATCGAAATCGGCGAAACAGGGCGGCACGCTGAACCGGCTTTCATCGTAGGTCGCGGCGTAGACCTTGCGAACATCGACAGGAACACGGGATGGAACGCCCTTGTCGCGGATCACATCGGTTCCAAAGCCGACGGCCACAGCAACCATCAGGGCCGCTCCGGCAAACAACGAACGCCGGCCGACCCAGGCATTGCTGCCGCGGAAGGGCCGTTCGATAAACCGCCACGAAAAAACGGCGATTGCGAGCGACGTCAGGACGATCAGGCTGCCGTGAAGCACGGAAAATTCACGGTCGGCCATCGCCCTGCTAAACACGATGACGGGCCAATGCCACAGATAGAGCGAGTAGGAGATCAAGCCTATGAATACAACCGGCTTCGATCGCAGGATGTGGCTGACCGGCCCTTGCTCGTCGCGTGCATGGATCACCAGCGCGGCGCCGAGGCAGGGCAGCAGTGCCGCCGGGCCGGGAAAGAGAGTGTGATCGTTGAATCCGAACACGGCTAAGGCGATCAGCAAAATGCCGCCGGCTGCCAAGCCTGCCCGCATGGTCGGCCGCGTCGGCGTCGGTATCGCGCCGAAGGCAAGCAGGGCGCCAACGAGCAGTTCCCAGGCGCGAAACTCCAGGAGATAGAACGCCGCGACCGGCGAACGGAAGACCGTCCATGCGCTCGCCACAAACGAGACGATCAGCAACCCGACCAGGATGGACACCGTGTGTCGCCGCGCGAACCGGTTGATTGCGACCAGCAGCAGCGGAAACAGAATGTAGAACTGCTCCTCGACTGCAAGCGACCATGTGTGCATCAGCGGCTTCATCTGCGCACCGACGTCGAAGTAGCCGCTTTCCTTCTCGAACTCGATATTCGATGTAAACAAGGCTGCGGCTTTCAGGCTGCGGGCGAAGTATTCCAGCTCGGCGGGCATCAGCAGGAACCATGCGGCTATCGACGAGGCCGCCAGAATTGCAAAGAGCGCCGGAAAGATCCGCCGGATGCGACGCTCGTAAAAACGCAGCAAGCTGAAATCACCGCAAGTGATCTCCCTCGAAATCAGCGACGCCATGAGAAAGCCGGAGATGACGAAGAACACGTCGACGCCGACGAAGCCGCCACCAAAACCCGGAATGCCGGTGTGGTACAGCACCACCGGAACGATCGCCAAGGCACGCAGCCCGTCAATATCCGCGCGATAGGCAAGTCCGGCTTGTCCATGCCCGGGAATTGAAGCCTGGGCGACTGGACGCCTGACAACGAGATTCAAACATATTCTCCGAAATAGTGCCGGTGGCCTGGCCTTTTATTGGCGCAGTATGTCTTCAGCGAGGCAATCCGGGGCCGCTGCCGAACCCCTGGCCGCCGTCGGCGGAACGAGATCGCCTTCGACGCGTTTCGTTGGGTTGGGAGGGAACTATGAACGATGCGCCGGCAACGCCCGTCGGCAGGACGCTTTCGCCCAGCGAAATGGTGACCGTGATGTCGCATTTCCATCGCGCCGAGATTGCGCGCATGGCGGGATGGCGCGACCGCATCGACAGGACCAGCAACTGGGCGATCACCGTTGTCGCCGCGATGCTGTCGGTGTCGCTGTCGACGGCCAGCGCCCATCACGGCGTGCTCTTGTTCGCCATGCTGCTGGTGCTGCTGTTGCTATGGATCGAGGCGCGGCGCTACCGCTTCTTCGACGTCTACCGCGCCCGCGTGCGCCAGTTCGAGCGCCACTATTTCGCGCAGATCTTCTCGCCGCAGCCGGACTTCGCCTCGGACTGGCTGCTGATCGTCGGAGAAAGCCTGCGCACGCCGAAATTCCTGGTCTCGCAGCGGGTGGCGCTGGCGCGCCGTCTGCGCCGCAACTACATCCACATGATGCTGATCCTGCTGCTCGCCTGGATCCTCAAACTGTCGACGCCCAGCCTGCTCGACCAGGCCGCGCCGGTCGGTTTCGTCGGCACATTGCGCGAGGCCGTCAACGCCGCCGCCCTGGGCCCCGTGCCCGGCGTGGTCATCGTCACGCTGGTCGCGATCCTCTATGCCGGCCTGCTGGCGGCCGCCTTGCTGACGCCCGACGACAATGGCGAACTCTCCTTCGGCGACGTGCATGTCTAGCGCCAGCCGACGTATGAAAACCCTTTTTGGACAATCGGGTAGTGCGCCATTCTGATTCAAGATGCGAACCGTGGTCTACGTGACGCTTGGAAAATGGCCGCATGGATGCCATCTAGATGCGCAGAGAGCCGGTTCTTAAGCGGCCGGCCACGGAGATATCGAAACCAGTGACGCAGCGAAGCGGCAGCGCCGACCTGCCGCTGCATGGCGGACGGGTCCCGAAATGGCTGGGCGACCGCATGACGCGGCTCGGCGCGGTGCTGTGCGAGGCGATCGTCCACCATTACGGCCGCGACGAGCTGCTGCGCCGGCTGGCGCATCCCTTCTGGTTCCAGTCCTTCGGTGCGGTGATGGGCATGGACTGGCATTCGTCCGGCATCACCACCAGCGTCATCGGCGCGCTGAAGCGCGGGCTGACGCCGCTGTCGGGCGAGCTTGGCATCCATGTCTGCGGCGGCCGCGGCGCCCATTCGCGCAAGACGCCGCATGAGCTGGAAATGATCGGCGAACGCGTCGGCTTCGACGGCGCGGCCCTTGCCACCGCCAGCCGCCTGGTCGCCAAGGTCGACAGCGCCGCCGTGCAGGATGGTTTCGACCTCTATCTGCATGGCTTCATCGTCACCGACGACAGCCGCTGGGTGGTCGTCCAGCAAGGCATGAACGGCGACAGGAGGCAGGCGCGCCGCTACCACTGGCTGTCGGAAGGCTTGAGGAGTTTCGTCGACCAGCCGCACGCGGCGATCGAGGGCGAGCGGCAGGGCGAGATCGTCAATCTCACCGACCATCGCGCCGAGGCTTCGCGCAGCGGCCAGCTCGACCTTCTGCGCCAGCTCGGTCCAGACCGCATCGTGCGCGAATTCGCCGCCATCGAGCCCATGGCGGACGATCCTTCGGCGAAGTGCGAGAGCGCACAGCCAATGCTGCCCAATCTGGTCATGCCGGCGCACCATGACGTGCGCGAAAGCGACATCGTCATGCGCCGGCTGCACGGCAACATCTGCGCCGCCATCGAGAGCGGCCCGGCGGATTTTCCCGAATTGCTGCTGGTGCCGGGCGTCGGCGCCCGCACCGTGCGGGCGCTGGCGATGGTGGCGGAGGTGGTGCATGGCGCGCCGTGCCGCTTCTCCGACCCGGCGCGCTTCTCGCTGGCACATGGCGGCAAGGACCGGCATCCCTTCCCGGTGCCGCTGAAGGTCTATGACGAGACCATCGCCGTCATGAAGTCGGCGGTCAGCAAGGCGAAGCTCGGCCGCGAGGAGGAGCTTGCCGCCTTGCAGCGGCTCGACGGCCAAGCGCGGCGGCTGGAGCGCTACGTCACCGGCCCGAGCCTGAAGGAGATCGTCGCGGGCGAGTTCGACCAGTCGCATCTGCTCGGCGGCCGCAGCGTCTTCGGCCCGGAGCCGCCGCCCGCCTCGCCGGCGCAGCCCTTGCCGGCGGCCGGTCCGAAGCGGTCGGGCTAGGATGTGTTGCGCAACCTTGCGCAGCCTTGCACGTTTATAGCAGCGATGCGTGCGGACCTGATCCGATCCTGCCGGAACAGGCCAGCCCGCATCCTGCCGAACGGGAACAGTGTTCCGGAAATCATCTGTTGAGGGCTGGATGGACCGGCAGCGCCTGCAAACGACATCTCTCCTGGCCGTCTTGACCATTGCCGCGAGCGCCGTGGCGCATCCCGTCTGGGCCGCGCAGGCGAGCGGCCATGCGGCGGGCATGGGCGGCTCGGCGGAGGGCCTGTTCGTCGCCGAGATCGTGCTTCTGCTGCTGGTCGGGCGTGGCCTGGGCGAAATCTTCCAGCGCTACGGCCAGCCGGCGATCATGGGCCAGCTGATCGGCGGCATCCTGCTTGGGCCTTCGCTGTTCGGCTGGCTCTGGCCCGGTGCGCAGCAACTGATCTTCTCGACCGACCCGGCGCAGAAGAGCATGATCGAGGCGGTCTCCCAGCTCGGTGTCCTGCTGCTTCTGCTGCTCACCGGCATGGAGACGGACCTGCGCCTGGTGCGCCGGGTGGGCGCGGCGTGTTTTTCGATCTCGGTCACCGGCATCCTCGTGCCCTTTGCCTGCGGTTTCGCGCTGGCGCAAATCCTGCCCGACACGCTGCTGCCCGACCCGAGAGAGCGCGTCGTCGCCGGGCTTTTCCTCGGCACGGCCCTGTCCATCTCCTCGGTCAAGATCGTCGCCATGGTGGTGCGCGAGATGAACTTCATGCGCCGCAATCTCGGCCAGGTCATCATCTCCTCGGCCATCATCGAGGATACGATCGGCTGGCTGATCATCGCCGTCACCTTCGGCATCGCCACCAATGGCAGCCTGCAAATCGTGCCGTTGGTCGTAACCGTGGCGGAAGTGGCGCTGTTCATGGTGTTCTCCTTCACCATCGGCCGCCGGCTGGTGTTCACGCTGATCCGCTGGAGCAACGATTCCTTCCGCAGCGAATACGCCGTCATATCGGTCATCCTGATCATCATGGGCGTGATGGCGCTGATCACCAACCTGATCGGCGTCCACACCGTGCTCGGCGCCTTCGTCGCCGGCATATTGGTCGGCGAATCGCCGATCCTCTCCAGTCACATCGAGAGCCAGCTGCGCGGCGTCATCACGGCGCTCTTCATGCCGATCTTCTTCGGCATGGCCGGCCTTTCGGCCGACCTCACCGTGCTCGTCGATCCGACCCTGGCGCTGCTGACGCTGCTGCTGGTCGTCATCGCCAGCATCGGAAAGTTCGGCGGCGCCTTCATCGGCGGCCGGTTCGCCGGCATGACGCTGAAAGAAGCGACCGCCGTCGGCAGCGCCATGAACGCGCGCGGCTCGACGGAGGTGATCGTCGCCTCGATCGGCCTGTCGATGAACATCCTCTCCCACAACCTGTTCACCATGATCGTCACCATGGCGGTCATCACCACGCTCGCCATGCCGCCGATGCTTCGCTGGGCGCTTGGACGCCTGCCGGTCGGCGATGCCGAGAAGCAGCGCGTCGACCGCGAGCTGCTCGACGAGCGCGGCTTCGTCTCCAAGTTGGAACGGCTGCTGCTGCTGGTCGACGACAGCCCGGTCGGCAAGTTGGCCGCGCATCTCGCCGGACTTGTCGGCGGCGGCAGCGGCATGCCGACCACGCTTCTCCACCTGCCCGATGGCAAGATCGCCGGCCCGGCCGGCACCAAAGGGCCGGAACGCGCCTCGAAGGAGGTCAAGCGCGGCGCGCAAAAGAGCGCCAGGGCCGTCAGCAAGGCCGAGGACACGCCGGTCGACAAGGTGCATCTCATCGCCCGCACCGAGCCCCAGGCCACCGCCGAGACGATCGCCGAGGAAGCCCGCAAGGGCTACGGCCTCCTGCTGGTCGGGCTGGAGAATGCGCTGACCGCCAAGGGCTCGTTCACCGAGGCGCTCAACGACATGACCAGCGGCTTCGACGGCCCGCTATGCCTGGTGCTGAATGGCGCCAGATCCGCCGGAAAGATGCCGATGCTGAAAGCCGGCGCGACCATACTGGTCCCGGTCAACGGCACGGAGGTCTCGCGCCGCGCCGTCGATCTCGCGCTCGCCCTGGCGCGGCCGCACCGGGCGCGGGTCAAGGCCCTCTATGTCTCGCAGGCCAGGAAAGGCAGCCGGCCGAGCTCGGTCTCGCACCGCCGCGAGGAGGCCGTGCTCAAGGACGTCGTCGATCTCGCCGACCGCTACGGCGTCGCCGTCGACACCGCGATCCGCGCCCGCGCCACGCCCGACAAGGCGATCGCCAGGGAAGTGGCCAAGGGTGCCGCGATGGTCGTCATGGGCGTCGCGCAACGGCCGGGCGAAGAGCTGTTCTTCGGCGACACGGCGACCGCGGTGCTGGCCGCCGTCGCCTGCCCGGTCGTGCTGCTGGCCAGCGACCGCATCCGCGCCGAAGCAAGGGCCGAGGTCGCCGCCGAAACCGGCGCCTGACGGCGGAGCCTAGAGGCCGAAGAACTGCCTGCCGATCATGTAGCCCAGCGCCACCACGGCCAGCGGGAACAGGGCCGGCGCGACCTTGCCGAGGATCGAGCCTTGCTGCTCCTTTGGCGGCACGTAGCGTGCATTGCCGAGATTCTTGGTCATTGCGTACCCCCGCGCGAACCAGTTCATTAGCAGATGCTTATTAACAGCACGGCCGAATTAACGGTTCGCGAAGAAATTCGCTCGAAAGCCGGCCATTTGAGTGGAGGGCTGGCGAATGCGCCTTGGCTCAACCTCGATCTCGGAAGCGGCTTTGCCTGCGGCTCGCGCAGCGCCGCGGCATCGGTCGTCGCGGCGGAGCGCTAAATCCGGCAAACCGCCATCACGAAGAACTCGCGGTAGCAGAAGTCCGGATCGTCGAGCAGGCGATCCGGCCTCTCCTTCAGGTCCCGCCAATAGGCCTGGTCGGCGTCAGGCAAGGCGTAGCCCGGCGCGACGCTGGCAAAATAGGCCAGCAGGTCGCGAACATAGTCACGCGTGAAGCGAGGCGCGGGCGCCCAGCGCTCGACCAGCCAGCCCTTGCGGCTGACGACCTCCAGGCCAGCCTGGCGCAGGCGCGCGGGAAGCGTCGAACCGCAATCGGTGCCGAGCACGCCCCGGTCGCGAAATCCCTGCAGCCTGGCTGCCATGAAGCGCGCCAGCAGCGCCCGGTCCATGGGCAGGATCTGCAGGATGGTCGAATCGAAATCCTTGACCGCCAGGATGCCGCCCGGCTTCAAGACGCGTCTCGCCTCGCCGACGGCAAGCTCGAACTCGGCCGGCGTCAGATACTGCATGACATTGCCGGACCACACGCAATCGAACGATGCGTCGGCGAATGGCAGCGACAGGATGCTGCCGACATGCGCGGCAATGTCCGGTGGCTCGGACAGCGTGCCCGCGAGCGCCTCGACCCGGGCGATGTTTTCGGGCGCGAGGTCGAGCGCGGCGATGAAGCCGGAGGGGCCGACGGCGCTCGCGATGAGCGGCAGGAAGCCGCCGCTGCCGCAACCGGCATCGAGCACGCGCCAGCCCGGGAGGATGCCGGCTTCGAGAAAGGCCGCCTCATATTCGGGCCGCGACGATTCGAAATGAAGATCGAGCCAACCGGCCTCGCTCGCTTCGTGACCGGTGGACGTTTGGTTCCTGGCAGACAAATGATGACCCCCCATGGCACGGCAGGGATAGAAGCGCACCGAGCGGCATCACGCAATGGCTGCGAATCTGTGTGGAACCAATACCTGTGATTGCCCTCGTCAGTTGAAGGTTGGATGGACAGGATGCGTTGCGCGACCACGGTGGAGATCACGGCTGCGCTGGGAACCGCGTTATGATGGCCCGGACGCCATTGCCTGTAGTCGGCAGCAAGTTAGCGGATCGAAATAACCGCCTCTTCTGCCCGGACAAGGCTTTACGAGTTGGATGAAGCACCTTAAAATCAAACTACTGTCAATGCGCTCTCTGCGCATCGTGATTCTTTGCGGCCGGTCGTTGAATTCAGAAACGCAAAATACAGAAATGGGATCGCCGCGCAATGCCAGTCGCAGCACGCAGCGTTCTTAGACCGCAAGCGACTCCTCGCGTACACAACACCGACGAAAAACTTCTGCGCCTCCTTAGTGATCGGAGTGCGGACCCTGACTTTTGGTCATTGAAAGACAGAGACCGAAACGACAGCGCGCATAATATATTTCAGTATCCAGCGATGATGGTTCCAAAGGTTCAGCGTCGGCTCCTAGGTGCGGTGCTCGACGCACGGCCGAGCATCACTTCAATATACGATCCTTTTGTCGGCTCAGGAACTTCTCTTGTAAGCGGTATGCATTATGGCTTAAACGCTTACGGAAACGATATAAACCCGCTAGCAGTCCTCCTCAGTCGAGTTCGAACCGCTCGACGTGTCGAATCTGGCATTGGCCTAATTGCGGAACAGGTTGTCATTGGGGCTAAGGCAGATCGGAAGAGGAACATAGAAACGGCACTGCCAAACCACGAGAAGTGGTTCCATGATGAGGTTGCTGAGGAACTCTCAAGGTTAAGGCGATCAATCAGGCGGTGTGATGATCTATGGGTACGTCGCTTTCTCTGGGCAACGCTTGCCGAGACAGTGAGGCTTACCAGTAACGATCGCACGTCGACCTATAAACTACACGCTCGCCCAACTGAGGAGATCGCGAAACGAAAACTCTCGCCGTTTGCGGTCTTCAAAGACCTCGCGCGCGACAATTGCTCAAGCATTTTGGCCTTTAGGAAGCAGCTCGAAAATGCAAATAATATAAAAGACAGTGAATATAGGTCTGACACAAGTGTATTTTTGCGTGACACCAGAGAGGTCAGCAACAACTGGTCGCCTGGAGGCTTCGACCTGATCATGACTTCGCCGCCATACGGTGACAACCTTACCACAGTTACCTATGGCCAGCACTCTTATCTGCCGCTCCACTGGATTGATTTTAATGACATCGATGAACACGCTGATGCTGACGCTGTTCGTACCACTCACGAGCTCGATGCACGAAGCTTGGGAGGCAGCATTCGAGGAAGTACATGGAATGAGGAAACTCTATTCGAGAATTCGGTTCATTTGAAGCGTTTTGCGGATAGCCTTCCGCCAAAGCCGGGCGACGGTCGAACAAGACTAATCCGTTTTTATGGTGACTTTGCTGAAAGTCTTACGAGGATAATAAAATTACTTTCTGCCGACGGCTACATGATATGGACAGTAGGAAATCGCAGTATCTCTGGGCTGCAGGTCCCGACAGACATCGTTCTTTCTGAATTGTTGGATGGGCAGGGTTGCAAAGTCATCACCACCTTAACTCGTCAGATTCATCACAAGCGAATGCCACACAGAAACGCGAGTTCGGCTACAATGAAAGAGGAGAAGATTCTCCTCGTTCGTAAGAGCGAGAAATAAAGGCCAATGGCCAAGATTCCACACTTCGACATTAGTGCCGCCGTTGTGCGCCAACTCGGAGAAGAGCTGGTTTCTGACGAGGTTACCGCAATCGTCGAACTTGTGAAGAACGCTTACGACGCTGATGCAACCTTTGCCCACGTATCGGTAAACACATCGGAGAGGCTACCTATCGATGGTGCCAAATTTACTCGTGAGATTGGATACATAACCATCGAAGATGACGGGATGGGAATGGATCGTTATGACATTGAGCGAGGCTGGTTGATTATCTCCCTCTCCGGGAAGCGCATTATGAAAGGCCAAGGGCTTACAACGCCCAAAGGCCGTGTGCCCCTTGGCGACAAAGGCTTAGGACGTCTTAGTACTCAGAAGCTGGGCCGGAATCTCGAGATGTTTACTCGCAAGGACGGCAACAGCGAAACACTGCATGTGTCTTTCGCCTGGACAGCGTTCAGCGACGACAAGAGCCTCAGCGAGGTTCCAGTTTACCTGGGGCCGGCCACACCCGGGCGAAAGAAGGGCACATTGCTTGCAATCAGCGGGCTGCGCAATGCCGAAGTCTGGCGTGGAAAAGCGGCGGAGCAACTTGTGTCCGACCTCTCACAAATTATCTCGCCTTTTCCAGAAGCTCGTCCGTTCATGGTAACTTTGCGAATCGACGGGCGGCCAATTGATCTCGCATTAGTTTCAGAGCGCGTTCGCAATGCCGCAATCGGACGCTTCCAGATCGACTTTGAAAATGGCCGCTTGGGACTGTCCGGCAGAGTTCGCTTAGCAAAATTCCGTGGCAACAAAGCGGAGGACACATATGCGTTCGAGCGACTCCTCACGCAAGACAACGGGCAGGCATTTTTCGAGTTTTTGTCGGGTCGGACACCTCCCGTAGAAATACGCTTCAGTCCGGACACCGCATATTTTCTTGAATTTAGCCATTCTGTGGATCTTTCGGCTTTGGGAAAGATCGAGAGGGACCCAGGTGATCCTTCTAAGCCTGCCAATCCGGGGCCGTTCCATAGCGAGATCGACGAGTTTTCGCTTCGCTCTGACGAGGTTGCCGTCAAGCTTAGCGGTTTGGCTAACGCCACTGAAATTCAGCAGGTCGTCAAACAACATGCCGGCATAAAAGTATTCCGTGATGGCTTCGCAGTTAGACCCTATGGGATTAATGGAGAGGATTGGTTACGTCTTAGTGAGGGTCAGACCAGCGCATCTTCCTGGTACGGCTTGCGCCCCCACAACGTTATCGGCTTTGTTGCGATATCCGAAGCTAGGAATAGTCAGCTGCGGGAGAAGACAGACCGCGAAGGATTTGTTTCGAACCCATATTCCCAGAATTTTCGTCGACTGATGGGAAAGGCAGTCGACACTATTGCGATCTTCTATGAATGGGCGCGGCGCAACTACAACAGTTATAAAGCGGAGCATGCTTCACGCGGAAAGCCCTTTGACCGCGGCCGCACAGCTGTGCTCGATGCCGCGGCTGTTTCTAACAGGCTTGCAAGTTATGCCAAGCGCGCGGCTACGATAAAAACTCGCACGTCCACCGTTCAAAAGCAAATCGCCTCTGTTACGAACCGCATTGAGACAACCCCACTGCTCTCAAATGCCGCAGAACGAGAATTGTCCGTTCTGCTTGCAGAGGCGCGCCAGGCGCTTGAGGCATCTGAGGCAATCTTCGATGAACTTTCCGACTATGCTTCCGAAGCTCAGGGTTTGGAGCAAGTTGTAGCGAGCTTGGGACCTCGACTCGATGTCCTCTCGGATCAGTTGCAGGATTTCTCTGAGCTAGCAGGTCTCGGCCTGCTAGCCGAGACCTTATCCCATGAGGTCCAAAATCAGACGGACCGTTTGATGCAGAGGTCTACGGCTAACACTTCCAAGGCGCGCAAGGCCATACCCATCAACAATGATTTGCTGGTATTCTCCACCGAAGTGACGTCCATCGCTTCAGCACTCAGACGACAAATTAGTCATCTGGCACCTTCTCTTCGGTACCAGCGCGACAAGATTGAAGTCTTCTCCGCGAATGAACTGGTTGTGGATATCTGTGATCATTTTGAACGCCGATGGCAACAATTAGGTATCTCAACAAACATCGAGGCGGGCGAAGATTTTCGGGTCAGAACCAATCGAGGGCGCTTGACCCAAGTAATCGACAACGTACTATTGAACGCTGAATATTGGCTTCAGCATGCCAAGCCAAGCATCAGACAGGATCTTGTTCTAGCGATTGAAATCAAATCACCGAGACTCAGAATTTGGGATAACGGTCTAGGGGTCGACCCTTCAGTTGAAGATTCCCTTTTTGAACCGTTTATAACTCTCAAGCCAAAAACTCAGGGGCGAGGACTTGGATTGTTCATTAGTGCGCAAATCCTGGAATCGATGGGTTGCTCAATCTCGTTGCTGGGCACACGAAATGCGCACGGTCATCGCTATATTTTCGAGCTGGATTTGTCAGGTGTTGCGAATGGATAAGAAGGCGCCCGTGATGCAGGCTGAGGCCGCGGCGCCGGCGCCTATTGCCGAAGAAGTTGCAGCAGGCCAAACGGCGGTGGCGGCCCCGCGTGGCGAAGCATTCGAAGGCAACCTGACCGAGCTTTTTGCGCGTCTCAAAATCGTCAAGGTCGTCCTTGTCGATGACAAGATCGACCAGGAGATGGACCCTGGAGTTATTTTCGACGTAATTACTACTCACCCAGAAAGTAGAAAGCGCCTATCTGATCAGTTTTTCAATCTTGATTTGGATCCTCAAAACGAGGTGTTGTTCGAGCAAATCTCTGCTACATTTGCTGAGCTAAATTCAGAGCAACTGGAATTGTTGCGAGAGACTATCAGCCAGATGGCGCCTGAAGTTTTCGAGAAAGTAGTCTTCGATGAATTGAGAGCTCTTTTGCCTGGTGACATTGAGATAGAGTTCCTTGTGCCTAATGTCTGGAATGATATGCGAGCGGCCCTTCTGGCGGAATGCGATAAAGATAGACGAACACTATTTCTGTTTGACCAAGAACTTGGAAACAACGACGGCCTTCTTTTCGCAAAGGGATCAGATATCATCAAGGACTTGGCGCTGACTGACAAGGAAGCCTTCGGTACGAGATGGTTCTGTGGTATGCTTTCACATACTCTACAGCCTGGCGACGAGGTCGATACTTGGCTTAAGTTGGAGCAAGAAGAAGATATAAAGCTCAGTTTTTTTATGCCTATCGCGAAAGGCAGCCTGAGAGAACTGCCGACATTTTATGGGGCTGTCTATAGGACCCTCATCAACACGTATTGCGCCAGCATGAAGGACTTAGCGAAGGCAGCGTTTAAAGAGGCGCTTGAAGCTGCCCTCGATCGTTTTTCTAAACTCGACCCAATCGACTTTGAGCATATGGTCCTTAAGTCGTCGGAAGATGAGGGAGTCTCCGAACTCGAAACTCTGATCCGGCTATACGGGATAATCCATAAGGATCAGGTAAAGGCTCAGATACTAAAAGAGGCGACCCTGCAGGAGTTTTCGACTGCAGCGACCGGGGTGAAGATTGTCGCCGATTTTGCGCGAAAGTTGCCGCAGACAGCACAAGAGCGCTTGGCAAAGCTCCGTCAAACCGAACTCTACGAGGATGAAACGTTGGTAAACGGATTTCATGATCCGCTGCGAAATGGTGACGTCTTCGAAATTGGTGAGGGCCAGGGCATTAAGTTGTGGGTACTCATCGCGCAGCCCTGCGATCTCATGGTTCGAAGTAATGGCGAGCGAGCCAGAGAAGATAACTTTAAAGTGGCTGTTCTGGCGCCTATTCGAGCCGTGCCATTGGACGAAATGCCGAAGCCTGGTTTGTCATTTCGCCTTGATCATTTCGACAAGGGCGGGATGGCGAGTTCGTATGTTGACTTTGCTGAAGCGACTTCGGCAAATCTCCGCGTTCTCGATCTTGCTGTCCTGAGTAAGTCGGGGAAATGCGAAATAGGAGCACTGAAGGACTTGGACCCCAATTTGCTCTTGCCCACCAAACCCTGGGCCGACCGAGCAGTTATCCTTACAAAGCATTTCGAGAAGGTAACGAACGAAATCGAGAACGCTCGCAAAAAGTTTAAGGATGATGGTGCAAAGATGCTTGAGATTGCAACGTTGCCGCGCCTCTCCTCAGCTAGAAAACTGATTCGGCACGGCTCTTACGATAAAGGTAGATTCGTTTATCCAATAAGACGGATCACGCGCATTCGTGATCCGTTAGCTGGTTCTCTTTTGGCTGCCTTTAGCCAATACTTCTCCCGTGACGCTTATGAACATGATTTTTCGAAAGATGCCACAAGTAAGGCAGATGCTGCTTAGCATCGGTCGTTGCGTTTCTGCCGCTAGCCGTCAGGCGCGGCGTATCCATTGGCACAGCCTCCCCCTCACCCCCCAGCCAACCTTGGCAGCAAAAAAATCTCCGCCCCCGGCGGCAGCTTCTTCCCCCACGTATCCCTATAAATCACCCCGTCGATCGCCACCGCGATCCCCCGGTCGATCAACGGCTCCAGGCCGGGATACTGTTCAGCCAGTTTCCTGAACAGTTCCCTTATGTCCTTGGCCTCGACCTCGACCTTGCTCTGGCCTCCGGCGGTCGCGGCAAGCGCCCCCCAGAGCGTCACTTGCACCATCAGCCTTCCCGTTCCGCCTCGATCGCCGCCAGGATGCGCGGCGGCGACATCGGGATGTGGGTCATGCGCACGCCGGCGGCGTTCGACACCGCGTTGGCGATCGCCGCCAGCGGCGGCACGATCGAAGTTTCGCCGACGCCGCGCACGCCATAGGGGTGGTTGGGGTTGGGGATTTCCAGGATCTGCGTGTCGATCATCGGCAGGTCGGAGCAGACCGGGATGCGATAGTCGAGGAAGCCGGCGTTCTGCAGCCGCCCGTCCTTGCCGTAAATATACTCCTCGTTGAGCGCCCAGCCGATGCCTTGCGCGGCACCGCCCTGGTACTGGCCCTCGACATAGGTCGGGTGCACCGCCTTGCCGGCATCCTGCACCACCGTGTAGCGGATCACCCTGGTCGAGCCGGTCTCGGGATCGACCTCGATGTCGCAGATATGGGTGGCGAAGGAGACGCCGGCGCCGTCGGCGACGAGCTCGCTATGGCCGGCGATCGGCCCGCCGGTCTTGCCGGATTGCGCCGCGATCTCCTTCAGCGACAGTTTTCCGAGATTGCCGTGCTTCTCGCCCTTGGCCACCGCATGGCCCTGTTCCCAGACCACGTCGTCGACGGAAATATCCCACATCTGCGCGGCGCGCTCGCGCAGCACCTTGATGGCGTTGCGGGCGGCCGAGATGGTCGCCATGGAGGAGGAGAAGGTGCCGCGGCTGCCGTCGGTCATGTCGTTGTAGCCGAGGCTGGACGTGTCGGCGACGACGGCCTTGACCTGCGAATAGTCGATGCCGAGCTCCTCCGCCGCCACCAGCGACAGCGACGCGCGCGAGCCACCCACGTCCACCGTTCCGACGGCGAGCGAAACCGAGCCGTCCATGCCGATGTTGAGGTCGGTGCAGGTCTGGCCGCCGAAATTGAACCAGAAGCCGCAGGCCATGCCCCTGCCCTGGTTTTCTTTTAGCGGCGCCTTCATGTGGGCATGGTTCTTCACCGCCTCCAGCGTCGGGCCGATGCCGATCGGGCCGTAGACCGGGCCGTAGGACGACCGCGTGCCTTCCTGCGCGGCGTTCCTGATGCGGAAATCGACCGGGTCCATGCCGAGCTCCTTGGCGAGCTCGTCGACGGCGCTTTCCACCGCGAAGGCCGCCATCGGCGCCGAGGGCGCGCGGTAGGCCGCGGTCTTCGGCCGGTTGACCAGCACTTCGTAGCCGACGGTCTTGACGTTCTCCAGCCTGTAGCAGGCGAACGCCGTCATGGCGCCGATCTCGGCCCAAGTACCGGCATAGGGGCCGCTGGTGTAGCGCAGCGTCGCTTCGGCAGCCGTGATCGTACCGTCCTTGCGGGCGCCGATCTTGACGTCGATCGAGGTGGCGCTGGTCGGGCCCGAGGCGCGGAACACTTCGTCGCGGGTCATCACCAGCTTCACCGGGCGGCCGGCCTTGCGCGACAAAGCGAGCGCCACCGGCTCGGCCCAGACATGGGTCTTGCCGCCGAAGCCGCCGCCGATCTCGGAGGAGGTGACGCGCAGCTTCGAGGCTTCCATGCCCAGCAACTGGGCGCAATGCTGGCGGTAGACGAAATGGCCCTGCGTGCAGACCCACAGGTCCGCCGTGCCGTCGGAGCTGACATTGGCCACGCAGGCATGCGGCTCGATATAGCCCTGGTGCGTCTGCTCGGTCTTGAAGGAGCGCTCGACGATGAAGTCGGCCTGCCCAAAACCCTGATGGATGTCGCCATGGCCAAACTGGCTGCGCTTGGTGACGTTGGACGGCTTGACCGGCTTTTCCTCCAGCCCCTCGGTGAAGACGGCGTCGTTGATCAGCGGGGCGTGGTGCCGCATCGCCTCGTCGACATCGGTGACATGCGGCAGCACCTCGTAGTCGACCTCGATCAGCTTCAGCGCCTGCCTGGCGGTGCGGGCGTCGACCGCGGCGACAGCGGCCACCGCATGGCCGTCATAGAGCGCCTTGGTGCGCGCCATGCAATTGTCGAGGATGTCGTACATAGCGGCATCGCCGTCGGTGAGGTCCGGCAGGTCGGCCGCGGTGATCACCGCCTTCACGCCGGCGAGCTTTTCCGCCTTCGAAGTGTCGATCTTCCTGATTTTGGCGTGGGCGTGCGGGCTGCGCAGCACACGCCCGACCAGCTGGCCGGCCATGTTGAAGTCGGCGCCGTAGCGGGCGCGGCCGGTCACCTTGTCGACGCCGTCGGGACGGATGGGACGCGTGCCGACGGAGGCGAAATTGCGATTGGAAAAACGCGGATCGAAATTCATCGTCAGGCTCCCTTCATCACGCTTGCCGCGTCCTGGACGGCGCGCACGATCTTGTCATAGCCGGTGCAGCGGCACAGGTTGCCGGCGAGGCCAAAGCGGATCTCCTCCTCGGTCGGGTCGGGGTTCTTGGCCAGAAGGTCCTTCGCCGCGATCAGGAAGCCCGGCGTGCAGACGCCGCATTGCAGCGCGGCGTGCTCGAGGAACTTCTGCTGGAGCGGATGCAGCCGGTCGCCATGCGCCATGCCCTCGACGGTCTCCACGCGGCGCCCTTGCGCCTCCGCGCCCAGCACCAGGCACGAGCACACCAGCCGGTCGTCGAGGATGACGCTGCAGGCGCCGCAATCGCCGGTGCCGCAGCCTTCCTTGGCGCCGGTCAGCCCGAGCCGGTCGCGCAGCACGTCGAGCAGCGTCTCGTCGGGCTGGCAGAGGTACTCGACGCTGTCGCCGTTGATCGTGGTTGAAACTGCTACACCGGCCATCATTTGCCTCCTGCACGCTTGTAGGCTGACGTGGCGGCCCGCCTGGCCAGCACGCCTGCGACTTTCCGCCTGAACTCGATCGTGCCCCGCTTGTCGTCGATCGGCCGGCAGGCGCCGGAGCAGACCTTGGCGAGCCGCTCGAGGGCTGCTTCGTCCAGTTTCCTGCCGATGAGGGCCTCGGCCGCCTCCTGCACCAGAAGCACCGTTGGCGCGGCGGCGCCCAGCGCCACGCGGGCCGCCTGGACGACGCCTTGCTCGTCGAGCGTCAGGTTCACGCCGGCGCTGACCACCGCGATATCCATCTCGGTGCGGGGGATGAACCTGAGATAGGCATCGCCCGAGCGCGCGGCGCGCTTGTCGAGCAGGATCGCCTCGATGATCTCGCCCTTGGCGAGCGAGGTCTTGCCCGGTCCGGTCGGCACGGCCTCCACGGCAATGGTGCGCCTGCCCGCGGGCCCGACGATCACCGCTTTGGCGCCGGCCGCCACCAGCGCCGGCACGCTGTCCGCGGCCGGCGAGGCGTTGCACAAATTGCCGACGATGGTGCAGCGTCCCTGCACCTGCTTCGAGCCGATCAGCTTGGCCGCCTCGACGACGCCGGGCCAGGCCTTCTTCAGGGCCGCGTTCTCGCCCAGCACCGCGCAAGGAACCGCCGCACCGATGCTGAAGCCGTCGGCCGTCTCCCTGATTTCGCTCAAGGCAGCGATCGCCTTGATGTCGACGATCAGGTCGGGTTCGATGAAGCCGCCCTTCATCCTTACCAGCAGGTCGCTGCCTCCGGCGAGAATGGCCGCCGTTCCGGCCGACCCGGCCAACTGACCGACGGCATCTTCGATTGAAAGTGGACGTATGTAGCGCATCGTCTCCCCTTGGTCACAGCGATCTCAGCGACCGTTATAAACAGTCTCCTCATAATGGCTATCCGGTTCGTCATTTTCGACGATTGGGCCAGCCGCCGCAAAATCGAGTCCCAACCCAGGCTGAACTGGCGTAAGCCAGTCGCGCAGGCCGCGGCCGAGGCTTTGGAAAAAATTCCAGGAGCCGGTGTCGGACTGGCCGGGCCCCGCTCGTCCTTGGGGCATCGAACAGGCATTATGAAAGGATATGATATGCCCGGCACCGTACGTTTGCACCGTGTTCTCACCACCAGCCCGGAAAAAGTCTATCGCGCCTTCGTCGAAGCCGACGCGCTGGCGAAGTGGCTGCCGCCGAACGGCTTCACCTGCACGGTTCATCACTTCGAGGGCAAGGTGGGCGGCACGTTCAAGATGTCGTTCCGCAACTTCACCACCGGCGACAGCCATGCCTTCGGCGGCGAGTATCTCGAACTCGTTCCCGGTGAGCGCCTGCGCTACACCGACAGGTTCGACGACCCCAATCTGCCGGGCGAAATCCAGGTGACCGTAACCCTGAAAAAAGTCTCTGTCGGCACCGAGCTCGACATCACCCAGGCCGGCATTCCCGATGTCATCCCGGTCGAGGCCTGCTATCTCGGCTGGCAGGAATCGCTCAGGAACCTGGCGAAGCTGGTCGAACCCGAGATCAATCAATAGGCCAGACGGTGGCGGTTTCAGCCATTTGCCGCTAGCAATTGGCCGACGCGCCCGGTCGACCGGGCGCGTCGCGAGCGATACAGCGGAGGCCAAAAGCATGACTCTCACCAACCGGGACATCGTCGAGCTGACCGAGTGGCGGCGCCAGCTGCACCAGCAGCCGGAAATCTCGAACGAGGAGGAAAAGACGGCAAAAGCCGTCGTCGACTTCCTCGCCGACACGGGACCCGACAAGGTGCTGACCGGATTGGGCGGCCATGGCGTGGCGGCAGTCTACGACAGCGGCAAAAACGGACCAACCGTCCTGTTTCGTTCGGAACTCGACGCCTTGCCCATCGAAGAACTGTCCGGCGTGCCGCATGCCTCGCAAGTGCCGGGCAAGTCGCATATGTGCGGCCATGACGGACACACCGCGATCCTGGCGGCGTTGGGCCGCCAGTTGGGGCGCGAGCGGCCCGCCAGCGGCCGCGTCGTGCTGATGTTCCAGCCGGCGGAAGAAACCGGCAATGGCGCCGCCGGCGTCGTAGCCGATCCGCGCTTCGGCGAGATCGCGCCGGATTTCGCTTTCTCCCTGCACAATCTGCCCGGCGTGCCGTTCGGCGAGGTGCGGCTCAAGCCCGGCGTGGTCAACTGCGCCTCGCGCGGCATGCGCATCGTGCTCGAGGGCAAGACCGCGCATTCCTCCATGCCCGAGACCGGAATCTCGCCGATGCCGGCAATCAGCCAATTGATGCCTGCCCTGCCCGCGCTCGGGCGCGGAACGTTCGCCGACGACGATTTCGCCATGGTCACCGTCACCCACGCCGAGATGGGCGAAGCCGTGTTCGGCATCGCACCGGCCCACGCCGAGGTCTGGGCGACGCTGCGCACCAGGCGCGACGAGCGCATGGCGGATCTGTGCGCCGCCGCGCAAGCGCTGGTCACGAAGATCGCCGGCCAGCATCGCCTGTCCGCAAGCTGGGATTATCACGAGATCTTCGTCGCCAGCGTCAACGCGCCCGACGCGGTGGAGCATCTCCAGCGAGCCCTCCAGGAAGAAGGCGTCGCGCACTCGGAGGAAGCGCTGCCGATGCGCGCCTCGGAGGATTTCGGCCTGTTCGGCCACAGCGCGACGTCGGCCATGTTCTTCCTCGGCGCCGGCGAACGCCACCCTGCCCTGCACAATCCGGACTATGATTTCCCCGACGATTTGATCCCGATCGGCTCGAGGATCTTCATGCGCACGGCGCGCAATTTGCTGGGGTGAGAGCTGCCAAATGGCCGATCGGGGCGAGCCAGAACGCCACGCTGGGCTGTGGCGGAACGGGCTTCGCTAAACGTCGAGAACGACCATCATTCCACGGACCTCGGCCATCTCGAGCAGCAGATCCTGCAGGCGGTCCTCGGTCACCGTCTCGCCGATTCGCTCCAGCAGTTCGTCAATGCTTTCCTTCATCGAAATGACGGCAACCCCAGTCTTTTCGGCGAGCAGCCGCCCTATGGCAGCGCGGATGAGGGCAGTCTGGTCAGGCATGATTCCCCCTTCATGCTGGGACGGCGGCATGGGTTTTCTTCAATGCATGCTTCTGCCGCAACTTCTGCGAGCTTCAGCCTACGCTTGCAAGTCGTTTTGAGGGACTGATATTCACTATTTGGCGGATAGTTGCCTGGAGACGACACCAGAGACGCAACTCCTCGTTGCCGGATCCGGACTTCACCGTTCCCGGGCACCGGACACCCCATCTCGATTAGAGGCTGCATCGGTCAGCCGCTTCCTTGCCGATCGCGATATGCAAACCGCGGCACCCGCCCGACGTATGCAGGACACGGGCGCAGGCGTCCGACCCGCGCCGGAAGACGACTGCAACAACAACACTTCCCGACAAGGACGACCGACAGTCGCGATTGGCCCTTGCCGAAGCAGGCGGCCTCGCTCATCCATGGCGCGTGCCAATGACAGCCCGAGACCAGCCGATGACCGATGCCAGCTTTCATCTCGTCGAAGCGACGATCGAACAATTGCGCCGTGCCCTCGATGAGGGCACTGTCACCAGCGTCGAACTGGTGGGAGCCTATCTCAGGCGCATTGCGCATTTCGACCGCCACGGCATCACACTCAACGCTGTCCCCATCCTCAACCCGGCCATGTTCGAGGAGGCCGCGGCTTCGGACCGGCGCCGCAGCCAGCGCAAGACGCTCGGCCCGCTCGATGGCATCCCCTACACCGCCAAGGACAGCTACAAGGTATCTGGCTTGACTGTCGCCGCCGGCTCGCCGGCCTTCGAGCATCTCATCGCCAACGAGGACGCCTTCACCGTCGCCCGGCTGCGCGCCGGCGGCGCGGTGCTGATCGGCCTCACCAACATGCCGCCCATGGCCAATGGCGGCATGCAGCGCGGCGTCTATGGCCGCGCCGAAAGCCCTTACAATGCCGACTATCTGACCGCCGCTTTCGCGTCGGGCTCGTCCAACGGCTCGGGCACGGCAACGGCGGCGAGCTTCTGCGCCTTCGGGCTTGGCGAGGAGACCTGGTCGTCCGGCCGCGCGCCGGCCACCAACAACGCGCTGGTCGCCTACACGCCGTCGCGCGGCGTCATTTCGGTGCGCGGCAACTGGCCCCTGGTGCCGACCATGGATGTCGTCGTGCCGCACACGCGCAGCGTGCCCGATATGCTCGAATTGCTGGATGTGATCGTCGCCGACGATCCCGAGACGCGGGGCGATTTCTGGCGCGCGCAGCCCTGGGTCGCGCTGCCGAAGAGTTCCGAACTGCGGCCGCCGCGCTACACCGGTCTCACAGTTGCGGGGTCGCTGGAAGGGATGCGGCTTGGCGTGCCCCGCATGTATATCGGCCGCGACAGCGGCGCCGATCGGCCGATCGAAACCCGCGCCTCCGTGCTTGATCTCTGGGAGCAGGCGGCGGCGGACCTCAGACGGCTTGGGGCCGAAGTGGTGGAGGTCGATTTTCCCCTCGTCTCCAACTATGAGCGCGATCGCCCCGGCGCGCGCACCATGGTCGAGCGCCGCCTGGTGCCACGGGAGTTCGCCGACCGTGAAATCTGGGATCTCTGCATTTCAGCTTGGGACGATTTTTTGCGCGCGAACGCCGATCCGAACATCCCCGATCTCGCTTCGGTCGACGGTCCGAAGATTTTTCCGCAGCCACCGGGCACGCTGCCCGACCGCTATGAAGGCGGTTTCGACCTGGCGGAGTATGTCGAGCGCGCGAAATCCGGCGTCACGCCGTTCCGGGACATTCCGACGATCGAGGACGGGCCGATGGGGCTGGAAACGACACGGCGGCTCGATTTCGAGGACTGGCTGGACGCGAACAGGCTTGATGCCGTCGTGCTGCCCGCAGTCGCCGATGTCGGGCCGGCGGATGCCGACATCAACGAGGCCTCCGCCGCGCTCGCCTGGCGCAACGGCACCTGGGTCGCCAACGGCAATCTGGTGTGGCGGCATTTCGGCATCCCGACCGTCACCGTGCCGATGGGCACGATGGCCGATATCGGCATGCCGGTCGGCCTGACCTTCGCCGGCAAGGCCTATGACGATGTAAGGCTGCTGCGCATGGCCGGCGACTTCGAACGCTCCACGCAGCGCCGCACGCGCCCGCCACGCACGCCGGAACTCGCCGATGATGTGTTTTCGAGCCGGTCCGCCCAAGCCGGCAATGGCAAGGCGCCTGCGCTCGCAATCAAGCTAGCGGCCGAGGCGCGCGGCACCGGCGATCAGGACGAGATCATCATCACGCTCAACCTCCCCGTCGACGCAACCGAGACGGAGCGCGCCAGCATCAAGGTGCATGTCAACGGCGAGGCCGTCGCGATGCAGCGGGCCGGCGCGCTTTTGACCGGCCGGGCGTTTGTCCCGGCCGCGGAGCATCAACGGATCCACAGCGTCTGGCGCGGCCCCTACGGCTCGATCGTCACGGCGGTGATGCGGCTGCGGGATGGATGCAGCGCGGGCGCCTATGTGGTCACCGGCGGGATTGGATGACGATGAGCCCGCGCGGGCCAATTTCGCGCCGGGCTCGCTATGTGAACCGGGGAATTATGAGGAGCCAGCCATGATCAAAGTCAAACAACTCGCCCATGTCTGCATCTTCGCCAACGATCTGGACGAGACACGGCGCTTCTACGAGGATGTCCTTGGCACGGATATCCAGTTCAATTTCCTGCGCGATCGCGAGATTTTCGGTTTCTACTTCAATTGCGGCGGCCGCAGCCATATCGAGGTTTTTCAGAAAGAGGGCGCGCGGTTCGGCGAGACGAACCAGATCAACCATTTCTGCCTGGAAGTGGAGGATATCGACGCCGCGATCGCGCATATTGCATCCAGGGGTGTGGAGGTCACCGCGAAAAAACTCGCCTGCGACGACACATACCAGGCCTGGCTGCGCGATCCCAACGGCGTGAAGATCGAACTGTTCGAATACACCGGCAAGAGCGCGCAATTCACCGGCGGCGACCGCGTCGCCGATTGGTAGGCTGTCGCGGTTTCAGTGGGCGCTAGCCCCGCGCGGCCCAGAGCAAACCACGCTCGACAATCAGCGCCATTTCCGGCACCGCGAACTCGTCGGCCGTATGCCCAAGCGAACTGTAGAAGACCTTGCCCGCGCCATGCCGGCGCTTCCAGACCACCGGCATGACGACGCCGCCGATCCCCGGGAAATGCGCGTCGGTGAAGATGGTCGTCGCCAGCACGTCGTTGCTCGGATCGACATGCATGTAATACTGCTCCGACCGGTAGGCGAAATCGCCGACGCCGCTCATGATCGGGTCGTCCGGCTGGGTGATGACGACCTTATAGTCGATGATATCGCCGGGATGCGCGACCCATTGGCCGCCCGTCATGAACTGGTAGTCCGGCTCGTTGCGGAAACTGTCGCCCATCGTGCCGTGGAAGCCGCCGAGCCCGCTTCCCTCGCGAACCGCACGCGTCAGGTTCTGCAGTTCGGCCTTCTCGATCGTCGACATGGTGATGACAGGCACGATGAGATCGAAGGAACCGAGCTCCGGATCGGCGAACATCGCCGTGCCCTCGCCCAGCGTGACGGTGAAGCCATTGCGCTCCAGCATGTCGCGCACGACCTTGGCGCTGCGTTCCGGCGTGTGACCTTCCCAGCCGCCCCAGGCAATCAACGCCTTCTTCGCCATGTCGTGAACCTCCTAAATCGCCCGCTGCGGTCGATGGTTACACGGCGCGGCTTTCAGCGCCAGCCCAGCGCCGGCGCGACATGGGTCAGGATCGCCTCGATGACATGGGCGTTGTAGTCGACGCCGAGCTGGTTGGGCACGGTGAGCAGCAGCGTGTCGGCCTCGGCGATCGCCTCGTCCCCGGCCAACTCCTTGATCAGCACGTCAGGCTCGGCGGCATAGCTGCGCCCGAAGATCGCCCGCGTGTTTTCCTCGATGAAGCCGATCTGGTCGCGGCTCTCATTGCCGCGGCCGAAATAGGCGCGGTCGCGGTCGTCGATCAGCGCGAAGATGCTGCGGCTGACCGAGACGCGCGGCTCGCGCGCGTGGCCGGCGGCCTTCCAGGCCTCGCGATAGATCCGGATCTGCTCGGCCTGCTGGATGTGGAACGGCTTGCCGCTTTCGTCGAATTTGAGCGTCGAGCTCTGCAAATTCATGCCGAGCTTGGCCGCCCATTCCGAAGTGGCGTTGGTGGCGGCACCCCACCAGATGCGCTCGCGCAGACCCTCCGAATGCGGCTCGAGCCGCAGCAGGCCGGGCGGGTTGGGAAACATCGGCCGCGGATTGGGTTGGGCGAAGCCTTCGCCGCGCAGCGTGTCGAGGAAGACCTCGGCGTGATGCCGCGCCATGTCGGCGTCGCTTTTGCCTTCCTGCGGCGCGTAGCCGAAATAGCGCCAGCCATCGATGACCTGTTCGGGCGAGCCCCGGCTGATGCCGAGCTGCAAGCGCCCGCCGGCGATAATGTCGGCGGCACCCGCATCCTCGGCCATGTAGAGCGGATTCTCGTAGCGCATGTCGATGACCGCCGTCCCGATCTCGATGCGGCTGGTCTTGGCGCCGACCGCCGCCAGCAGCGGAAATGGCGAGGCGAGCTGGCGGGCAAAATGGTGGACGCGGAAATACGCGCCGTCGGCGCCGAGTTGCTCGGCCGCGACGGCGAGATCAATGGATTGCAACAGCGCGTCCGATGCCGAGCGCACCTGCGATTGCGACGAGGGCGTCCAGTGCCCGAATGACAGGAAACCGATTTTTTTCATGGGCATGACGTATATGCGACCAGCACGTGCTTCAATGCCAAAAGAGCAGGGTTACACACCGTCGCCCCTGCGTGACACCAAAAGTGCGCCTTACCGAAAGTTTGAATGCCGTGGAGGGTAGGATGCTCAGGGGAATCCGCATCGTCGAGATCGAGGCGTTGGGGCCGGCGCCCTTTGCCGGCATGCTGCTCGCCGATCTCGGCGCCGATGTGATCGTCGTCCACCGCAAGCATGCATCCCTGCCGGGCCTTCCCGAGCGCTCGCTGCTCGATCGCGGCAAGCGCTCTATCGCGCTCGACCTCAGGAATGCCGAGGACGTTGCCGTGCTGATGCGCCTGATCGCCACCGCCGACGGCCTGATCGAGGGCTTCCGGCCGGGCGTGATGGAGCGTCTCGGGCTTGGTCCAGATGCGTGTCTGGCCGCCAACCCTCGCCTGGCCTTTGGCCGCATGACCGGCTGGGGGCAGGAAGGCCCGCTCGCCCGCATCGCCGGCCACGACCTGAACTATACCGGCGTGTCGGGCGCACTCTGGTATGCCTCCCTGCCGGGCGAGCCGCCAATGGCGCCGCCGACGCTGGTCGGCGACATAGGCGGCGGCGCGCTCTATCTGGTGATCGGCATGCTGGCCGCCGTCATGAACGCCCGCGCCGGTGGTGAAGGCACGGTCGTCGACGCGGCGATCGTCGACGGCTCGGCCCATATGATGAACCTGTTGATGTCGCTTGCACAATCCGGCGCGCTTGCCGCCGAGCGTGGCCGGAGCCTTCTGGACGGACCGCATTGGTGCCGCGTCTACCGTACGTCAGATGGCGGCTTCATCAGCGTCCAGTGCGTCGAGCCGAAATTCTATGCGCTGTTCCTCGACAGGCTTGGCCTGGGCGGCGATCCGCAGTTCGCCGCTCAGTTCGACCGCGGCCTCTGGCCTGAGCTCGGCAGCCGGCTGGAAGCGATCTTTGCCGAAAAATCCCGAGACGAGTGGATGAAATTGTTCGAAGGAACGGATGCCTGCGTCGGGCCTGTGCTCAGCCCGCATGAGGCGGCGCTGCATCCGCACATGGCCGCACGCGGCTCCTGGCTGACGGTGGACGGCGCCCTTCAGGCGGCCGCCGCCCCGCGTTTCTCCGGAAGAACGGAGCGGACACCAGCGAAAAGCCCGGCACGCGGCGAACACGATGCGGAGATTCGCGCCGAACTGGCGAATCCTGCCGCACCCCGTTGAAATCGAGCACTTTTCACTGCTGAGTTCGCCATGATCCGGTTGCCGCGAAATAGGCGGCACTCGTTTGCGCCCGCATGGCACGCGTGTATGGCAGACCTGACGCGACGATCGCCAAGGTCCGCCGCCTACTTTCCGCAATGGTGGTCGTTGATCTTGTTCAACGCATTCGCATCCGGCCCCACCCGGTGGTAGGAGCAGGCGCCGGCGGCCGTCGTGACAAGCTGCCGGTCATAGTAGCGCGGGCCGCCGAACAGTATGTCGATAATATCGCCGTCAGCGGGAACATAGCGTTCGGGTTCGCCTTGGTGGTGGCGGTGCCTTGCCCCGGCGGACGCCGAAGAGACGATGCCGCAGCCCATCACAAGGGCGAGAGCGCAGATCGCAAAGCGTTTCGTCGTCATCGACAACACCTTCCTAGCCAACCTGAGTTCATCTTATACCCAAAAATCGCCGGATAAAGAAAAGTTCCTGAGAACGGTCGCCGGTTGATTTGCAGCCGGCGTGCATGAGCGGCTGCCTGAGAACCGGCGGAGCAGGCCGGCTCGCCTGACAACCGACAAAAGCCTCAGTCGGTCTGGATCCACACCGACTTGGTCTCCAGATATTCGTGCAGATGTTCGATGCCGCCCTCGCGGCCGTAGCCCGACATCTTCATGCCGCCGAACGGCACGGCTGGGTCGATGGCGTGGTACATGTTGACCCAGACGGAACCCGCCTTGACCCGGCGGGCGAGCTTGTGCGCCGTGCCGAGATGGGTGGTGAAGATGCCGGCAGCCAGCCCATAGGGCGTCGTATTCGCGCGGGCGACGGCTTCGTCAAGCGTATCGAAGGGCATTGCCGAGATAACGGGCCCGAAGATCTCTTCACGCGCTATGGTCATCGTGTCGGACACCGCGCCGAAGACGGTTGGGGCGATGAAATTGCCGCCGTCATAAAGGTCCCCGGTCAGCCGCGATCCCCCGGCGACCAGTTCCGCGCCCTCCTCGCTGCCGGCCTTGATGTAACCCTCGACCTTGCCGGCCTGCCTCGCATTGATGAGCGGCCCTATTTCGGTTTCGGCCTCGATGCCATGGCCGATGCGCAACCTGCCGGCGAAATCGGCGAGCCGGCGCACGAACTCGTCATGGATTTCGCGTGCCACGAACAGCCGCGAACCGGCGATGCAGACCTGGCCCGAATGCACGAAGACGGCCATCGCCGCGATCGGAACGGCCTTGTCGATATCGGCGTCGCGGCATACGATGAGCGGCGACTTGCCGCCGAGTTCCAATGAAACGCGCTTTAGATTGGCAACACCCGCCCGGGCGATCGCCTGACCGGTGAGCGTCGAGCCGGTGAAGACGATCTTGTTGACGTCAGGATGTTCGGCAAGCCGCGCGCCGGCTTCGGCCCCGGTTCCGGTGACGACGTTGACGACGCCATCGGGAACGCCGGCTTCCTGCATCAGCCGCGCGATCAAAAGCGGCGTCAGCGATGCATCCTCGGAAGGTTTCAGCACGATGGTGCAGCCCGCAGCGAGCGCCGGCGCGATCTTCCAGATCGAGGCGGCGGTCGGCGCGTTCCAGGGAATAATGGCGCCAACCACGCCCACCGGCTCGCGTCTTGTGAAGGTGACGATCTCGCCCGGGATCGAATTGTCGATTGATTCGCCGTGCAGCGCGGTCGCCATGCCGGCATAGAAGCGCAGCATGCCGATGACCCGGCGCCGGTTGGCGAGCGTGCGCGTGATCGGCAGCCCCATGTCGAGCGTGTCGGAGACGCAGAGCTCTTCCCAGTTCTTCTCGAAGAGATCTGCGATCCTGAGCAGCACGCACTGCCGTTCGTAAGGGGAAAATCCGGACCACGGACCTTGGAAAGCGATGCGCGCGGCCGCCACCGCCGCTTCGACGTCGGCGGCGCCTCCGCGCGGCACCGTCGCCAGCAATTCGCCCGTCGCCGGGTTGAGCGCCTGCATCTCCTGCCCGGACTGCGCCGCGACCCACTTACCGCCGATGAACATCGGCCGGAATTCGCCATGATAGAGCGTCGCGGCCTTCGCCCTCGGGTCGAAGTTCAGCGTCATATCCTCCTCCTCGCCATTCCGTCGCGACTATTACTCCGGTGCAGGCACACCTCAAGCAAGGAAGCCGACAAGCCGTCGAAATGACCGAACTGCGTCCCCTGGCTATCGGCCGCCTCACCCGCCGCAGGCGAAGCGGTAGCCCTCCAACGCCTGCTGAACCGCCGCCACCAACACCGCCTCCGGATCGAGCGGCTGCCCGGCAAAGCGGTCGAGCGCGGGCAGATGCTGATGGAACAGCGTCGCCGACACGGCCTTGCCCGACAAAGCGGTCATCAATTGCTGGACAGCGTCCATCGCCTCCGGATGGTTCCAGTAGTAACGTATGCGGTCCGACAGCGAATAGTGCCGCTGCACGCGCTGTTGCGCCGCAGAGCCGTGGTAGTGGCTGTGCCAGTCCTTGGCATCGGCAGTCATCAGCGCTTCCATGGTCTGATAAAGCGGGCGCGCGCCGTAATCGGGCAACAGATCGGAGGCGATCAGGTCCAGCCCGTAGAGCGCTTCGCGCAGGACGAAGGTCAGCTGCGGCCCCACCTTGAGGATGGCAAAGCCGTCGTCGACCAGTTCGCGCAGGGCCGCTTGCGTCTGATAGTCGGTGGAATGTGCCTCGTAGACCAGGCCGGATTCCTGTTCGAGCAGCGCGCGCAGATGCAGCGCCTTGGCGCGATCGTAGAAGACCACGTTCTCGTTGCCGAACTCCACGCCCGGCTGCACGACCACGGCGATGACCCGCGAGAAGGCGTCAGCGAGGCCGTTCTCGTGGAAGACCTGCCGATGCACCGCCAATGTGTGCCGGACCGCGGACAGGCTTGTGGGGCTGATTTCGCCAATGAGATGATCCGCTCCGCCTGGCGGCGGAACCTCGGTGCCGATCACGTAAAGCGGCCGGTCGGGGCCGCTGGCGACGTCCTCGGCCTTGCGCGCAAGGCGCGCGGCGCGCCTGGCAATCGTAGCGTCATCCAGCGCCGCCGGCTCGCCCGCACATCCCATGGAGGCATCGAGATGGATCTTGCGGAAACCGGCCCGGACATAGCCGGACACCATGTCCTCGGCCTTCGCCATCGCCGCGCCGGCATCTTCCTTTCGCCATGGATTGGGACCGAGATGATCCCCGCCGAAGATGACCCGCTCGGGCGCAAGGCCTTCGGAGCCGGCAATAGCGGTCACCGCCGCGACGAAGTCGGCGGGCTGCATGCCGGTATAGCCGCCGAACTGGTTGACCTGGTTGCAGGTAGCCTCGATCAGCAGCGGCCGGGAGAACAGCGCGGCGTCGCGCACTGCGGCCCGGATCACGACCGGATGCGACGAGCAGACGGAGGTGATGCCTTCCGCCACCCCCTGACGCCGGGAATTTGCAAGTTTCAGCAATGGATTTGCAAGTTTCAGCAATGGATCGGTCACGGGCGTCGCCTCGGCATGTTGGCAATGAACAGATCCAGTTCGGCACGCGTGCCGGCCCCTTCCATCGGACCTTGCCGCGTCACGTTGCGCGCGCCTGCCGCATTCGCGTAATCGAGCGCTGTCACGGCAGGCATGCCGAGCCTGCGGCAGGCGATGTAGGCGCCGCCAAAACAGTCGCCCGCGCCGGTCGGATCGATCTCCTCGACCAGGAAGCCGGGCGCCTCGACGCGGCTGCCGTCAGCGCCGAACAGGGACGCGCCCAGCGCGCCGCGCTTGACGACGACCTCACCGGCGCCGCGGGCAAACAGCGAGACGAGCGCGTCGGCTTCATTGTCGTTGCCCGAAGCGGTGTGGAGTTCCTCACCCGACGGCAGGATCAGATCCGCAATGTCGAGAAGCCGCGCGAAGCGCTCGCGCGTCTGGCCATGGCCGAGCAGTTCCTTGCGGAGGTTGGGATCGAGCGAGATGCTTCCGCCACGCGCCTTGACGGCATCGATCGCATGGTCGAGCACCTCCCAAATGGGGGGAATGCTGAGCGCGGTCCCCATGACGTGCAGATGGCCCGAACGCGCCAGCAGCGCCTTGGCCTCGGGGGTCAACCCGACCAGCGCCGCCGCCGATTTGCCGATATTGTAGACGAAGTCGCGCGAACCGTCCTCGCGGTAGCGCACGAAGGCGCTGCCCGTCGGATAGTCTGGACTGACGGCAATGGCCGAGACATCCGCACCGTCCCGGCGCAGGCGCTCGACGTTGATCCTGCCGAAATCATCGTTGCCGACGCAGGCGATGATGCCGGCCCGCCCGCCAATCCTGGCACATTGGTCGATGAAGATCGCCGGCGCCCCGCTCGGATAGGGTCCGGTCAGCTCCATGGGCTCGAGAAAGCCGTTGCCACGGCTCGTCGCCATGATCTCCACCAGGATCTCGCCGACGGTGACGGTCGGCCCGAGTCCATCGGGCGCCAGTGTCTTCAATGGGGATTTGCTTGGCATAGCGAAGGCTCGGTGTGAAAGGCAAGGGAAATGCGATTCGAAAAACGGATAGAGCGGTTGCGCGATTCTATCAAACGTTGGACGGCCCTGGCTCCGGCCCCCCGAACGCCCCGGGCGTCGGCGTCGTCACGATGACGGCGTCGCCGGCCTGAAGCACCGTCTGGTCGCAGGCTTTCAGCATCTCGACCGTGCCGTCCTTGCGGCGCACCTTGGTCGAGCCGGCCTCGCCATCGCCACCACCGGCCAGCCCTTGCGGCGGACGGTTGCGATGCGAGGAGAGGATGGCGCATTCCATTTTCTCCAGGAAGCGGATGGTGCGCTTCGTGCCGTCGCCGGCATTCCACCTGCCCTTGCCGCCGGAGCCCTCGCGGATGTGGAAATCCTCCAGCATCACTGGGAAGCGCAACTCCAGTATTTCCGGGTCGGTGAGGCGCGAATTGGTCATATGGGTGTGAACGCCCGAAGTGCCGGGAAAGCCGCGGCCGGAATTCATCTGGCCGGCGGGCGAACCGGAACAGATCGTTTCGTAATACTGGTACTTGCTGTTGCCGAAGGTCAAATTGTTCATGGTGCCTTGCGCATTGGCCATGGCGCCCATGGCGCCGAACAGCGCGTTGGTGACGTGCTGCGAGGTCTCGACATTGCCGGCGACGACGGCGGCGGGATAAGCGGGTTTCAGCATCGAGCCGTCGGGGATGATGATGTTGATCGGCCTCAGGCAACCGGTATTCATCGGGATCATGTCCTCGACCATGACGCGGAAGGCATAAAGCACCGCTGCCCGGGCGACAGGCTCTGGCGCGTTGAAATTGTTCTTCATCACCGGCGACGTGCCGGTGAAGTCGACCGTCGCCTCGCGCTTTTGCCGGTCGACCGATATCTTCACCTTGATCACCTGGCCGGTGTCGGTGGGATATTCATAGGCCGATGTATCAGGCAGCCGCTCGATCACGCGCCGCACGCTCTCGGCCGCATTGTCCTGCACATGGCCCATATAGGCCTCCACGACATCGAGCCCGAAATGCGCCACCATCTTGCGCAGCTCCGCCACGCCCTTTTCGTTGGCGGCGAGCTGCGCCTTGAGATCGGCGATATTCTGGTGCGGATTGCGGGCGGGATAGCGGTGATCGGTGAGCAGCGCCCGCAGCTCATTCTCGCGGAACTTTCCGCGATCGACGATGCGGAAATTGTCGAACAACACGCCTTCCTCGTCCACCGTGGTGGCAAGTGGCGTCATCGAGCCCGGCGCGGTGCCGCCGATATCCGCGTGGTGCCCGCGCGAGGCTACCCAGAAGAGGATTTTCTGCTGGGGGTCATCGAACACCGGCGTCACGACAGTAATATCAGGCAGATGCGTGCCGCCATTGTAGGGGGCGTTGAGCGCAAAGACATCGCCGGGATGGATGTCGCCTGAATTGAGCCGGATGATGGTTTCAACCGAGCGATCCATCGAGCCAAGATGCACTGGCATATGCGGCGCGTTGGCGACCAGCGCGCCATTCCGGTCGAAGACGGCGCAGGAGAAATCCAGCCTTTCCTTGATGTTGACGGAATAGGCGGTGTTCTGCAGCGTCACGCCCATCTGCTCGGCGATCGACATGAACAAATTGTTGAACACTTCCAGCATCACCGGATCGGCCTCGGTGCCAAGTGCTGCCTGCCGGCGTTTCTTGCTGGTGCGCCGCATCAGCACATGGTTCCTGGCCGTGATCTCGGCCTGCCAGCCCGGCTCCACGACGATAGTCTGGTTGGGCTCGATGATCAGTGCGGGGCCGGCGACCCGATCGAACGGCCGCAATGCCTCGCGCCGGCAGACGCCGGCTTCGTGCCATTTTCCTTCCGTGTAGATCCGCCGGGCCTCCTCGGCCCTGGCTTTTGATGGCTGCCCCGCCGGAGCATAGGCTTCGGCAGCCTGCTCGCCGCCTGCCTCCATGCCCTCGACGCTCACCGCCTCGACGATCATCGGCTTGTCCTCATAGACAAAACCGAATTGCGCCTTGTGGGCGGCCTCGAAATCGGCCCTCGCGCGCAGCATCGAGCCATGCTCGAAATGCACCGGAAGTGCGGTGTCGGTGCCGTCATAGCGGATCTGCAGCGCCGGCCTGGCCGCAACCGCGTCCTCGGCGATGCCTTGCGCGGCGAGTTCCGCGACGACGGCGGTTCGCAAGGCCGTGATCAGCTCTTCGATCGCCGGCCTGGATTCTTCCGCCAGCGGTGCAAGCAAGGCCTGCTGGCGTGAGGCAAAGACCGAAGACAGGCCGATGCCGTAGGCCGACAGCAAGCCGGAAAACGGATGGATCAGCACCGCCTCCATGCCGAGAGCGTCGGCGACCAGGCAGGCGTGCTGGCCGCCTGCGCCGCCAAAACAGTTCAGCAGATATTCGGTGACGTCGTAGCCGCGCTGCACCGAGATCTTCTTGATCGCGTTGGCCATGTTTTCGACCGCGATGGTGACGAAGCCTTCGGCGACCGCTTCAGCCGAGCGGCCGTCGCCGATCTCGGCGGCGAGCGCGGTGAATTTCTGGCGAACGGTCTCCACGTCGAGCGGCTCGTTCTGGCCGGGGCCGAAGATGGTAGGGAAAAAATCCGGCTGCAGCTTGCCGAGCATGACGTTGGCGTCGGTGACGGCGAGCGGGCCGCCGCGCCTGTAGGCGGCGGGGCCTGGATTGGCGCCGGCGGAGTCCGGGCCGGTGCGAAAGCGGCCTGCCTCGTAATGCAGGACCGAGCCGCCGCCGGCCGCCACGGTGTGGATGCGCATCATCGGCGCGCGCACACGCACGCCTGCGACCTCGGTATCGAAGGCGCGCTCATATTCGCCATCATAATGGGCCACATCGGTGGAGGTGCCGCCCATGTCGAAGCCGATCACCTTTTCGAAGCCGGCGAGCCTGGCCGTCTCGACCATGCCGACGACCCCACCGGCCGGGCCAGACAGCAGCGCATCCTTGCCCTGGAACAGATCCGCGGCGGTCAGCCCGCCGGAAGACATCATGAACATAAGGCGGGGCGATTGGCCGATCTTGCCGGCGGTGGGGGAGATTGGCGCCGTGCCCAACTCCTCCGCTACCCTTTGCACATATCTCGACAGGATCGGCGACAGATAGGCGTCGACCACGGTGGTGTCCCCGCGGCCGACCAGCTTGATCAACGGCGATACCTCGTGGCTGACCGAAACCTGCCCGAAACCGAGCTTACGGCAAACCTTTGCGACGGCCTTTTCGTGCTCGGGATATTTCCACGCATGCATGAAGACAATGGCGACCGCGTCGATGCCGTCCGCCTTTGCCTGTTCGATCGCCGGGCGACAGGCCGCGATGTCGAGCAGCCGTTCGACGCAGCCGTCGGCAAGCACGCGCTCGTCGACCTCGATGAAGCGCTCGTAGAGCTGTTCGGGGAGGAGGATCTCCTTGGCGAAGATGTCGGGACGCGCCTGATAGGCGATCCTCAACGCATCGCGAAATCCCTTGGTGATGAGCAAAAGCACGCGGTCGCCCTTGCGCTCCAGCAGCGCATTGGTGGCGACCGTTGTGCCCATCTTCACGTCGCCTATCAGCCCGGCGGGGATAGGCTCGCCGGGGCGCAGGCCGAGAAGGTCGCGAATGCCCTGGATGGCGGCGTCGGCATAGGCCTCGGGATTTTCGGACAGAAGCTTGCGCGGATGCAGGCCGCCCTCGGGATCACGGCCGATGACATCGGTGAACGTGCCGCCGCGGTCGATCCAGAAATCCCATTTTTGTCGCATTCCGACACCCTCTTTATCGCGAGTATGGCAGCAAAGTCATACTCTTTGATACCCGAGTTCGCGCCGGAACAAGTCGTCGCGCCATTGCCTCTTCGACGAGGGTGGCTTTGGATGTCTGAGGCAATGGCAAGGCACGCGCCTCCGCGGCGCGCCGGCCGGAGCCGTGAGCGCAGCCGGGCTGGCTCGCCGGCCGCTATCTGGATCCAGGGTGGAAGAATGCACGGCAGGCCCGAACCTGCCTGCCGTGCAGGCCGGGCCTTCCGTCAATCGACCAGTGCGGCAACCACCGAGACGCAGTCGCCGGCCTTGACCAGGCCGGGGAAATGTCGCGCGGCCAACATGCCCGACATTTTTGCTCGGATCTCCTGGGGGGCGATGCCGGTTCGGCCAGTGGAATGGATGCGCGCCAGCACCGCGCCCTTCTCGACGGGCTCGCCGAGATCGACCATCGTCTCGACCATGCCGTCGTCCTCGGCGAAGGCAAAGCAATCGCCGGACGGCATGTCGAGCCATCGGGTTGGCGTCTTCTCGACCGCACCAGCGACGATGCCGGCATGCCGCAGCACGTTGAGCATGCCGCGCCGGGCGATCCGCACCGTCTCGGCTCTGGACGTGCCCCCACCGCCGAGCTCGGTGGTGACGAACACCTTGCCCATGTCCTCGGCGGCGGTATCGTACATGCCGACGGCATCGATCTCGATCATGCGCATCGAGAACGGCGCCGCGAAGGCTTCGACCGCCGCGAAGGCCCTTTGTTCCAGGGCTTTGTCCGGCAGCGTATGGGCGGCGCAGAACGGTACGAAGTCCAGCGTCTTGCCGCCGGAATGGAAGTCGAACACGATATCCGCGCGGGGAAGCAGCTCCCGCTGGAAATAATCGGCGATCTTTTCCGTCACCGTACCGTCTGGCCGGCCTGGAAAGCTGCGGTTCATGTTGCCCTTGTCGATCGGCGAGGTACGTGTGCCGGCGCGGAAGGCGGGATAGTTCATCGCCGGCACGATGATGACCGTGCCGCTGACCTGGGCGGGATCAAGCGTGCGCGCCAGATCATAGAGCGCCAGCGGCCCTTCATATTCGTCGCCATGATTGCCGCCGGTCAGCAGGGCCGTCGGCCCCTTGCCGTTGCGGATGACGCAGATCGGGATCATCACCGAGCCCCACGCCGAATCGTCGCGGCTGTAGGGCAGGCGCAGGAAACCGTGCTGGGCGCCGTCGCGATCGAAATCGACTGACGGCGAGACCGGCGACGGGCGAAGGTCGGACATCGGTTTCAATTCTTCACCACCAGCTTGCGCGGCACATTGGCCAGGCACTCGACGCCCGTCTCGGTGATCAGGATGGATTCGGTGATTTCCAGCCCCATCGTCTCCAGCCACAGGCCGGTCATGAAATGGAAGGTCATGCCGGGCTTCAGCTCGGTGCGGTCGCCGGGGCGCAGGCTCATCGTGCGTTCGCCCCAGTCCGGCGGATAGGAAAGGCCGATCGGGTAGCCGGTGCGGTTGTCCTTGACGATGCCATATTTCTTCAACACCGCGAAGAAGGCGTTGGCGATGTCTTCGCACGTGTTGCCGGGCTTGGCTGCCGCGAGCCCCGCGTCCATGCCTTCGAGCGTCGCCTTCTCCGCATCGAGGAATTCCTGTGTCGGCTTGCCGAGGAACACTGTTCGCGACAGCGGGCAATGATACCTGTTGTAGCACCCGGCGATTTCGAAGAACGTGCCCTCGCCCGACTTCATCGGCTTGTCGTCCCAGGTCAGGTGCGGCGCCGAGGCGTCGGCGCCCGACGGCAGCAGCGGCACGATCGCTGGATAGTCGCCGCCAATGCCGTCGACGCCGCGCGTGCCGGCATCATAGATCTCGGCGACGAGATCGCATTTGCGCATGCCGACCTCTATCTTGTCGACGATGCGCTGGTGCATCGCCTCGACGATGCGGGCGGCCTTGCGCATATAGTCGATCTCGGTCGGGCTCTTCACCGCGCGCTGCCAGTTGACCAGCGCGGTGGCGTCGACGAAACGGGCATTGGGCAGGTGCTTCTGCAAAGAGGCGAAGGCGGCGGCCGAGAACCAGTAATTGTCCATCTCGACGCCGACGGTCAGCTTGCCCCAGCCGCGATCGGCAAGCACGCTCGACAGGAAATCCATCGGATGGCGTTCGGTCGACTGCACATAGTGATCGGCATAGCCGACGATGTTGTCATGCGCGAGATAGGCGGTGCGCTTGGCGCCGTTGGCGTCCTGGCCGCGGCCATACCAGACCGGCTCGCCCGACGGCGGCACGATGACCGCCTGATGCACATAAAAGGACCAGCCGTCATAGCCGGTGAGCCAGGCCATGTTGGAGGGGTCGCTGACAATAAGCAGATCGACGCCTTTCACGGCCATGGCTTTCCGCGTCTTGGCGAGGCGATCCGCATATTCGCTTCGCGAGAATTTCAAGTTCGGTTGCATTTTGTTGGTCCTCGTTTGTTAGGCCCTGGAACCCGCTTCGACTTCCGTTGAATCTGGCTCCAGGTAATTTTTTGTTTGAGCATGATCTCCTCGGAAAACCGGTTCCCACTTTTCCGCATCATGCTCTTGCGGCCAGCGTCAACTTTCAAAAATGGTTCCGGCTTTCGCAGTCCGGGCCCGGTCACGGGCGAGCGTGGCGATCGCCGTGTCCTGCACGCCGGTGCCGGTCAGGTCGGCGATGGTGATGTCGTCCGCCGCGCGCCGGCCATGCCGTTCGCCGGCGATGATCTGGCCGAGTTCGGTCACCTCCGCCTCCGCCGCCATCACGCCGGCGGAGATGGCATGGTGCAATTCGCCGAGCCGGCGCGCCTGCCTTGCGCTGTCGGCGACATAGAGATCGGCCATGCGCAGGATTGCCGGCGCGATCTCGTTCTTGTGCTCGGCATCCGAGCCCATGGCGGTGATGTGCTGGCCCGCCGAGACGAAGCCGGCCTTGATCAATGGTTCGGTCGAGGGCGTGGTGGTGACGATGATGTCGGCGCCGGCGACCGCCTTGGCCGCATCCGTTTCTGCGTGCACCACGATGCCCAGTCTTTCGCTCAAGGCGCTGGCCGCGGCTTGCGCCTTGGCCGTGTCGCGCGCCCAGATGCGAGCTTCTTCGATCGGTCGCACCAGGCGCAGCGCCTCGAGCTGCAATCCGGCCTGCACGCCGGCGCCGAAGATCGCGGCAACGGACGAATCCGGCCGCGACAGATGTTTTGCCGCGACTGCCCCGGCTGCGGCGGTGCGGACGTCGGTCAGGTAGCCATTGTCGAGCAGCAACGCCTCGACGAGACCGGTTTTTGCCGACAGCAGCACCATCATGCCGTTGACGCTGGGCAGGCCGAGCTTGGGATTGTCGAAGAAGCCGGGGCTGATCTTGATGGCGAAGCCGTCGATGCCGGGCACATAGGCGGTCTTCACGTCGACCTCGCCGCGATGCTCAGGGATGTCGAGCCGCAGGATCGGCGGCATCGCCACCGGCAGGGTAGCGAGCGCCCGGAAGGCGTTCTCGACACAGGCGACGGCGTCGAGATCGAGAGCTACGATTTCGCGCAGTTGTTTCTCGGTAAGGATGGTCATCCGGCTCATCAGGCGCGCTCCGCAACGACTTCGCCGCAAACGATCTTTCTGTGCAGGCTCATATCGATATTGCGACCGGAAAGCAGAACGACCACCGGTCCGTTTGGCTTCACCTTGCCGGCGACGAGCGCCGCGATACCGACCGCGCCGGCGCCCTCGACGATCTCGCGCTCCTGTTCATAGGCATGGCGGATACCGGCGGCGATCTCTTCTTCGGAAAGCAGCACGACGTCGTCGAGCAGGTCTCGGCACATGGAAAAGGTCAGCCGGTTGTCGAGGCCAATGCCGCCGCCGAGCGAATCCGCCAGCGTCGGCAGTTCCTCCACTTGCAACGGGCGCCCCGCATCGAGGCTGGCTTTCATCGCCGCACCGCGCGCCATCGAGATGCCGACGACCTTTGTGCTCGGCCTGACGCCCTTGACCGCCGCGGCAATCCCGGAGGCCAACCCGCCGCCGGAGAGCTGCACCAGCACCAGAGCGGCGTCAGGAACCTGCTCCATGATCTCCAGCCCGAGCGTGCCCTGCCCGGCGATGATGTCGGGATGGTCGAAGGGTGGCAGCATCACCAGACCCTCTTGCGCCACCAGCCGCTCGACCTCCTGTTGCGCGTCGTCCTGGCTGTCGCCGACAATGCGGATTTCCGCGCCGAGGCGGCGGATGGCATCGAGCTTGTTCTGCGGCACCAGCCGCGACATGCAGATCACCGCGCGCATGCCTTCGAGCCTGGCGGCATGGGCGAGTGCGCGGCCGTGATTGCCGGTCGAGGCCGCGACGACACCGCGTGCCCGCCGCTCGGCATTGAGCGAAGCAATGGCGTTCGAGGCGCCACGCAGCTTAAAGCTGCCCGTGGTCTGGCGGTGTTCCAGCTTAAGGTGAACGGGAAAGCCGAGCCGCTCCGACAGGCTCTCGGACGGCACGACCGGTGTCGGCTCGACCTTGCCGGTGATGCGTTGGCGCGCGGCGCGGATGTCTGAAAGGCCGACGGCGTGCGTCATGGGTCGCTCGTGCATGCAGGACATAACCTTACTGTCCAAGCGGCAAGGTCGTCAGCCGTCCGAACTCCGGACGCGGCACATCATCGCCACACAGTCGCAGGCAATTCCACGCGCTCGCCTGGTTGCTGGTGACGACCGGACGGCCGATAGCCTGTTCCATCGCGGCGACCGCCAGCGCCGAGCGCAGCGCCGTGCAGGACACGAACAGCGCCTCGGCCTGCGGGTCAGTCGCCTCGCGCGCCAGCTCGACGAGAGCCGCCGGCGCAATGCGCGCCATCTCGCGGTCGTCCTCGAAGCCGAGACAGGTGAAGCTGGCGATCTCGAAGCCGCGTTCGGCGAAATAGGCCGCCATCGGCCGGCTGGTCTCGACGGTGTAGGGGGTGAGAATGCTGATCCTCTTCGCGCCCAGAGCCCTCAGTCCGCGCACGCCCGCCATCGGCGGCGTGACCACGGGCACGCCAGGCTTGGCCGCCTGGATCGCCGCCTCGATCTCGGCGTCGCCGATCACCACGGAGGCCGACGTGCAGGAGTAGCAGATGGCATCGAGCGGTTCGTCCGGCAGGATCAGCGCCGCGCCTGCCGTCAGTTCGGGCTGCATCTTGCGCAGATTCTGCGGTGTGGTCGGATTCTTATAGGGGATGCGGGCGACATAGATGCCGATCCTCTCACTCGCCACCATGCGGCGGAAGTCCGGCTCGCTGGTGTGGTCGGTGGCCAGGATGATCAGGCCGACGCGCTTTTCCAACGGGCGCGCCTCGAGTGCGGGCCTTGTCGGCATCAGCCTGATTTCGGGAAGCGGCTTCATGGGAACTACCTTTCGATCTTGCCGTAGCGATGTTCCAGCCAGCGCAGCAGCATAACCGAGAAAAGGCTGATGATAAGGAAGAAGGCGCCGACCAGCGTCATCGGCTCGACATAGCGGTAATAGGTGTTGGCGACGCTCTTGGCCTGGTTCATCAGTTCCAGCACGGTGATCGCCGACAGCAGCGGCGTCTCCTTGAACATGGCGATGAAATAATTGGCCAGCGCCGGGATCATCGGCGGGATCGCCTGCGGTATGACGATGTGGGTCCAGGTCTGGCGAGCGCTGAGATTGCAGGCTTTGGCCGCCTCCCACTGGCCGCGCGGCACGTTCTCGATGCCGGCGCGATAGACCTCCGCCGTATAGGTGCCGTAGTGCAGCCCAAGCCCGATGACGCCGGCCACCAGCGGCGGCAGCAGGATGCCGAAATCGGGCAGCACGTAGAAGATGAAGTAGAGCTGCACCAGCAGCGGCGTGCCGCGGATGAATTCGGCCGCCCAGCCGATCGTCCGCGACATCATCTTGTTCGGCGAGCGACGGGCCAGTGCGATGCCCAGCCCGACGATTGCCGCCAGCACCGAGCCGAGCACCGTCGCCAGGATGGTGATCTTCACCCCCTCGATCAGCGTCGGCAGGATCTGCCGGACGAAATCCCAGTCCCAATCCATTACAGGGCCCAATCCATCAGACGCGCACTCCGTCGAGGCCGCGCGCCATGCGGCGCTCCAGCGACCGCACACCCCAGGAAATGACGAGCGCGAGCACGAAATAGATCACCAGGATGGTGGTGAACGGCATCAGCGTGCTGCCGGTCTGCGAACGCACCACCTGCGCCTGGAAGGTGAGATCGGCGAGTGAAATCAGCGAGACGACGGATGTCGCCTTGAGCAGTTCGATGGCGTTGTTGCCGAAGGTCGGCAGCATCACCAGAAGCGCCTGGGGCAGGATGACATGGCGCATGCCTTGCCAGCGGCCGAGATTGAGCGCCGTGCAGGCTTCATATTGCTCGGCGCCGACCGACTGGATGGCGCCGCGCACCACTTCCGCCGCATAGGCGCCGACATTGAGGCCCAGCGCCAGCACGCCGGCTTGCAGCGGAGTGAGTTCGACGCCGGCCAGGGGCAACACGAAATAGGCCCAGAACAGCTGAACGAAAATCGATGTGCCGCGGAAGAATTCGATATAGGCGGTGGCGAGCGCCCGCAGCGCGAAGAAGCGCGACAGCCGCCCCATGCCGGCCAGGAAGGCCATGACGAGGGCCAGCACCGACCCCATCAGCGTCAGCTCGATGGTGACAAGCGCTCCCTGCAATATCAGGCCGAGATAGCCGGACCATTGGGTCATTTATCAGAGGCTTCCAACGTTTGGTTCTAGCATCTTCTCCTCTCTCACGAGGAGAAGATGCAGGTTCACCCTCCCTAGCCGCAGCACAGCTGCCGCGAAGGACGGGCAGGCGGATGAGGCGCGGCTCCCAGCTCGCGAAAACGCGCGCTGCCCCTCATCCGGCCCTTCGGGCTCCCTTCCCCCGTGGACGGGGGGAAGGGAAAAGGCCTTATTTCGCGGCGCAGAGCTTATCGCGCGTCGTCGACATCGCCGCCGCAGCCGAGAAGCCGTAGGGCTCGATGATCTTGGCGAACTCGCCCGACTTCTTCATCTTGGCGAGCTCGACATCGAAGGCGTCGCGCAGTGCTTCGTCGCCCTTCTTGAAGGCGGCGCCGTCGCAATAGACGGGCGCGCCCTGCACGGGTGCTATGACTTCGAGGCTCGGGTCATTGGCCTTCTTCATCAGATCGTTGATCGACAGGACGGGGAGCGAATAGGCGTCGATGCGGCCGTCCTGCACCATCTTCAGCCCGCTCTGGCCGTCGGGCACGACGATGACGCGGTCACGCGGCACGCCGGCGTTGAGCGCGAGCTTCTCCTCGGTGCCGCCGCCGGGCGCGCCGATGGTGGCGGAGGTGTCCTTGGCGACATCCTCGTAGCTCTTGAAGCCTTTCGGATTGCCCTTCTTCACCAGCATCGCCTCGGCGTCGCACAGCACCGGCTCGGAATAGGCAACCGCCGCACAACGTTCCGGCTTCATGAACAGGCCCGCAGTGACGACGTCGAAGCGGCCGGCCTGCAGGCCGGGGATCATGGCGCCATATTCCGAGATCGAGGCGACGACGTCGGCGACGCCCAGCCGCTTGAAGATTTCCCGCGCCACGTCGGGCGCGGCGCCCGAAACCTTGCCGTCGGCAGCGACCGCCGTGTAGGGTGGCTCGTTGGCGATGGCGAGGCGGGCGAAGCCTTGCGCCTTCAACTGCTCGAGCTTGCTGTCGTCGGCCGATCCGATGTTCGAGGCGGCGAGCACCGCGGTCAGCGCAAGACCGGCGACGCCGGCCAGAATGCCAAGTTTTTTCATTGTTCCCAACTCCATGTTTGTGTTCTTGGTTGCAGTGATCTCAGGACGGCAATGCCGCCCTTGCGGACGGTATCGCCGCCTCGGGCATGGCGGTCAGACGCGATGTCCGGCCGCGATGATCTTCTTCAGGAAACCTTGCGTGCGCTCCTGTTTGGGATGGCGGAAAATCTCGTCGGGTTTGCCCTCCTCGACGATGCGGCCGCGGTCGAAGAACAGCACCCGGTCGGCGAAGTCGTGGGCAAAGCCCATTTCATGGGTGACGAGCAGCATCGTCATGTCGGTTTCGGCAGCGAGCTTGCGCATCACATTAAGCACCTCCTCGACCAGTTCGGGATCGAGCGCCGAGGTGACCTCGTCGAACAGCATGATCCGGGGCGACAGTGCCAGCGCGCGGGCAATCGCGACGCGCTGCTTCTGGCCGCCCGAAAGCTGCGCCGGCATGGCCTTGGCCTTGTCGGCCATGCCGACCATGTCGAGCAATTCCATCGCCCGCTTCTCGGCGGCGGCGCGCGGCGTGCCCTTGGTCAGCATCGGCGCCAGGGTAACGTTGTCCATGACGCATTTGTGCGGGAACAGATTGAATAGCTGGAAGACCATCCCGATCTTCTGGCGCATCCTGGCCAGATGCCGCTCGTCGGCGGCCAGCAGCTGGCCGTTTCGCTCCATGTGATAGAGATGCTCGCCATCGATCTGGATGTGGCCGCCATCGATCCGCTCCAGCGTCATCAGGATGCGCAGGATCGTCGTCTTGCCCGAGCCGGACGGGCCGATCAGCGCCAGCTTCTCGCCGGGCATGACCTGCATGGACAGGCCATCCAGCACCTTGAAGGTGCCGAAGCTTTTCGAAATGCCATCGACCTTGATGATAGGCGCGGATGCGGACAAACGAATTTCCCGTGCTGGAGAAGCCTATGCCCTTAACGATGCGGAACCCGCCAAATCATGTCAATCGGGAAAATAATATCATGACAATTATTCTGATCCCGCACAATTCTTGGGCATTCAGCGCCTAGCAATGTGCCGGGATCGAGATCAAGTCGAGCCGAAATGACGGCACGGGGACGCCTTTGGCGGGTCGGCCAATCGTCTGGATAGCGGCACATCTCGCTAGATTGCGAGCAGCAGATGCTCGGGGTCGCCAAGCAGCAGCTTGGTGACAACGCCGAGGCCGGCGCGCAGTTCCCCTTCGGTGGTTGAGCCCAGCGAGATGCGCACCGCCGGTTGCCAAGGCGCTTGCGAGATACGGAAGGAGGCGCCGGGCGCGATCGCCACGCCTTGCAGGCGCGCCTGGGCGACGAAGCTCTCCTCGGCACGGTCGGCCGGCAACTGCAACCAGACATGCAGTCCGTCGCGCCGGGTGCGATAGTCGACGCCGGCCAGCACCTCGGCGACGATGTCCTGGCGTCGCCGCAATGCTGTGCGCTGCCAGCGCACGAGTTCCATCGCGGTGCCGTCGGTCACCCATTTGGTGGCGATCTCCGCCACCAGCGGCGTCGCCATCCAGTTGGAAACCAGATGGCGGTTGGCGACCGCGGCGGCATAGCGGTCGGGCGCGGCAAGATAACCGATGCGCAGGCCCGGTACCACGATCTTCGTGAAAGACGTGACGTAGAGCGTGCGCTCAGGCGCGAAGGCGGCGACCGGCGGCGGCCGGTCCTCGACCAGCGGCCCCAGCACATCGTTCTCGATGATGGCTATGTCGTGCCTGCGGGCAACCGCCGCAATCTGCTCGCGCCGCACCGCATCCATCAGCGTCGCCGTCGGGTTGATCACCGAAGGCTGCACGAACACGGCGCGGATGTCGGAGATCCGGCAGGCCTCGTCCAGCGCTTCCGGGATCAGACCATTGCCGTCTATCGGCAGGCCTTCGAGGTTGAAGCCGAGATAGCGGGCGAGCGGCACCAGCGTATGGTGGCCGATCGCCTCGGTAGCGACGGTCGAGCCGGGCGGGGCCACGCTCATCAGCGCCACCGTCATGCCGGCGGTAGCGCCATTGGTCAGGCTGATATTCTGGGGCGAGGCATCAAGGCCGCACAGTTTCAGCCACTCGACCGCCACGGCGCGGTGGCGGGGAAACACCATGTTGGGCCGGAACGACAGCGCCGAGCTCGACGGCAGGTTGTCGGCCAGCCAGCCCAGAGCCTGCTTCAGCCGCTCCAGATGCATCGGCTCGCAGACCGGCTTCAGGATCGAAAGATCGATCACTTCGCCTAGCCGCTCCGGCAGATAGGGCGGTTCCGGCTCGCGCCGCTGCGTCTGGACGAAGCTGCCGCGGCCGATCTCGCCCGAGATCAGGCCGCGGCGAATCAATTCCTCATAAGCGCGACTGACCGTCTGCACCGATAGTTTCAACTCGTCGGCCAGCCGGCGATGCGTCGGCAGCCGCGCGCCGTTGGCGAGCCGCCCGTCATGAATGGCGCGCGCGAACTGGTCGGCCAGCGACTGGTAGGCCGGCCGCCGGATGAGCGCGGGATCGGGTTGCCACAATGTCATGACTTATTAGAGATCGAAATCAGTGCAATTGACAATCGAAATAATGCGCCGTCATGGTACAGCGGACCAAAAAGTGGATACAGATGGCCGCCGCGAAACTCGACCCGATCGACCTCAGAATCCTCGACGCCATCCAGCGTGACGGGCGCATCACCAAGCTGGCGCTGGCCGACAAGGTCGGCCTGTCGCCGACACCGTGCTGGATGCGGCTGCGCAAGCTCGAAAAGGCCGGTATCGTCTCCGGCTATCATGCCTCGATTGCCATGCGCGTTGTCGCACCCGTCGCCACCGTGCTGATGGAGGTGACTTTGGCCAGCCACCGCCAGGCCGATTTCGACCGCTTTGAGCGCGTCATCCGCGACATACCCGAGATTGTGGCCTGCTGGTCGGTGGGCGGCGGCGTCGACTATGTTCTGAAGGTGATGGCGCGCGATATCGATACCTATCAGCGGCTGGTCGATGCCTTGCTCGACCGCGAAATCGGCATCGACCGCTACTTCACCTATATCGTCATCAAGACGGTGAAGGACGAGACCGTACTGCCGCTTGCCGATCTTTTGCCGGTGCAGGCCTGAGAACGAAACGCTCGGAGAATGCGCGAAAGCACCCGCCCCACCCCTGCGGCTAGACAGATCGTCCTGCTCTCCAGCCGAATAGAGAGAATCTCTCTATATAGCTGCACCTAAACAGCCTCATCCTTCGCGCCGACGCCCTAGTCTTGCGGCATCACCCCAATCGGGAGCAATCGATGATGTCAGCGCATTTTGCCCGTTCGCACCGCCATGAAGCGCTCGACCGCCTCGCCGACCGCCGGCTGCTGCGCGAGCTTGCCTATATCGACGGGCACTGGACGGCAAGCGAGGCGGCGGAGAGCTTCGAGGTCACCGATCCCGCGACCGGCGCCACGGTGGCCTTCGTCGCCGCGCTCGATGGCCGCCAGACGGCAAGTGCGATCGACGCGGCGGCGCGCGCTTTCCCTGCCTGGCGGGCGTTGTTGCCGCAGGAGCGCTCGAAAATCCTGCGCAAATGGTTCGACCTCATCATCGCCGCGAAAGACGATCTCGCTCTGCTGATGACGCTGGAACAGGGCAAGCCCTTGAAGGAATCGCTCGGCGAGATCGATTATGCCGCTTCCTTCGTCGAATGGTATGCCGAGGAAGCAAAGCGCCTCAATGCCGAAAGCGTAACCAGCCATCTGGCGAACGCGGAAATGACGGTGCGGCGCGAGCCGCTCGGCGTCGTCGGCGTCGTGACGCCGTGGAACTTCCCGTCCGCCATGCTGACCCGCAAGGCGGCTGCGGCCCTTGCCGCCGGTTGCACCATCGTCGCTCACCCCTCTTCGGAAACGCCGCTCTCGGCGCTGGCGCTGGCCGAACTCGGCGAGCGCGCCGGCCTGCCCGCCGGCGTCTTCAACGTCGTCACAGGCAAGGCGTCGATCATTGTCGGGCGAATGTGCGAGGACCCTCGCGTGCGCGCCATGAGCTTCACCGGTTCGACCGAGATCGGCAGGCTGATCGCGGCCCAGAGCGCGCCGACGATGAAGCGGCTGGTTATGGAACTTGGTGGCCACGCGCCGCTGATCGTCTTTGCCGACGCCGACCTCGACAAGGCTGTGCGCATCGCCGTCGACGCCAAATTCGCCACGTCCGGCCAGGACTGCCTCGCGGCCAACCGCATCTATGTCCAGCGGCCCATCTACGACCGTTTCTGTGCCGCCTTCGCCAAGCGCATCGAGGCGATGCGGACCGGCAATGGCCTTGCCGACGAAAGCGACATCGGCCCGCTAATGCATGAGCGCGCCGTCAAGAAGGTCGAGGAGCAGGTCGCCGACGCGCTCGCCCATGGCGCCCGCTGCCTCGTCGGCGGCAGAAGGCACCAGGCCGGCCCGTTGTTCTACCAGCCGACGCTGCTGGCCGACGTATCTGACGAGGCACTGATCATGCGCGAAGAAACGTTTGGTCCGGTGGCAGCCGTGACACCATTCGACAGCGAGGACGAGGTGACCGCGCGCGCCAACGCCACCGAATATGGCCTGGTCGCCTATGTCGTGACCGAGAACGGCGCCCGACAGCAGCGCATGGGCCGTACGCTGGACTACGGCATGGTCGCCATCAACCGCGTCAAGATCACCGGTGCGCCGATCCCGTTCGGCGGCGTCAAGCAGTCCGGCATCGGCCGCGAGGGTTCGCGTCACGGGCTCGAAGCTTTCACCGATCTGAAGTATCTCTGCCTGGATGTCGCATAGCTTCGTCCGGCCATCCCTCAAGGAGTCAAAAAATGCTCGACCAGTCCAACGAACTCGCCGCCTGGGACCGTGATCACTTCTTCCACCCCTCGACCCATATGGGTACGCACGCGCGCGGTGAATCGCCGACGCGCATCATGGCGGGTGGTGAAGGCGTCACCGTCTGGGACAGCAATGGCAGGAAAAGCATCGATGCCTTCGCCGGCCTCTATTGCGTCAATGTCGGCTACGGCCGCCAGAAGATCGCCGACGCCATCGCCGCACAGGCCAAGAACCTCGCCTATTATCACGCCTATGTCGGCCACGGCACCGAAGCCTCGATCACGCTCTCGAAAATGATCATCGACCGTGCGCCGAAGGGCATGTCGAGGGTCTATTTCGGCCTCTCCGGTTCGGATGCCAACGAAACCAACATCAAGCTGATCTGGTATTACAACAACGTGCTTGGTCGCCCGGAGAAGAAGAAGATCATCTCGCGCTGGCGCGGCTATCACGGCTCCGGCGTCATGACAGGGTCGCTGACCGGGCTCGATCTTTTCCACAATGCCTTCGACCTGCCGCGCGCGCCGATCCTGCACACAGAGGCGCCCTATTATTTCCGCCGTGCCGACCGCTCGATGAGCGAGGAGCAGTTCTCGCAGCATTGCGCCGACAAGCTGGAGGAGATGATCCTGGCCGAAGGGCCCGAGACCGTCGCCGCCTTCATCGGCGAGCCGATTCTCGGCACCGGCGGCATCGTGCCGCCGCCCGCCGGCTACTGGGAGAAAATCCAGGCGGTGCTGAAGAAATACGACGTGCTGCTGGTCGCCGACGAAGTGGTGACGGGCTTCGGCCGGTTGGGCACCATGTTCGGCTCCGACCATTACGGCATCAAGCCGGACCTGATCACCATCGCCAAGGGCCTGACTTCCGCCTACGCGCCGCTGTCGGGTGTCATCGTCGCCGACAAGATGTGGCAGGTGCTGGTGCAGGGCTCCGACAAGCTCGGCTCGCTCGGGCACGGCTGGACCTATTCGGCGCATCCGATCTGCGTCGCCGCGGGTGTGGCCAACCTCGAACTGATCGATGAGATGGATCTGGTGAGGAATGCCGGCGAGACCGGCGCCTATTTCCGCGCCGAGTTGGCCAAGGCCGTCGGCGGCCACAAAAACGTCGGCGAGGTGCGCGGCGACGGAATGCTGGCGGCGGTCGAGTTCGTCGCCGACAAGGACGACCGTGTGTTCTTCGATCCGGCGCAGAAGATCGGACCGCAGATCGCCACGGCCCTCGCCGCAAGCGGGGTCATCGGCCGCGCCATGCCGCAGGGCGACATTTTGGGCTTCGCGCCGCCGCTCTGCCTGACGCGCGAGGAGGCTGACACCGTGGTGGCCAAGACCGCCGATGCCGTAAGGAGCGTGTTCGCCAGTCTCTAATTGTCGATGATCGGCGCTGCCCCTCATGCGCCTGCGGCTCCTCCTCGCCGTTCACGGAGAGAGGGTAAAGGTGAGAGGCAGCGCCAACCTACCAAGTATTCGGAAGTGAACGCGATGACCTCTCATCCCCCCCTCCCCGCCACCATGGCGGCCGTGCAGCTTACCGGCCACGGCGGCCCGGAAAAGCTTGTCTACCGCACTGATGTGAAAGTGCCTGTGCCCGCCGCCGGCGAAGTGCTGGTCAAGGTCAGCGCCTGCGGCATGAACAACACCGACGTCTGGGTTCGCCAGGGCGCCTATGGCACGGAGGAGGACGCAGGGGCCGTGTCGACATGGCGGCGTCAGGGCAACACGCTGACCTTCCCCCGCATCCAGGGCACCGACACGGTGGGAACCGTCGCTGCCGTTGGCGCAGGGGTCTCGCCTGATCGCATCGGCGAGCGAGTGATGGTCGATTTCTCGATCTACAATCGCGACGACGATTCGCTCGCCGACATCGACTATATGGGCCACGGCCGCGACGGCGGTTATGCCGAATACCAGGCTGTGCCGGCCGAGAACGCCCATGTCGTCGACACCGACTTGAGCGACGTCGAACTCGCCACCTTCTGCTGCGCCTATCTCACCGGCGAGCAGATGCTGGAACGTGCAGGGCTCAAGGCCGGCGAACGCGTGCTGGTCACCGGCGCCTCGGGCGGCGTCGGCTCCGGCATCGTGCAATTGGCGCGGGCGCGCGGAGCCATTCCCTATGCCGTCGTCGGCAAGGGCAAGGAGCAGGCGGTGCTCGACATCGGCGCCGAGGCCGTCATCACCCGTGGCGTGGCCGACCTGCCGCACGCCGTGGCCAAGGCGACCGGCGGCCAGCCCATCGACGTCGTGGCCGACCTTGTCGGCGGCGCGATCTTCAATGACTTGTTGCGCATCCTGAGGCCCGAGGGCCGCTACACCACCGCCGGCGCGATAGCTGGCCCGGTCGTCCAGCTCGATCTCAGGACCATGTATCTCAAGCAGCTCCAGCTCCACGGCTCGAGCCAGGGCACACGTGCGGATTTCCGCCGTATCGTGCGCTATATCGAGGAAGGCAAGATCCGGCCTCTGGTCGGCGGCGTCTACAGGCTTTCCGATTTCCACCACGCCCAAGCCGATTTCATCGCCAAGGATTTCGTCGGCAAGCTGGTGGTGGTGCCTGATGCCGTGGCTGAACGGCGGCACCCCGAATAAAAGGAGGGAGCAGCAGCGCTTCTCGCCGCCGGCATGCAAGCTACGTCACCGTGACAAAGGACGACCGTCAGGTCTTGCCGTCAAATTCATCATGTCGGCCGGCATGGCGCACCATGCGCCGAAAGCTCATCGAGATATGGGCTCGCCTGATGTGCCCGATCGATTCCCAATCCCCGATTTCCGCGGCGGCCAACACTTCCTCCATTTCGCGCCGGAAGGCCGTGAACTCCTCCACCAGGCCGAGCTGCGGCATCATCTTGAGGACTACGCGCGCCACCTGAAAATACAGCCTTTCGCTTATTTCGCGCAGAGGCTGGTTGCCGGTCATGCCGGACAGTTCAGTGAAGAAGTCCATATTCAACTGCAGGAAGGCACGCTGATCCGGGTTGAGCATGTCGGAATCGCAGCGCGCGATGAGCGCTCGAATGCGATCGAGGTCGACCGCCGTTCGGGGAATTGGCGAAAGCTTGCCGACCAGCAGCGCGAGTTCCAGTCGCAGATGATAGACCTGTTGCAACTCCTCGATGTCGACGTCCGTGACGATGGTGCCGACGCCGTGGACCGATTGCACAAGGCCTTCGGCCTCGAGCCGCGCCAGCACGCGTCGGACCGGTGTGCGGCTGATCTCGAATTCCTGGGCGAGTTCTTCCTCGGAGAGCCGGCTTCCCGGCGGGTAGTCGAGCAGGCAGATACGGTCGCGCAGGATCAGGTAGATGCGTTCGAACCGTTCCCGCGCCGAGAGCGGACGCGAAGGCGGCACGGTCTTGGCCGAGGCATCCGTATCAAGCGTCATCCAGCCTCCAGGACAGCGTGCAGGAACTGCCGCGTCCGCTCATTCTTGGGTGCGCCGAAAAGCTCTGCTGGCGGCCCCTGCTCGCAAATTTTGCCCTGATAGAAGAAGCAGACGCGATCGGAAAATTCCTTGGCGAAGCCCATCTGGTGGGTGACCATGAGCATCGTCAAATCATGCTCGCGGCCGATTTGCCTTATCACTTGCAGCACTTCGCCGACAAGTTCCGGATCGAGCGCGGACGTCACCTCGTCGAACAGCATTATCTTGGGCCGCATCGCCAGCGCCCTGGCAATGGCGACGCGCTGTTGCTGGCCGCCGGAAAGCTGGGAAGGGTAGTGATCCTTCTTTTGCGACAGCCCGACCATGTCGAGAAGCTCGGCCGCCCGTGCCTCGGCATCGGCCCGCTTCATGCCAAGCACGGTCATCGGCGCCTCGATGCAATTGGCCATCGCCGTCATGTGTGGAAACAGGTTGAAGGACTGGAACACCATGCCGATCTTCGCCCGGATGCGGCGGATATGGGCGAGATTGGCGGGCACCAGCTTTCCGCCTTGCTTCATATGCGTCAGTGGCTCGCCTTCCACCCAGATGACGCCGTCGTTGATCGTCTCCAGCGTCATCAGCATGCGCAGGACCGTGGTCTTGCCGGAGCCGGACGGTCCGATGACGGAAACCTTCTCGCCGCGCGCGATTTCGAGGTTCAGCCCGTCGAGCACGGTGAGCGCGCCGTAACGCTTCGAGACATTGTCGAAACGGACCATCGGTTGTTCGGTCATCGCGCGGTCCTCCGGTTGAGCAGGCGTTCGAGGGCACGGATGAGCGCGGCCGAAACCAGGCTCATGGCCAGGAAGAACAGGCCGACCAGCGTGATCGGTTCGGTGTAGCGGAAGGTTTCGGAGCCAATGATCTTGGCCGTCTGCATGAGTTCTAGCACGGCGATGGCCGACAGCAGCGGCGTCTCCTTGAACAGCGCGACGAGATAGTTGCCGAGCGCCGGCACGATCGGCGGTATCGCCTGCGGGATGATGATGTCGCGAAAGGTCGTCCAGGAGGAGAGGTTGAGCGCGATCGAGGCTTCCCACTGGCCGCGATGGATGTTGTCGAAGCCCGCGCGGTAGACTTCCGAGCAATAGGCGGCGTAGTGGATGCCGATGGCCAGAACACCGGCCGTGAATGCGTCGAGCACGACGCCGAATTTCGGAAAGACGAAATAGAGAAAGAAGATCTGGATGAGCAGAGGCGTCGAGCGGATCAGTTCGACGAGCACCGAGATCGTCCAGCCGGTCCAGGGCACTGCGATACGGATTACCGCGAGGACCAGGCCGAGCAAAGCCGCGATGACGAAGCCGAGCAGCGTCGCCTCGATCGAGACGACGGCGGCGCGTGCCAGCACCGGGAGGATCTCCGCGGCAAAACTCCAATCCCAGATCATGCCGCCCTCCCCCGCGCCAGGCCGAGCGAGGCCCGCCTTTCGAGAAGCCGCATGCCGATGGAAACAACCAGTGACATGGCGAGATACATCAGCAGCACCAGCGTGAAGATGGGAATGGTCTTGAAGGTGTTCTGGTTCATCTGCTGCGCCTTGAAGGCAAGATCGGAGAGCGTGATCAGCGAAACCAGCGCCGTCGATTTCAAAAGCTCGATGAAAAGATTGCCCCAGGGCGGGATCATGGCGATGAAGGCCTGCGGCAGGATGATCCGGCGCAGCATTTGCGCGCGGCTCATGTTGAGCGCCGTTCCCGCCTCCCATTGGCCGCGCGCGACCGACTGGATGGCGCCGCGCACGCATTCGGATCCGTAAGCGCCAACATTCAGGCCAAGCGCCAGCACCGCGACGGGAAACGCGTCGAGCGTGACGCCGAATTGCGGCAGCACGAAAAACAGCCAGAACAATTGCACGAGCGCCGAGGTGCCGCGAAAGACTTCGACATAGACAGTCGCCAGCCATCTGAGCGGCGCCGGACCATACATGCGCGCAAGCGCGGCGAGCACGCCCATGACGACCGCCAGCAGGCTGCCGAGGACAGCGATCTCGATCGTCAGGACGGCGCCCTGCAATAGTCCCGGTAGGAACAGCCTGTATGTCTCCTGCGTCGCCAGCGCCGCGATCAAGGCCAGCGAAACGACCAGCATGGCAACGAGCGTACGGATACCCATCTGCTTCTCCGAGGAAAAAAGAGGGCGGCGCTTTCACGCCGCCCAGCAGTTGGGAATTTATTCGCCCTTGCAGAGCTCCGCAGTCGTCTTGTTCGGCAGATAGTCCTTGCCGAAGCCGAGCGGCTCGACCAGCGCGATATGCTCCGGCGTACCGAGAAACTTCTTCAGTTCGGCATTGAACGCTTCCTGCAGGTCGGTGTCCTCCTTGCGGAAGCCGAAGCCGCCATGCCCCTTCACCGACTTGCCGGCAACTTCACCGAAGGGCTTGGTCGATTCGACGCCATCGGCCTTCTTGGCCATATCGGCGATCGAGAGCGCGGTTAGCGCGGCAGCATCGGCACGGCCAGACTGGACGGCCGCGACCAGGCTGGATTGGTCGGGCAAGGAAACGACTTGTCCTTGGGCAACGCCGGCGTCCTTCGCATATCCCCCCTCGACGGCGCCCGCCATCACGGCGAGCTTGAGATCGGGATTGTCCTTGATGCTCGAATAGTCCTTCACGCCTTTCGGATTGCCCTTCGCGACCAGCATGGCCTGGCCGATGCCATAGGACGGTTCGGAAAAATTGATCTCGGCGCAGCGCTTGGGATTGATGAACATGCCGGCGGCGATGATGTCGAAGCGGCCGGCCTTGAGACCCGGAATGAGCGAGCCGAATTCGGTCAGCACGCCGTCGACCTGCGCAATGCCCATCTTGGCGAGCACCGCCTTGGCGACTTCCGGCGCTTCGCCGGTCAATTTGCCGTCAGGCGTGGCGAAACCGAACGGCGCCTCATTGGCGAAGCCGACGCGGATATAGCCGTCCTTCTTGGCGCGTTCGAGCGTCGTTTCGGCATGGGCCGGCAGTGACGTGAATGCGGTCGCGGCAAGCGCAAGACAGGCGGCGGCCTTCACGAGCGCGCGGCGGGATATCTGTGACGTGAACATGCATTCCCCTTTTCTTCTTCGATAATTTCCGGCTCCAACGACGTTTCTCCACCATCGTGTCAAGCACACTAAGAGGTATACAACTCATCTGGACATATCGCAAGACGCACTGTACGAATCTCGAAAAATCGCCGTAGAGCTCGATTTGGCGGCTTGGCGATGCGCAAGTTGTGCACAATTAAGGTGTACTTTCTCGATGCAGATACGAACCGTATTTGGATGAGACAGGAAGGAAAACGGCTTTGGACGTGTCGGGCGGGTTCAGCAAGGCGGAATACGTGCAGCGACTGGCCGACGTGAGGCAAACGCATGGCAAAGGCCGGCTTCGATCTCACCATCTGCCAGGATCCCAGCGTCACCGAAGGCGGCGGCGAGCGGCTCTGCGACGTGGCCCGCGATCCCATCGTCATTGACTGACCATCAGCCCAGGACCGGCAACTCAAGGACACCTCAATGGACCGCAATCCCTTTTCCGAAGCCGAGATCGCCGGCCGCTTGTCGAAAGTTCGCACGGCATTGGTAGAGCGCGAGCTCGATGCCGCCGTCTTCGCCTCGCCGGAGACTGTTTTCTACCTCACCGGCCTCGACCATTGGGGTTATTTCGCGCCGCACCTCCTGATCGTCACGCTCGACCGGCGCCCCATCCTGGTCACCCGGTCGATGGAGAAAGTGACGATCGAGAACCAGGTGAAGGCAGCGGAATTCCGTGGCCATTCCGACAGCGAGACCGCGGCCGACCTCGCCGCGCGCATCATTTCCGAACTCGGCCTAGCAGGCAAACGAATAGGCCTCGAACACTGGACCTCCGGCCTCAGCCACGGCCTCGCCCTGAAGCTCGAGGCGCGGGCCGACGCCAAATGGAGCGACGTCTCGGGACTGGTCGACAAGATGCGGCTGGTGAAGAGCGCCGAGGAACAGGTGCTGATGCGCCGCGCCGCCAAGGTCACGGATGCCGCGGCAGGTGCCGCGATCGCTGCCATCTCCGATGGCGCCGCCGAGCAGGAGGTTGCCGCTCAATGCGTGGCGGCGATGGTGCGCGCCGGCGGCCACGCGCCGGGCTTCGGCCCGTTCATCCGGCCCGCCGCCCGGCTCGGCGAGGAGCACACGACCTGGGGCGACGGCATCTATCGCAGCGGCGAGCCGGTCTTCGTCGAACTGTCGGGCTGCGTCTCGCGCTATCACGCACCGCTTGGCCGGCTGATCCGCATCGGCAACATCAAGGACGAAGACGCCGCCATGGCCGAGGTCACGGCCAAGGCATTCGATGCCGTCGTCAAGGCGCTCGAGCCCGGCGCCAGGGCGCGCGATGTCTACGCCGCCTGGCAAGGCGTCGCCGACGAGGCCGGCCTGTCGCACTATCGTCGCCATCATTGCGGCTATCTCGTCGGCATTGGCCAGCCGCCCTCATGGACCGGCGGCAATTCAGTGACGGGCCTCAGGCACGATTCCGATCTCGAAATCGAGACCGGGATGAGCTTCCACATCCTGTCCTGGCTAATGGGAACCGGCCGCGGCGACCATTTCATCTCCAACACCGTGCTGCTGACCGATGTGGGGGCCGAAGTGCTGACCCGCACCCCGGCCGGCCTGATCGTCCGCTAGACCATGAACATGGCGCGCTATTCGGCGTTTTCGATTTTCCGCAATGCTCTTTCCGGCCAGAAGAATTGGCAGCGTGCCTGGCGCGCGGCCGAGCCGAAGCCCGCCTATGACGTGATTGTCGTGGGCGGCGGCGGGCATGGCCTCGCGACGGCTTTCTACCTCGCCGAGAACCACGGCATCCGCAATGTCGCCGTTCTGGAGAAGGGCTATATCGGCGGCGGCAATGTCGGCCGCAACACCACCGTCATCCGCTCCAACTACCTGCTCGACGGCAACACCCAGTTCTACGAATTCTCGGTCAAGCTGTGGGAAGGCCTGTCGCGGGCGCTGAACTTCAATGTGATGTTTTCGCAGCGCGGCCAGATCGTCACCGCCCATTCGGCCGATCAGCTCGACACATTCAGCCATCGCGCCAACATCATGCGCCTGAACGGCATCGACGCCGACATTCTCGACCGCGACGCGGTGCGCCGGATGGTGCCCTATCTCGATTTCTCCGAAACCGCGCGATTTCCGATCCATGGTGGGATCCTGCAGGGCCGCGCAGGGACCGCCCGACATGATGCCGTCGCCTGGGGCTATGCGCGCGCTGCCGACGGCCACGGCGTCGACATCATCCAGAACTGCGAGGTGACCGGCTTTGTCCGCGACGGCGAAAGGATCGTCGGCGTCGAGACCAGCAAGGGCCGGATCAGCGCCGGCAAGGTCGGCCTCGCCGTTGCCGGCCATACTTCGCTCCTTGCCGCCAAGGCCGGCCTGGAACTGCCGATCGAAAGCCACGTGCTCCAGGCTTTCGTCACCGAGCCGCTCAAGCCGCTGGTCGATCACATCGTCGCTTATGGCGCAGATCATTTCTATGTCAGCCAGTCCGACAAGGGCGGGCTGGTCTTCGGCGGCAATCTCGACGGCTACAATTCCTACGCCCAGCGCGGCAATCTCGGCGTCGTACGCGAAGTGGCGGAGGCCGCGATAGCCCTGATGCCCTGCATCTCGCGTGTCAGGCTGCTGCGCCACTGGGGCGGCGTCATGGACATGACGCCGGACGCCAGTCCGATCATCTGCCCGACCCCGATAGAAGGGCTCTATCTCAATGGCGGCTGGTGCTATGGCGGCTTCAAGGCGACGCCGGCCTCCGGCTGGTGCTTTGCCCATATGCTGGCCACCGGCAAGCCGCATCCGCTGACCGCCGCCTACGGGCTCGACCGTTTCCGGACCGGCCACACGCTCGACGAGGCCGGCGCCGGCCCCTCGGCCTGGCTGCAATAGAGAGCGAGAGAAATGCTTCATATCGACTGCCCATGCTGCGGCCCGCGCGACCATGACGAGTTCCGCTATGGCGGCGACGCTTCCGCGGTGCGTCCGGCGCATGACGATCCCGACCCGGAGGCATGGTACCGCTATGTCTATGTGCGCAAGAACCCGGCGGGGCTGCACCGGGAATTCTGGCAGCATGTGACCGGCTGCCGGCAATGGCTGGTCATCGAGCGCGACACGAGAAACCACGCTATCGCATCGGTCGGCTTCGCCAGGAAAATGCCAGCATGAAAATGATTGGAAATCGTCTGGCCGCCGGCGGCCGCATCGACCTCACGCAGCCGCTCCGCTTCACATTCGACGGCCGCGAGCTGGGCGGCTATCGAGGTGATACGCTTGCTTCCGCGCTGCTTGCCAATCGGGTCATGCTGACAGGCCGCAGCTTCAAATACCATCGCCCGCGCGGCATCTTCTCGGCCGGCCCGGAAGAACCCAACGCGCTAGTCACGCTCGGAAGCGGCGGACGGCGCGAACCGAACTTGCCCGCCACGACACTGGAACTGGCTGAAGGTATGGCTGCCGAAAGCCAGAACCGCTGGCCGTCCCTTGCCTTCGACATGCAGAGCGTCAACGGCCTGTTTGCGCCGCTCCTTTCCGCTGGCTTCTACTACAAGACCTTCATGGGTCCGACCCGCCGCGCCTGGATGTTTTACGAGCATTTCATCCGCAAAGCCGCGGGATTGGGCCGGGCCGGCACCGAACCCGATCCCGACCGTTACGAGACCCGGCATGCATTTGCCGATATTGCAGTCGTCGGCGGCGGCCCTGCCGGCCTGTCGGCGGCGCGCGCCGCGGCAGCCAGCGGCGCCAGGGTCGTCCTCGTCGAGCGGGATTTTCTGCTCGGTGGCCAGCTTCTTGCCGAGCGCCCCGATGGTGAGGCGGCAGCTTGGCTGACAAAGATCGAGGCGGAACTTGCAGGCCAGCCCAACGTCACCGTGATGCGCAAGACGACGGCGTTCGGCACCTATGACGGCAACACGCTGGGGCTGATCGAGAGGCATGACGGCCAAGTCGCGCAAGACGCTGCTCGGCAGGTCTTCACCATGCTGCGCGCCCGCTCGATCGTCTTTGCAGCCGGAGCCATCGAGCGGCCGCTGGTGTTCTCCAACAACGATCGGCCGGGCGTCATGCTGGCGTCCGCCACCCGGACCTATCTCAACCGCTTTGCCGTGCTGCCGGGGAAAAACATCCTCGTTGCAACGATGAATGACGGCGCCTATCGCGCTGCTTTCGACCTCGCCGCCGCCGGCGCGCAAGTGACGATCGCGGACCAGCGCGGCGCTCCGCCCGCCGGTCTGGCGGCGGAAGCCGGACGCCTGAACGTAGAGATCCGCTCCGGAACCCGGATCGCCGACCTGCGCGGCAGCCATGCGGTGAAGGCAGCACAGCTTGCCGGGCCGAACGGCAAATCGGAAATCGCCTGCGATTTCGTCTGCGTCTCCGGCGGCTGGTCGCCGACCGTGCATCTCACCTCGCATCTTGGCGTCAGGCCCGTCTATCGCCACGACATCGACGGCTTCGTTCCGGGCGGCTTTCCGGCAGGCCAGTTCGGCGCCGGCGCGATGATGGGGCGCTTCTCGACCGCCGGCGCGATCGAGGACGGCCACCGCGCCGGCGTCGAAGCGGCATGCTTCTGCGGAAAGTCAGCGGCGTCGCCGGCGCCGCATGAACTCGATCTCGAAGAGGCCCCGGCCGCTCCCTTTCGCGCGATCTCTTCCGCGGGGCGCGGCAAGGCCTTCGTCGATCTCCAGATGGATGTGACCACGAAGGACATCGAGCTCGCCCATCGCGAGGGCTATGAATCGGTCGAACACCTGAAGCGCTACACCACGCTCGGCATGGGGACCGACCAGGGCAAGACCAGCAATTTCGCCGCGCTTTCGGCCATGGCGGCGTTGCGCCGGGCGACGATCCAGCAAACCGGAACCACGACCTTTCGCCCGCCCTATGCGGCGGTCGCGATCGGCGCGCTGGCCGGCCGTGCCGTCGGTGATCATTTCAAGCCGGTCCGCCGCACGCCGATGCACGACTGGCACCTGGCAAACGATGCCGAGATGCTCGAGGTCGGCCTCTGGATGCGGCCCTATTTCTACCGCGGCGCCGGATGCGATGTGAATGAAGCCTATGTCGCGGAGATGCGGACGGTGCGCGGTGGCGCCGGGCTGATGGACATTTCCACCCTCGGCAAGATCGACGTGCAGGGACCGGACGCGGCCATCTTCCTCGACCGCGTCTACGCCAACGGTTTCGCCAAGCTTCCCGTTGGCCGCGCGCGCTACGGCGTCATGCTGCGCGACGACGGCGTCGTCTTCGACGACGGCACCACCACGCGCTTGTCGCAAAATCGCTTCTTCATGACCACCTCGACCGCCAGGGCCGCCGACGTCCTGTCGCGGCTGGAATTCCTGCTCGACACCGCCTGGCCGGATTTGCGTGTCGCGGTCTCATCGGTAAGCGACGAGTGGGCGGCGATGTCGGTCGCCGGGCCAGGAAGCCGCGATGTCCTCGCCGCCGCCTTTCCCGCGCTCGATGTCTCCAACGAGACGCTGCCGCATATGGGCGTCATCGAAGCCGGGTTCGAGGGACGGGCCCTGCGCATCATCCGCCTCAGCTATTCCGGCGAGCGCGCCTACGAAATCTATGTCGGTGCAAGCGCCGGCGGGCAGGCCTGGAGCCGTCTCATCGAAGCAGGCGCGCCGTTCGGCCTCAAGCCCTATGGCGTCGAGGCGCTTGGTGCGCTGCGTGTCGAAAAGGGCCATGTCGCCGGACCCGAGATCGATGGCCGCACCACGCTCGACGATCTCGGCCTCGGGCGCATGGTCGGCAAACACGGCGGATTCGTCGGTGACGTCCTGCGTCGCCGCCCGGCGTTTCAGGCGCCCGACCGCCAGCGCCTCGTCGGGCTGGAATGCATCGAGGACGGCAGGCGCCTGCGCGGAGGCGCGATATTGTTCCTGCCTGGCGATGCGGTCGTCGGCCACGGGCGCGGCCGGATCACCTCGGTCACCTTCAGCCCGGAACTCGGCCACTATGTCGGACTGGCGCTGTTCGCGGGCAATGCCGCGGCCGAAGGGGACGAAGTCATCGCGGCCTATCCGATGCGGACAGAGACCGTTCGCGCCCGCATCGTGCCCTCCGTCTTCCTCGATCCCAAGGGAGAGCGCATGCATGGTTGAACCTGTGCTTTCGAAGGGCTTCAATCTGTATTCGTCGGATTGTCCGATCATTCAAATCGAGAGCTGGGAAGGAACGCTGGCGAGATTCGAAGCGAGCGTCTCGCAGGCCTTGGGCGCGACGCTTCCTGCCAGCGTCGGCGAGACGGTTCGGCATGCCGGCGCTCTCATCGTCAGGATCGCCCCCCGCCGTCTTTGGCTGATCGTCGAGAGCGGTGCGGAACCGCCCGCCATTGCAATCGATCCGGAATTGGGCTGCTCGGTTCCGCTCGGCGAAGGCCGGGTGCGGTTCAGGATGGAGGGTGCCCGTCTTCGAGACATTCTCTCTGCCTGCATGCCGGTCGACTGGTCGTCCGCCGCTTCGGCCCCCGGCCGTGCCGTACAGACGTCCATCCATCATGTGCCGGCGCTCTATCTGCGAACCGGCGAGGGCAGCTGCGACCTGATCGTGCCGCGAAGCTTCGCCCGCAGCCTTGCCGACTGGATTGCCGCCGCGCGTTAAAGCAATTCCAGGAAAGGTGCGTAACGTTTTCCGCTCGCGATTGCGTAAGGAAAAAGCTGGACCTGTTCGGCGATCCTGTCGGCCGCTGAGCCCACACTGTCCGTCGCGTGAATTCGACAGTGCCTCCTGGCATGGCGAAAGCCGGTCACCCTGCCGCGGGTGATGCGGCTCAACCGTCAATTATTCGCCGCCGGCACGACAGACATGATGATTTCCGTCCTATCCGCAGCCCTCGCTCCTTAATCCATATCAGGCTTTCTGATACAGTCCAGATAATGCGTTGACATGACCTATGGTCTAATCGAAGATGCCTGACCTAGCGGCATGCCCTTGAGAGCAGCCGCAACGGGAGGATACGGCATGTTATCGAGGAGAACTTTCATTCTGCTCGCAGGGACGGCCCTCGCCAGCAGGAAAGCCTACGCGCAGGCGCAAATACCGACTTCGGACATTCCACGCGACCAGCTTCTGATACTCGAAAACCCGGAAGGCACGATCAAGAACGCGGGATGGTTCAACATCTGGGCCATCAACGCCGGCGGTCAGTCGACGGGCCTGCATCAGCAGGCGATGGACACGTTCTGGTATATCGATGCCGACCATGGGATCGACGGCGTCTGGGACAACTCCCTTGCTTCGGACAAGCCCCGGTACAATTCCGATTTCACTGAAATGACCGTGAAGCTGCGGTCCGGCATCTTCTGGAGCGACGGCGTCGAATTCACAGCCGACGACGTGATCTACACGGTGGAAACCCACATGAAGACCAGCGGTCTACGGTGGAGCGCGCCCATCCAGATCAATGTCGCCTCAGTCGAGAAGAAAAGTCCGACCGAGATTCTCTTCAAACTGAAAAAGCCGAACTCACGCTTCCATGCGCTGTTTACGGTCCGCTGGAACGCGATGTGGATGATGCCGAAGCACGTCTTCGAAAAGGCCGGCGACGTGCTCAAATTCGACTTCAACCCACCAGTGTCGCTCGGCGCCTACAAGCTGAGGAACTACGACCAGGGGGGCAAATGGTTCATCTGGCAAAAGCGCGATGACTGGAAACGCACCAGCGTCGCCCGTTTCGGCGAACCCGGCCCGACATATCTGGCCTATATCGATCCGGGGCCACCGGAAAAGCGGGTGATCGAGCAGCGCAACCACCAGCTGGATGTCATCCACGACACTTCGCCGGAAGGCATGTTCACGCTGGCCAAGGAATCCCCGTCCTCGACCAGCTGGTTCAAGGGCTTCCCTTACGCTCATCCGGACCCGACATTGCCGGCCGTCATTTTCAATCACCAGATCGAGAAGTTCCAGAACAAGGACGTGCGCTGGGCGTTGGCCTTGCTGATCGACATCAAGGCCCTCGACATGGCCTCGTATCGTGGCGCGGCAACGATCTCGGCGATCGGTGTTCCACCGACGGGACTTTATCCAAAATGCTATTTCGAGCCCATGGAAGAATGGCTGACCAGCTTCGAGGTCGATACCGGCAAGCGAAAGATCAAGCCTTACGACCCGACAATGGGCCAGCAGATCGCGGAGATGCTGCGGCCCTCGATGGGAGACAAGGTGCCATCGAAACCTGAAGACATCGCGACCGCCATCGGGCGCGGCTGGTGGAAGCGCGACCAGCAGGCTGCCGCCGAGCTGCTGGAGAAGGCAGGCTTCACCAAAAAAGGCGACGAATGGTACCAACCCGACGGCAAGCGCTTCTCGGTCAAAGTCATGGTCGAGGGCGACCTTCGCCCGGTCATGACGCGGGCGGGCTCGCTAATCGTGCAGTTGTGGCGGCAGTTCGGCATCGACGCCCAGATCGACGTCGCGCAAGGCACTTTGATCGACCGGCGCGGCGTCGGCGACTTCGAAACCTTCATCGGGTGGAGCGTGGAGACCTGGGGCGGCCACCCCGATCTCTCCTTCTTCCTCGACAGCTGGCACTCGCAGTTCGTGGCAGAGCCCGGCAAGGTGCAGCCGCCGCGCAACTGGCAACGGTGGAAGGAGCCGCGTCTCGACAAGATCATCGAGGAGATCAGGACGATCGACTTCGATGCCCCCCGGGGCGTGGAGCTCGGCCTTGAATATCTGAAGCTCGCGACCGAAGAGATGCCCACGATACCTCTGATGTCCTACAATGTGTTCACCGTGATGGACACGACCTACTGGACCGGTTTCCCCAACGCAGAAAACGCGCCCTACACCGACCCGGTGCCGAACTGGGCCAATACCAGGTACATGATGGTGAAGCTCAAATCCACGAAGGCAGGCTAGCAGCAGACCCATCATCCTCAGGGCGGACGGAGGCGCACGCATGGTGCGCCCCCCACCGCAGGGCAAGCCGCCAAACCGACCAGAGCGACCGATGCAAGCCTACGCCATCCATGTTCTCAAGCGTCTCGGGCAATTCATCCTGGTTGTCTACATCGGCATCACGATCACTTTCTTCATCACGCACCTGACCCCAGTCGACCCGGTCGAGCATGCTGTGGCGCAGGTTAGTTCGTTCGGCTTCTCCAGTCCTGAATCGATCGAACTCCTGCGCACCTCCCTGCGCGAGATGTACGGCGTGGGCGACGATCTCGGGCTGCAATATCTCAACTTCCTGAAACGGGTTGCGGTACTGGATTTCGGCCCGTCCCTTTCGGCCTTTCCCACTCCTGTCGGCGTGCTGATCGGGCGCGCGCTGCCGTGGACGATCGGCCTGCTCGCGATCTCGACTCTGTTGAGCTGGTTCCTGGGCAACCTGCTGGGCGGTCTCGCCGGCTATTACCGGAAGAACCGGCTGCTCAAGGCGATCGGGGTGATCGCGATGGGAATGCATCCGGTACCCTATTACATCGTTGCCTTCGTCCTGCTCATTGTCTTCACCTTCCTCTTGCCGATCCTGCCCAGTGGCGGCGGATATGAGATGAATCTCACGCCCGGCTTCACGCCCCGCTTCATCGGCAGCGTCTTCATGCACTCAATTCTCCCAGCACTCTCACTGATCCTCGTCGGCATCGGCGGCTGGTTCATGGGCATGCGCGCACTCGTTTCCAACATCGTCACGGACGACTACGTCGTCTATGCGGAACTGGCGGGCGTGCCGCGAGGCCGCATCCTCGCTTCCTACGTGATGCGCAACGCCTTCATGCCCCAGATCACTGGTTTGGCGATCTCCATCGGATCGATCTTCAACGGCGCCATCATCACCGAGCAGGTGTTCGGCTACCCCGGTATCGGGCGGCTGCTGGTCGATGCCGTTCACGCGGCCGACTACTCACTTGTCCTCGGCATCGCCTCGATCTCGATTATCTCGGTGTCGGCCGCCGTTTTCCTGATCGACATCATTTACCCGCTGATCGATCCGCGCGTGCAGGTGAAGGCATGATCCAGACCGTAAGGGATCTGTTCCGCTACAATGGCGAGTTCGCGATCGGCGCCATCATCATGCTGGCGGTGGTGGCGATGTCTCTCGCGTCTTTTTTCTCGCCCTACTCACCAATCGATTCCTACCTCGTCCCAATGGATGTGCCACCATCGGAACCCTATTGGTTCGGCACAAATTCGCGCGGCCAGGATGTGTTCTGGCAGCTCACTTTCGCCCTCCGCAACACGCTGGCCTTTGGCTTTGTGGTGGCTTTCATCAGCCGCGTGCTTTCTCTCATCGTCGGCCTCCTTTCGGGCTATCTCGGCGGCATGGTCGATCGCGTGCTCATGTCGATCAACGATACCTTTATCGTCATCCCGCTCTTTCCGCTTCTTGTCCTACTCTACTTCGTCCTGCGTGACGAAATGACATGGATCATGCTGGCGCTGGTGATGTCTTGCCTCGGCTGGGCCTATGACGCCCGGCTGATACGCTCCGTGATGATCAGCCTGAAAACCCGCGAGTTCACCAATGCCGCCGTCTTCTCGGGCATGTCGACGCCGCGCATCGTCGCCGAAGAACATCTGCCCTATGTGCTGCCGATCGTGTTCTCGACTTTCATGAACAACATGAACTGGTCCATCGGCCTCGAGGTCACGCTGGCCGTGCTCGGCTTCACCGACGTGGACACCCCTACCATCGGCAGCATGATCTTCTGGGCCAACCAGCATAGCGCCATGGTTTCGGGCACATGGTGGTGGTACCTGTTCCCGACCTTCTTCATCACCCTGACATTCATCGGCCTCTTTCTGCTGTCGATCTCGATGAACGAGTATATCGACCCACGCAGCCGGCTGAGCCGGATGGGGAACGGCTGATGTCGGACCGGGGTCTCGCGGATGGCGACGCCAAGGACGCGGTGCTGCGGACCAAGAACCTGCGGGCCTATTACCAAATGAGCTATTTCGGTATCGACCGCGAAGTCCGCGCCGTCGATTCGATCACCATGCATGTCCGCCGCAACGAGATCTATGGACTGGCGGGCGAGTCCAGTTGCGGCAAGACGACGTTCATCAAGACCATCGCCGCCGCGATCCAGCCGCCTCTCAACGTGATCGGCGGCTCCATCCGCTACAGCTTTCTCGACCGCGACATCTATGCGCTGGCGCCCGAGCAACGCGACGCCATTCGCTGGCGGCATCTGTCATACATCATGCAGGGCTCGATGAGCGTCCTCAATCCTGTTCGCCGGGTCCGGCGGACCTTCGAGGACTTTGCCTTCCGGCATATGGGCCTCCAAAAAGATGCATTCCTGGAGGCGGTGAAAACCCATCTTGCACGCCTCCGCCTATCCCCCGATATCCTCCAGGCCTATCCGCATGAACTTTCGGGCGGCATGCGCCAGCGCGTCTGCATTGCACTGGCGACGGTCTGTCGGCCCGATTTCATCATCGCCGACGAGCCCACCACCGCACTCGATGTCGTCGTCCAGAAGGACGTCCTGACCATGATCCGGGAAACGCAGCGTCAGTTCGGATCTTCGATGATCTTCGTGACGCACGATTTGACCGTGCATGCCAACATCGCCGATCGCCTTGGCATCATGTATGCCGGGCGCCTCGTCGAGGAGGGCCCGACGGCGGCCGTCTTTGCCAATCCGCTGCACCCCTATACCGCACATCTGGTGGCAAGCCTCCCCAGGATCGGCGACGCCACCGCGCGGCCGGCGCTGCCAGGAGCGCCTCCCAACCTGGCCGAGCCGCCGGCCGGATGCAGGTTTCATCCCCGTTGCCCCTTGGCGATGGACATATGCCGGCGCGAGGTTCCCGCCCTTACCAGGCTCGCGCCGGACCATCGCGTTGCCTGCTTTGCGGCCAGCACCGAGGTTCGCCCGGATACGGCCGACACGGAGACTGCCGAAGAGACCGCAGAGGAAGGCGCATGACCGGGACCAGCCTTCTCGAGGTCAGCCATCTCACCAAGTCTTATGCTCGTGGCGGCATCCTTGGACGGCAGAGCTTCGACGCCGTAAGCGACGTGAGTTTCACGCTGCCAGCCGGGCGACCAGAGGTGTTCGCCATCATCGGCGAGTCGGGAAGCGGCAAGACGACCCTCGCCCGCATGATCCTGAACATGATTACGCCGACGGCCGGCAGCATACGATTCAAGGACAGGGATCTAACGGCGCTACGAAGACGTTCGGCGCGACTTGCCTTCATGAAGCAGGTCCAGCCCATCTTCCAGAATCCGTTCGAAGCGTTCAGTCCGTTGAAGCGCGTGGATCGATATCTGCTGATATCGGCAAAGAACTTCATGGGGGCCAGGTCACGTGCCCGGCGTGAGGAGTCTGCCAACACCGCCCTAGAAAAAGTCGGCCTCTCCCTGACGGAAATCCGCGGGCGCTTCCCGCACGAATTGTCCGGGGGACAACTTCAGCGCGTCGCGATCGCCCGCGCACTCGTTTCCGAGCCCTCGCTGATCGTCGCAGACGAACCCGTGTCGATGGTCGATGCGTCGCTGCGCATGTCGATCGTCAACCTGTTCAGGACACTGCGCGACGATCTCGGCGTGTCGATCATCTACATCACGCACGATCTGGCCACCGCCTATCAAATCAGCGACCGGATCATCATCATGCGCAAGGGAGAGATTGTCGAGAGCGGCCCTGCAAAGGAGATCCTCGACCATCCGCAGCACCCATATTCGCAGCTTCTCAAGGATTCCCTTCTGTCGCCGGATCCCTCGGGAACGGGCGTGCTTACCGGTTCCGGCGTGGCCGCGCAGCAGGTGCGCGCCGATGCCGGCAATCCCAAACCGGAGGCAGGCGCTGTCCGGATCGAGTGAATTTCGTACGCATTCATCCACCAGGAAACAGAGCGGTAGGACCATGCAAAAGGCACAAGTGCGTTTCGACAGAGACTTCATCATCGGCGAGACGGACAAACGTCTGTTCGGCGCTTTTGTCGAGCATCTCGGGCGATGCGTCTATGGCGGTATCTTCGAGCCCGGCCATCCCACGGCGGACAAGAACGGCTTCCACCGCGACGTCCTCGAGCTGGTGAAGGAACTGGCACCCACAATCATGCGCTATCCCGGCGGCAATTTTGTCTCGGGATACGATTGGGAAGATGGCGTCGGCCCTGTCGAAAAGCGCCCTCGCAGAATGGATCTCGCCTGGAAATCGATCGAGACCAACCAGTTCGGGACCAATGAATTCATCGACTGGTGCCGGCTTGCCGACATCGAACCGATGCTGGCCGTGAATCTCGGCACGCGCGGGCCGGACGAGGCAAGGCACTATCTCGAATACTGCAATCACCCCTCCGGCACCACGCTTTCCGACCTTCGCCGGTCGCACGGCTGGGACAAGCCGCATGACGTTAAATTCTGGTGCCTCGGCAACGAAATGGACGGTACCTGGCAAATGGGCGCCAAGACCGCCCAGGAATATGGGCGGATTGCAGCCGAAGCGGCGAAGATGATGAAGCTGACGGACCCGTCGATCGAACTTGCCGCCTGCGGTTCGTCGGGACGTAAGATGTCGACCTACGGGGAATGGGAAAGGGTCGTGCTGGAACACACGCTCGATCATGTCGAGTACATCTCGCTCCACACCTATCTCAACAACTATGCCGACGACACGCCCTCCTTCCTCGCCAGCCCCGACCTGATGGACAGTTTCATCGAGGAGGTCGTCGCTATCGCCGATTCCGTGGCGGCACGGCGCAGGTCATCGAAGCGCATCATGCTGAGCTTCGACGAATGGAACGTCTGGTATCGGACGCGGCGTGGCGACGACAACCGCATTCAGACCGGATGGCCGGTCGCGCCGGCCATCCTCGAGGAGAAATACAACATGCAGGACGCACTGGCCTTCGGAGGCGCCTGCATCTCACTGCTCAATCATGCCGACAGGGTCAAGGCCGGATGTCTGGCCCAACTCGTCAACGCTATCGCCCCTATCATGACCGAAACCGGCGGACCAGCTTGGCGCCAAACGATCTTCTGGCCCTTTGCCGACTTCAGCAATCTGGGCCGCGGACGCGTGCTGCGCACATACGTGGATGTGCCGACCTATTCCGCTCGCTACTACGACCCGACGCGGACCGAAGAGCTTTACGACAAGATCGAAGCCGTGCCGTTTCTCAAGCTTTCCGTGGTTCACTCCGAGGCTGACCGCACGGTGACGCTGTTCATGCTCAACCGCAACCTTTCCGATGGCATCGACGTGAGCATCGAAGCTACCGGCTTCGGCACGTTGACGAAGCGCCTGGCCCATGAACTGCGACACAACGATCTCCTCGCCCTCAACACGAAGGAGGCGCCGGACGAGGTCAAACCGACTGAATTCAGTTCCATCGAAGCGACGAAAGATCGAATTAGCATCAAGCTTGAGCCGGCGTCCTGGACCGTCGTGCGGTTCGACACATCGAAATGACGGAATAGGTCGGGAAGACGAGCCTTACCGGGCAAGGTGAAGGCGCATGACGATGTCCTGGTCGTAATTGCCGAAGCCACGGCCAAAGATGTTCACGCCGCCGGGATGTCGGGCATTGTCGTCGATGCCGATCCTCATCCTTATTGAGTGATGCTCCGCAAGGCCGATATCGGCTACGGTCACGCCGGAGATCGAGATGCCGTCAATGAAGGAGCCGGATTTGTTGATACGCCAGGTCTTGAGCTTGCCGTATTGCGAGCCTTCGAGCTTCCACCAGTTCGGCGTATAGACGCCGCGCTTGTCACCGAAATCGCCGGGCGAAGTCCATGTGCCGATGCGGTGGTCGTTCACCCAGAGCGTGATGTCGGAGGGCCAATCGAGATTGGTCCCCGGCACCTCGGATGAGAGCTCCATCGAGAATTCCAAGGCCTCGACACGTGAGTTCACCAGTTTGGCGTTGTTGGGAAACTTGTATTCGACAAAACCACGCCCAAACCAGACAAGGGCAGCCTGGACGCGTCCTGGATCGAGGAAGAAGTCCGGTACATCGAGCAGACCGATCACTCCTTCGGTCGAACAAAGACCACACGGAGCGTTGACCTCGCAGCCCGTGAACAGTCCGAGGGGCATCGCAACCTCGATCTGATTGTCCTTGCGGCGCTCTTCTCCTGAATCGAAGCGGAGGATGATCTCGTCGTATTTGGGTGCGCAGATCTTCTGGTGACCTTTCTTGGCCTTGATCGGGTAGGTATCGACCAGGCCGGCCTCTTCCAGCATCTGAATATTCGTGGCGACGGTGGATTGAGGGAGTCCGAGCTCCTTGCTGATCTCGTTCACATTCAACTTTCCCGATTTGTGGAGAAGCTGGAGAATGCGCATGCGGACCGGGGATGCCAGTCCTTTGAGGACCGGGACACCGTTATCCGGCGTCACGTTCAGGAAACTGCGTCTCATGCAAACTGCTCATGTGCGGCTATATATCAGAAAGTCTGATCACAAGCATACATGAGCGGGCGCTCAAAGCGCTATAGCGTGTTTTGGCCTGTCCGCGCATCTGGTGTGCCCGGCGACGCGGTCGATATCATCGCCCGCATCGGCGAAGCACGCGGCATGACTGGTGGAGACCGACACGCCAGCGCGCCGGCCTCCACCCTGGTTCGTGGCTCAGTTGTGGCGGATTTCCGTGCCGAGCACCTTCAGGCACTCACGGATGAAGGCGGCCAGCGCCGTCCATCCCTTGGCCGACACCATCGTACCATCGACATAGGCTTCCGTCGGCGAGAGGTCGATATAGGTTCCGCCCGCGAGAGTGACTTCCGGCTCGCAAGCGCCCAGCGCACCGACCTTCTTGCCGCGCACGACACCGTCGACCGCGATCAGGATCTGCACGCCATGGCAGATCGTGAAGATCGGCTTCTTGGTCTCGTGAAAGTGTCGAACGATCGTCTGCACACGCTTGTCGGTGCGGATGTATTCCGGTCCGCGTCCGCCCGCGCAGTAGACCGCGTGGTACTGGTCGAGCTGCTTTTCCGCATCCGAGAACGTCTTGTTGATCAGCGCGTAGTGCCCGAGCTTTTCGGTGTAGGTCTGGTCGCCTTCGAAATCGTGCAGCGAGGTCTTGATCAGGTCGCCTGCGTTCTTGTCGGGGCAGACGACATGGACCGTGTGACCGACGGCTTCCATGGCTTGCTGGTAAACGAAAATCTCGTATTCCTCGGTGAACTCACCGGTCAGCATCAGTATCTTCTTGCCTGGCATAGCTCTTCCTCTCTGTTGTTGGCAGGCAAGGCGCGTCACGCGCCTTGCCTCATTCGGATTGCGGCCTCAGAACGGGGAGTCGGGGAAGTAATATTCCTTGGCGTTGGCCTGGGTTATGAGCGGCGCATCAAGTTTGACGGCACCGCGAACCGGAGCCTGGCCGATCAAGTTGGCCACGGTCATGTAGATCGCGGTCTTGATCATCGCCGGCGGATACGGCGTTTCGACCGGTGTCATCGCATCCCCGTCTATCACCTTCTTCACGATGTCCTTCATGCCGTTGCCGCCGAGCGCCAGCTTGATGTCGGTTCGGCCGGACTGCTTGACGGCCTCGAGCACACCGAGAAGCATGTCGTCGTCATTGGCCCAGACCGCATCGATGTGCGGGTGCTTGGCCAGGTAATCCTGCATGAGCTTGAAGGCCTCGTCGCTGTTCCAGTGGGCATACTGCATGTCGAGCACCTTCAGGCCGGTGCCCTTGATGGTGTCCTCGAAGCCCTTGATGCGCTCGTCGTCGATGACAGTGGGAATGCCGCGCAGCACGACGACGTCACCTTTGCCGCCCAGTTTGTCGATCATGAATTTTGCCGTATTGGTGCCAACCGCGATGTTGTCGCCGGCAAGATACAGGTCCTGGACGGAAGGATCGGTCAATCCCCTGTCGACGACGGTGATGAACGTGCCCATGTCCTTGATGGCCTTCACCGGCTGGGTCAATTCCTCCGAGGTGTAGGGCAGGATCACCAGTGCATCCAGCTTGCGGCTGGCCGACAGATCCTCAAGCGCGCTTACCTGGTCGGCCGCCGAGGGCGACGTCTTCACGACCACTTCCACATCCGGGAAGGCCGCGTTGATTTCCTTTGCGGCGGCCTGCGCGTGATAGACGATGCCGGCTGTCCAGCCATGATCCGCCGCCGGGATCGACACCGCGACCACCTTCTTGTCGGCTGCAAGCGCCTGGCCGGCCACCATCAGTGCGCCGGCTGCCGCGACGGCAACCCATTTTCTGCTAAACATAAATACCTCCCAGAGATATGGACCACACAACAGGCGCCCGTCCGGTCCGACGACGGGCTATTTCGAAAACCTTTGCACGAGCATGGCGATGATGATGATGACGCCCTGCACCGCGGCGACGAGGTATTCGGAAACGAAATCCGACAGCACCATCAGGTTGGCGATCAGCTCCAGGATCACCGCACCGGCGATGGTGCCCCAGATGCGGCCCTTGCCGCCGCGCAGCGCCGTTCCGCCAATGACGACGGCCGTTATCACCTGCAGCTCCCACAGCTGTCCGGTGGTCGGGGTGGCGGCTCCGAGACGAGGCACGTAGCAGATGGCGGCGACCGCCACGCATGCACCCTGGATCACATAGGCAATGGTGCGCGTCTTGACGACGGAGATGCCCGAATAGCGGGCGACGTCCTCGTTGGCGCCCACCGCCGCGCATTTGCGGCCATATTTGGTCTTGTAAAGGACAAATGCGCCGACCACCGCAACGAGCGCCGACAGCAGGATCGGCACCGGAATGCCCGCGACGGTGCCGAAATAGACCGGCCGGTACGCGTCCCGCAGCGAGCGGTCGATCGGGATCGTGCCGCCATCGGTCATGTAGGTGATCAGTGCGCGGAAGATACCCATCGTGCCGAGCGTGGCGATGAACGGCTCGATCCTTCCGACCGTGACGATGAGACCGTTCGCGAGGCCGCATAGAAGCCCCGCGACGACCGCTATCACCATGCCTGCAGGAATGGCCCAAAGGCCGAGGCTAGGGGCCATCATGTTCATGAACATGATCGTGACGCCGGCGATGAAGGCGACCATCGACCCGACCGAAAGGTCGAGCCCGCCCGATGAGATCACGAATGTGGCGCCGACGGCTATGATGGCGACATAAGCGCTGCGCGTGATCACGTTGCCCAGGTTTGTCGCGGAAAGAAAATCCGGATTGATGAGGAATCCCGCCACCAGCAGTGCGAACAGTGCAAGGAAAGGGCCGGCATCCGTCCACGAGAAATGGTGCTGTCTGCCACTTCGGGCAGACATGGAATGGGTAAGCGCCGTCACTGTCTTCCTCCTTGGGCCGCGCCATGGCCTTTGTCGCTGGTCGCCAGCAGCGCGATGTTGCTTTCGATCATCGTATCGCCCGAGACCTCGCCGCTGATCCTGCCTTCGCGCATGACCAGGATGCGGTCGCAGATGCCGACAAGTTCCTGCATCTCCGAGGAGATGACGATGCAGGCTTTGCCTTGGCCCACGAGTTCCTGGATGAAGGCGTAGATCTGCGCCTTGTTGGCGATGTCGATCCCGCGCGTCGGCTCATCGATGATCACGACCGAAGGATTGGTCAGAAGCACCTTGGCCAGCAGAAGTTTCTGCTGGTTTCCGCCCGAAAGCTGTCCCGCCCTGGCGTTCGGGCTCTTCACCCGGATGTCGTAGCTGGAGACGGCCCGGGCGAGCGCCTCGGATTCGCGACCGCGCAGAACCAGCAGTCCCGGATGCAGAAGGCCAAGCGACGAGAGGGTCAGGTTCGGCGCCAGCCGCTCCTGCAAAAGCAGGCCCTTGCCCTTGCGATCTTCCGTCAGATAGCCGATGCCCGCCTCTATGGCCTCGCGCTGCGAGCGTATCTGTATCGGCGACCCGTTGAGCTCGATCGTCGCCGTCGCCGGCCTGAGCCCCACAATGCCTTCGAACAACTCGGTTCGCCCCGCCCCGATCATGCCGGCGAAGCCGAGAATCTCGCCTTTGTGAACAGTAAAGGACACGTCCCGTGCATAACCTGGAACAGTCGCGTTTCGGACGGTCAGCATGGGCCGGCTCGTCCGGACCTCGCGCTTGTGAGGGTAGAGCGCGGCGAGTTCGCGCCCGACCATAAGTCGCGCCATGTCGGCCTGGCTCAATGCATGGCCGGGATAGGTGCCAATCATCTTGCCGTCGCGCAGGACCGTGACCTTGTCCGCCAGCCGCTGCACCTCGTCGAGTCGATGGCTGATGTAGAGAACGGCGATACCGCGCGCCCTGAGCCCGAATATGATGGCGAGCAAACGCTCGACCTCCTCGCCGGTCAGTACCGCCGTCGGCTCGTCGAAGATGACGACCCGGTGGTCGTCGAGCAACGCGCGGGCGATCTGCACGAGCTGGCGATCCGCCAGCGAGATGTCGCGGACGAGCGCGGTCGGCGACACCTCGCACCCGATCTCGGCCAGTTTCGCGGCCGCGATGCGGCGCATGGCGCCATCATCGACGATCCCGCGCCTGGAGAGCTCGCGGCCGAGAAAGAGATTGTCGGTCACCGTAAGCGCTTCGGCCAGGAGGATTTCCTGATGCACCAGCGCGATGCCGGCCGCCTGCGCCTGGTGCGGTGTCCTGAAACTCACGCGGTCACCGGCCATGGACAGGCCGCCGGCTGTCGGTTCGATGTAACCGGAAAGCAAGCGCATGAACGTCGACTTGCCGGCGCCATTCTCGCCGATGACGGCATGGATTTGGCCTGGGAAAATATCCAGCGTGATATCCGACAACACCGTCACCGGGCCGTATTGTTTGCAAAGGCCTTCCGCGCGCAGCACCGGGGACACAGGCGGTGCGGGCTCCGGCGGCAAGGTGGTGACGCTTCCGTCGATGCGATTGGCAACGGACATCGCGGCCTACTCGAATGCAGGCAGGAGCCTGTCCCGCGAATTCTCTATGTGCACGCGCATCGCCTTTTCGGCGGCAACCGGATCGCTGGCGGCGAAAGCGGCGAGGATGGCTTCGTGCTCGTCAAGCGCCTCCTCGGTGACCCGCGAGTGATACATCAGCCGGAAGATGTGGAAGTGGGTGTGCTGGTGGTTCAGCGTCTCGCGGATGAGCTCGTTCTGCGCGAACTCCATGACCTTGTCGTGGAAGATGGCATCCTGGCGGGCGAAGTTCGAATAACGCAGGCGTTCGTCCTTGCCCACCCGCCTGGCCATCACGCCAGCCGCCTCCTGCAAAATCATCAGCCGCGTTTCATCCAGCGCAGCGGCTGCCTTTGCGGCGGCTGCGGGTTCAAGCAGCAGGCGCAGTTCATAGAGCTCGTCGAAACGGCGCCGTGTGATCTGGGGGGCGGCCCGGTACCCGATCAGATGGGTTTTCACCACCAGGCCCTCGCCTTCCAGCCGCCCAAGAGCTTCGCGGATGGGCGTATGCGAGACGTTGAACTCCTTGACCAGGTTGTCGACGGTGATCCGCGATCCCGGAGCTATCTTCAGCGACATCAGCTGCTGGAAGATCGCCTCGTAGACATCGCCCGACAGGCTGTTGGCGCGCTGGATGCGGCCCGTCAACCGGGCGTCGTTGTCGGCGGTAAGGTCTGGATTCTGCATGTTTTGCCTCTTGACAGGAGCGACCTCTAACACGATGCTTCGCGCAATTCAATCCTATATCCTATACGATTTTATAGAGGATATTTCGTGAGGCATGAAAACTCGACGACGGCTCTGGGCCCGTGCCTTGCCCGAACCAAGCACGCACGCGGCCAAGCGACGATCTCCGATTCCCCGCTCGCCAATCCATATTCGAAGGACACAGTTCATGACGCTATTTGCAGCAGCCCGGTTGCCGCGTGAGATTCTTTTCGGCAAAGGCCAGCGCCACGCGCTGCCTGATGTTGCCGCCAAATATGGCCGGCGCGCATTCATCTGCACGGATGAGCGTTTCGCCGGGACGGCAATGTTCGCGCAGATCATCGCGGCACTGAAAGCAGGCTCGATCGAAACGCTCGTCTACGATCGCATCCTCCCCGATGTCCCCCGTGACAGCGTTGCCGTCTGTGCCGCCCATGCGAAGGACTTCAAGCCGGACATGGTGATCGGGATCGGTGGCGGCAGCTGCCTGGACATGGCCAAAAGCGCCGCGCTGCTGATCAGTCACGGCGGGCGGCTTCAGGACTACTACGGGGAGTTCAAGGTACCCGGCCCTACGCTCCCGGTCATCGCGGTGCCGACCACCGCCGGCACCGGCTCGGAAGTGACGCCGGTGGCGGTGATCTCCGATCCGGAACGGACGCTTAAGGTCGGCATTTCCAGTCCCCATCTCATTGCCGCGGTCGCGCTCTGCGATCCGGAACTCACCGCGACATGCCCGCCCTCTCTCACGGCGATTGCCGGAGCCGACGCGCTCACCCACGCGATCGAAGCCTTCACGTCCGCCAAACGCGGTACCGATCCGCAATTGCCGCAGCGGCATGTCTTTGTCGGCAAGAGCGCCCTGACCGATCATTTCGCGCTGCTGGCCATCCAACTCCTGGGCCGCAGTCTCGAAAAAGCCTACCGGGACGGCTCGGACGAAGACGCACGCGCCGATGTCATGATGGGGGCGCTGGCGGCCGGCTGCGCTTTCGGCACGGCCGGAACGGCGGCTGCCCACGCCGTGCAATATCCCGTCGGTGCGCTTACCCACACGCCGCACGGATTGGGCGTGGCGACGATGCTTCCCTACGTGATGAGTTACAACCTGCCCGCCGCGACCGACGAAATCGCGGCGGTCGGCGCCGCTCTGGGGGTGACGGAGACAGAGGGCGCCGAGGCGACCGCGCGCGCCACCATCGATGAAGTGGCCCGGCTGTTCGGGGCGATCGGCATCACCCGCACGCTGGCCGATCTGGGTCTTCCACACGACAAGATCGACTGGACCGCCGAGCAGGCGCTCGGCATCGATCGGCTGATCAAGAACAACCCTCGTCCTTTCGACATCGCCGGGATGCGGCGGCTGGTGAGGGCCGCCTATGACGGCGACATGGCCGCAAGCTCAGTCTGACCAGAGGTGATGAGATGAACGTACCCCAAGGGCAACTCAACGAAGATCCGGACATGTTCGACTACACCACGTTCTCGCACGGCCTCTACATCGACGGACACTGGCGACAGGCGTCCGACGGCCGCCTCATTGAGGTGATCGATCCCTCCACGGAAGCCGTGATTGCGGCTGTCCCGGACGCAACGATTGCCGATGCCGCCGCTGCCGTCGAGGCAGCCGCGAAGGCGGCCGCCGGCTGGCGCGCAACCGCGCCGCGCAAGCGTTCGGAAATCCTGCGGCGTTGTTTCGAATTGATGGTCGAGCGGTCCGATACGCTGGCGGCGCTGATCTCGCTGGAGAACGGCAAGGCGCTGCGCGACGCACGCGGCGAGGTTGCCTACGCGGCTGAATTCTTCCGCTGGAATGCCGAGGAAGCAGTCCGCATCAGCGGCGAGTTCGGCCTGGCGCCGTCAGGCGCCAACCGGATCGTCGTCGATTATCATCCGATCGGCATCTGCGTGCTCATAACGCCCTGGAATTTCCCCGCCGCCATGGCCACACGCAAGATCGCGCCGGCGCTGGCCGCCGGCTGCACCGTCATCCTGAAGCCCGCCAGCGAGACGCCCCTGACCGCCTACGCGCTCGCCGCGCTCTACGAGGAGGCGGGCGTGCCTCCCGGCGTCGTCAACGTGCTCACCACCTCGAACCCCGGACCGGTGACCGCCGCCATGCTCGCCGACCCGCGCGTCCGCAAGCTATCCTTCACCGGTTCGACCGGTGTGGGTCGCGTTCTGCTGGCCGAAGCGGCCAAGCACGTCATCTCATGCTCGATGGAACTCGGCGGCAACGCCCCGTTCATCGTCTTCGATGACGCCGATCTGGACGCGGCGCTCGACGGCGCCATGGTCGCCAAGATGCGAAACGCCGGCGAGGCCTGCACGGCAGCCAACCGCATCTACGCACAGGCCGGCATCCATGACGCATTTGCCGAAGGTCTGCGCGAACGCATGGCCGCGCTCAAGCTCGGTTCAGGCACCGACCCGGACACCGAATGCGGTCCGATGATTACCAGGAAGGCCGTCGACAAGATCGATCGGTTGGTCAAGGACGCGGTCGCCCGCGGCGCCAGGATCCTGTGCGGCGGCGTGGTCGCCGACGACAAGGGCTATTTCTATCCGCCGACCGTCCTTCGGGACGTGCCAGCCAATGCCGAAATGGCCCAAGAGGAGATATTCGGTCCGGTGGCTCCGATCAGCCGCTTCGAGAACGAGGACGAAGTCATCGCGCGCGCCAACGACACGGAATACGGTCTTGCCGCCTATATCTATACGCGGGATCTCGCCAGGGGCATGCACGTGGCGTCGAAAATCGAAACGGGCATGGTCGCGCTCAATCGCGGCCTGATGTCGGATCCGGCGGCACCTTTCGGCGGCGTCAAGCAGAGCGGTCTTGGCCGCGAAGGCGGACAGAAGCACGGCATTGCCGAGTTCATGGAGGCGAAGTACATCGCCGTGACCATGTGAACGAGCAGCCCATGCAGGATGATCCTTTCCGCATCCGCGACCACGTCGCCGAGTTCGACGATATCGTCGCCGAGATCGTTCGTCGCAGCGCGGAGGTGCGCGCGACAATACCGATGGTTGCCGATGTCGCCTATGGAGCGCATGCCACCGAGACCATCGACCTGTTCTTTCCGGAGGGCAAACGCGACCGCTTGCCGGTCCATATGTTCATCCATGGCGGCTACTGGCGCATGTTCTCCAAGCGCGACTATTCCTATGTCGCCGAGACGGTGACGCGCGCCGGCGCGATCGCGGTCATCGTCGATTATGCCCTGATGCCGGCAGTGAGGATGGCCACGATCGTCGACCAGGTGCGCCGCGCCAAAGGCTGGGTGCTCGACCATATCGGCAATCGCGGCGGCGATACCGAGCGCCTGACCGTGAGCGGACATTCAGCCGGCGCCCAGCTTGCGACGATGCTTTTCAATGACGGCGGCCGGACATCGACAATCAAAGGCGCGTTGCTGCTTGGCGGACTCTACGACCTGAAGCCGCTTCAGACCTCCTTCCTTGCCGCCGAGATCGCGATAACCGACGAGGACGCAGCCAGGTTCTCGCCGATCACCCGCCGTTTCGATCCGTCAGTGTCGGTCGGGATCGCTGTCGGAGCCGATGAGACGCCGCCATTCCACAGCCAGGCCGCGGCGTTTGCGCGGCATCTGAAGGAGCAGGGACTACAGGTCTCGCAGACCACCCTTCCTGCAACCAATCACATGAGCAGCGTTCGCGACCTCGGCTTGGCCGGCACCGAGGCGGCAACCCTGCTGACAAACCTGGTTTCTGGCTGAGGCCATTGGCGTTCCGTCAAAAGCTGTCACTTTAGCCAGGGACATCCAGCCGCCACGCTGTGCGAGCCTGTGGTCTTGGCCCCCTGCAGATCATGCCCCTCGGGCGGGGCATTTTGTTGTCGTGGGCTTGCTCGATCCTGAAACCGGTTGTTTGGCGCCGCAGATATTGCGAGGTGGGCATCCGGCAGCAAGCTCTCTGCGAAAACTCAGCCGGATATGGCCCTCACCTCTGCGGCCTTGTCGGCGCGCAGCAGCATGCCGAAGAGGTCGCGTGGTTCGTCCGGGTCCGCCAGCAGATCGAGCTCCTCGTAGAGGCCGGTGCGCTGAAGCTGGTCGCGGACGTAGCGCAGCGCGGAAAAGTCCTCGATCGCAAAGCCGACGGAATCGAACAAGGTTATCTGGCTGGCATCCCGGCGGCCAGCGGCCTTGCCGGTCATCACTTGCCACAACTCAGTCACGGGATGGTCCGGCTCGAGTTGCTGGACTTCACCTTCGATGCGCGATTGCGGCGGGTATTCGACAAAGATGTCGGAGCGCAGCAGTATGTCGCGATGCAGCTCCGTCTTGCCGGGGCAATCGCCGCCGACGGCATTTATGTGCACACCCGATCCGACCATGTTGTCCGTCAGGATGGTCGCGGAGCGTTTGTCGGCGGTGACCGTCGTGATGATGTGGGCCCCTTCCACCGCCTCCTGCGCCGAAGCGCAGATCGCGATGTCGAAACCGAACCCGGCAAGGTTTTTCGCGCATTTCAAGGATGCCGATCGATCGATGTCGTAGAGGCGAAGCCTGTCGATGCCGAGCAGGGCCTTGAAGGCGATGGCCTGGAATTCCGACTGGGCGCCATTGCCGATGATTGCCATGCAGTCCGCCGCATCGGGGGCGAGGTATTTGGCCGCGACGGCCGACGTCGCCGCCGTGCGCAATGCGGTCAGGATGGTCATTTCCGAAAGCAGCATCGGATAGCCATTGCCGACATCGGCCATCACGCCGAACGCCGTCACGGTCTGGCGCCCGTCGCGCGTGTTTTTTGGATGACCGTTGACGTATTTGAAGCCGTAGAGCTGTCCGTCGCTCGTCGGCATCAGTTCGATGACGCCGTCGATGCTGTGCGAGGCGATGCGCGGGGTCTTGTCGAACAATTCCCAGCGTCGGAAATCCTCTTCGATGTAGGCGGCGAGATCGATGAGAAAACGATCGATGCCGACGGCAAGGACCAGCTTCATCATGTGATCGACGCTGACGAAGGGCACGATATTCAGATTGGGGGTCACAGCTCAATAACTCCGTGTGGGACGGTCCATGATCCGCCGGCCCATCAGGCTCGCGGTCAGGTCCACCAGAAGGGTCGCGGTGCGGTTGCGTTCGTCGAGTGCGGGATTGAGCTCGACCAGGTCGAGGCTGGTGACGAGACGGCTGTCATGCAACATCTCCATCACCAGATGAGCCTCGCGGAAGGTAGCGCCGCCGGGCACGGTAGTGCCCACGGCCGGCGCGATGGACGGGTCGAGAAAATCGACATCGAGGCTGACATGCAGCATGCCGTTTTCAGCGCTGACCCGCTCGAGAAAGGCGCGAAGCAGCGGGGCCATGCCATATTCGTCGATCGTGCGCATATCGTGCACGGTGACGCCCGCCTTGCGAAGCGCTTCGCGCTCCGCCGGATCGACGCTGCGGATGCCCAGTGTGCAGATACGGGCCGGATCCACGCAAGCCGCCAGGCTGGGGAAGTAGCCCTCGAAGCCTGGTTGCCCGCTGGCATAAGCCAACGGCACGCCATGCAAATTGCCGCTGGTCGTGGTGTCGAGCGTGTGAAAATCAGGATGCGCGTCGAGCCACAGCACGAACAGCGGGCGGCCGGCTTCCGCCGCCCGGCGGGCGATGCCGGCCAGCGTGCCGGCGGAAATGCTGTGATCGCCACCAAGGAAGATCGGCATGGCGCCGGCGCTGGCGGCATAGGCCGCCTCGGTGATCGCCGCCGTCCATGCGACGATTTCCGGCAGCGCCTTCAAGGCGGCATTGCCGTGGCTGATCGGGCGCAGGTCGGCAGAGGCGACGGTGCCAAGATCGGCCAGCGTATGCCCAAGTTCCGTGAGCGCGGCCGCCAGGCCTGCGGTACGGAGCGCGCTGGGGCCCATCTCGCAACCCATCCGGCCCGAGCCGGCCTGGATCGGTGCCCCGACGATCGTGCAATGCATTCCTATGTCCCCGCGCGCGTTTTGATCTCCTATTGGAGCGCGGATAGCTGGCAGGATGAACATATCAAATTGGCATATTTGTCGAAATGCCCTATCAAAATGGAATGATTTGATTGCATTCTGAGCCATGGATCAGCTTGACGAACAGCTCATCACGCTTTTGCGGCATGACGCGCGGCGCAGCATCTCGGACCTTGCCATGGACGTCGGCGTCTCGAGGGCGACGGTCAGGTCCCGTATGGAACGTCTTGAAAAAGCCGGCGCGATCATCGGGTATACCGTCATCCTGCGAGCCGATGCCGTCGACCAGCGAGTACGCGGCATCATGATGGTGGAAATCGAAGGGCATGCCGCCGATCGTGTGATCCGCGCCCTTGGCGGCTTCTCGGAGGTTTCGACGATCCACACCACCAACGGCCGCTGGGATCTGGTGATAGAACTGGGGACGCAGACACTGACCGAATTCGACGCCGTGCTGCGGCGCATCCGCCTGATTCCCGGCATTACCGGCAGTGAGACCAGCCTGTTGTTGGCGACACCCCGGAGCACCAAGGCACGGCTTTGATCGCTGTCTGTGAATAGGTTGGCTGGCCAAACCGGCAGTGCTGCCCCTGCATTGTTGTGCGCGACCCTTGAACGGCGGGATGTGTTCCCTGCCATTCGAGGTTCAGCCTCGCCTCGAACTCGTGCGGCGACATCGCCCTGACGCTGCGCGCCGTTAGATGAACCGACGCGATGACGTAGCCTGGTGGACCTCAAACTTGATCATGCCGCATCGACTGCGGGCGCACTCAAAACCCTGTGCGGCAAAGGTTTTCAAGATCCGTTTTTGCTATTCCCTCGAGGCCGAGCGCGGGAAGAATATCGTTATCCCCCCTGAGATCGCGACCGTAGGCCGCCGATAATATCGAAACTCCAGACTCGTGGAGCGTCGCCGGTTTCTCGGTGATCTTCCCCAACAATACGGTCGGCAGCAGTCCGAACGGAACATCCTCGAGAATGTAGCGGCTTTCGATTGTTGTCGGACCAAAGCCGCCACGGCCTTGACGATCCATCTCCTGGTTCATCTCCGAAACGGTTCCCTTCGGAACATGAAACGACAATGAAAAATGCTCCTGGACGGTGCGAACCGCGATACCAAAATGGGCGGCGATGGCTAGCCGTTCGGCATCCAGAGCCTCGATAAGGCGGCCAGCGGCAGGGGTGACGTTTCCCCCTTGGCTCCATTGCTCGGCTTTTTCCATGCGTGTCAGATTGAGAAGGGCAATTCCCAAGTGGTTTTGCGGATTGAGGTTGCTGAGCGCGATCGCGAGCATGCCGTCGCGCTTGACGAAACGATCACCGAATAAGCTCGTGCAAAGTCCGTATCCTTCATCCTGAGCTTTGAAAGGCAGCGTCGCGACGTCAAGCTTCTGGCGAATGGTGGTGACATGAACCTCGGTTGGTCCGAGTTGTCGCCCTGTCAACAGTGTTGTGCCCCAAAGGACGATCGGCAAGCTGACCTTGCGCTCCGCCAACCGCTTGGAGAGATACAGTGCCCCGAACGAACAATGCGAACTGATGATGACCGGGATTCCATCGATCAGATGAGGGGCGGCAGCATCCATCACCATCTTGTGGCCGTAAGCCGGAAGCGCAATCACCACCACGTCCGCGTTGGCGATGGCATCCTTGCAATCCTTGGCAATGCGCACCGGTACCTTCGCCGCGATATCTCCCGTCGCTTTCAACAATTCGCCGGTAGCCAACGCCCTGGTGCGCTGTCCCGACGGTGACCAAAGCATTGGCGAATGCCCCGATCCTGCCAAATAGGCAGCAAGACCGTAAGCGATTGCTCCTGCGCCCAGAATACTCACACGCATGACATTCCTCCTGTCGCAGGCTTTGCGGTTCGAAAATCCTTGCCGCCTTCACCTGAAGCCGGAGCCGCGTCTGGCGTCCCTGTCCGCCTCCGATCCGAATTCTGGCGCTGAAGCCGGCATATGCACAAAGCCCGTAACGAACATTCGTTTCCGCTTGACATATATCAAAAACGAATGAGACGATGTCAATCATACGGATTACGCATGTAGGAGGAACATGGAAACCCGGGACCTTCAGACCTTCCTTGCGGTTGCTGCCAGCGGCAGCATCACCAGGGCGGCTGACATGCTCGGGCGTTCCCAGCCTGCCGTGACGCGCACCATTCAGGAGCTTGAGGCCGAACTTGGCTTCGAATTGCTGCATCGGATCGGTCGACGAGTGCAGTTGTCTGAAGAAGGAGTCGCGTTCGAGGAGGAAGCACGACGCCTGCTGATGTCCTTCACCGAACTCGCAGCGCGGGCCAAGATGATCGCCGCCGGCAGAGGGCGAATCCTGCAGATCGTCACCACCTCCGCGATCGGCACGGGCTTGATCCCGACGGCCTTGGCTGAACTCCAAGGTGCCGAGCTTCCGCACGAGACGCATCTCGGGCAGTTTCTTCCCTCGACCGTCGCTCAGGAAGTGCGCAGCGGACGTGCCGAGGTCGGGTTTTCTAGCCTGCCGCTCGATACGCCCGGTCTGGATGTCCTGCGGCTCTATTCGGCGCCTGATGTTGCTGCCGTGCGGGAGGATGATCCGCTGGCCGAACTAGATGTCATACCGCTTTCCGCTTTTGCCGGCCGCCGCGTCGCCACGTTGCTCAATCCGCTGCGTTTCCAGTTGCATGTCTCCAAGGCATTGGCGGCCAGGGGCATCGACACCGGGCCAGTAATCCGCACGAATACCGCCTATGGAGCGCTGCAGATCGTACGCCGGACTGGTGTTGCGGCTGTCATCGATCCCCTCACCGCCTATGGCGTGGGCTTGCCTGGGGTCGTCATCCGCCCGATCGACGTAACCGTCCTCTTTCATTGGGGTGTTGTGGCTGCCGAAAAACGCCCCCTTCGTCCAGTCGCGCAGGCGTTGGTGGATGCGGTCGAGGCGGTGGCTGAACGGTCGATCGTTGGCTTCAAGAAACTCGATCCGACCCTGGCCGGCCAATTGGTGACCGATCCTGCCTCCGGCACAAATCACGGAACGGGAATATGAAGCACACCCCCAGTTCGCTCCCCCCGAGAGGTCTAGCCGCGCTCGAAGCACAACTTGCTCAGGACCTCGATTTTCTCGAACTGCCGGCCAAGCCATGGGTTCCCGCGCGTTCGCGCGACGGCGTGTCGGTCCGTGACGTCGTTGTGATCGGCGCCGGCATGTGCGGACTTGCTGCCACCGCAAAGCTGGTGCTGACGGGGATAACCAATGTCGTTGCCTATGATGCGGCTCCGGCCGGCTTCGAAGGGCCATGGATAACGTTTGCCCGCATGCAAACTCTCCGGTCGCCGAAAACGCTGCACGGTCCGTCGCTCGGCCTGCCGCAGCTGACATTCCGCGCCTGGTTCTCGGCACAATGGGGCGTTGAGGCATGGCGGTCGCTGGACAAAATCCCCAAAGGCCAGTGGATGGACTACCTGGTCTGGTACCGGAACGTTCTTGGTCTGCCAGTGCGCAACAGCGTGCGCATGACAGGCGTTGCAGCCGTTGGCGATCTGATTGCGATCGATGTCGAGGGCGCGGAAACCGGCCGGGTTCTCACCCGTCGTCTCGTTCTAGCCACCGGTCGGTCCGGTCTCGGCGGTTTTGCCGTGCCCGATTTCCTCACGGGCATCGATCGCTCCTATTGGGCCCATTCTGCCGACGACATCGATTTTGATGCGCTGAAGGGCAAGCGTGTGGCGGTTATCGGCGCCGGCGCCTCTTCGATGGACAATGCCGCGACGGCGCTCGAGGCGGGCGCCGGTTCAGTCGACATGTTGATCCGGCGCAAGGAAATGCCGCGCATCAACAAGCTGACCGGGATCGGCAGCCAGGGTGTCATCCTCGGCATGTATCATTTGCCTGACGCCTGGAAGTGGAGATTCTTCGACTACACCGCCTCGACCCAGACGCCGCCGCCGCGTTCATCGACGCTTCGCGTGTCTCGTCATGCGAATGCCCGCTTCTTTCTCGACTGTGGCGTAGTCGCGGTAAAGGAAGATGCCGGAGGCCTTCTGGTCGAAACCACGCAAGGGCCGATGCGCTACGATTTCATGATCGCTGCGACCGGCTTTTCAAATGACTTCAGTGGTCGCCCGGAATTCGCTGCCCTCGCCCCACACATTCGCACCTGGTCGGATGGTCGATATACGCCGGACATGGGGCCGCCGCGCGCAGGCATGTTGGAGGCACCGGATCTCGGCCCCGCCTTCGAATTTCGCGAGCGCGTCCCCGGTTCCTGCCCGATGCTGGCGCATGTCCACTGCTTCAACGACGCCGCCATGCTGACCCATGGCAAGGTCTCCGGTGATATCCCGGCCGTCAGCGCCGGTGCCGACCGTCTGGTCCGCGGCATTGCCGCGTCGCTGTTCGCCGAAGATGTCGAAACCCACTTCGCCAATCTGATCGCCTACGACACCCCGGAACTTCTGGGCGACGAATGGGTCGATTCAACACCCTTGTTGCATAAGGAGGCCGCACTGTGATTGACGCAATGGACAAGGCTGCAGGTCTTTCACCGGACGATGCCCTTTTCGCTGCACGGCGGTTTCGGCCCGAATTCGTGCGAGGGGCCGAGGAATGTCGCCTCTCCGTCCTGCAGCCGGCAAACGATCAGGGGCTGGCGCCGAATTTGCGGGTCGCTCTGGCCCGTCGCATGGCAGCTCTGAACGCCGATCCCGTCCTGATGGCTGAATATGACGTGCAACTGGCTCAGCTTGGTCCCACGGAGCAGCTTCTGTCGTTGGCCCGGGGGGAAACGGATTTGAATGAACCCCTGGCGATCATCGCCCGACATGTAGACCTGATCACTCTGACGCCGAAAAAGGCGGAGGCGAGCCACATTGCCCTGCTCGCCCAAGCCGGATTGAACAATCCCCAGATTGTTGCGCTCTCCGAACTGATTGCCTTCATCAACTTCCAGACCCGGGTCGCGACCGGCTTGCGATTGATGAGGCGGGCATGATTTCCTCGGTGCGCCTGAAGGCGCTGAATTGGCATCCCTATATCGCACCGGTCGAGCTATCGGAGGCAACGCCGGAACAGCTCGAAGCGATGAAGGTTACGCCGTCGGCCAAGAAAGTTTCGGAATATGTGCGCACCCTTGTGCATGACCCCGAGAGCTATCTTGCCCGCACTGTGTTGTTCAACGCGATCATGTACGTCGAGGGCGGGCTTGCCCGTCCCGACCGCGAGCTTGGCGCATTGGGTGCCTCGATCGTCAATGGCTGCAAATTCTGTGCCGTCGTTCACGCCCGCCGACATGCAGAGCTGACCAGGAGCAATGAAGTGGTCACCGCGCTGTATCTCGACAAACCTGAAAAGCTTGGGTCGCGCGATGCGGCAATCTACAACTTTGCCCGCCGCCTGTCGGCGGCGCCGTCGGAAGCGACGGCAGACGACATCGCCTCGCTGCGATCAGTCGGCATGAATGATGCCGAAATCATCGACCTTGTCCACGCCATAGCGATCTTCGGCTGGGCAAACCGGCTGATGCACGTGCTGGGCCATGCGGAGAGCGGGTGATGACGTCGCATACGGTCAAGCCAGTCCGTCCCACACTTTCCGAAGGGCCAACCAGCAATGCTTGAACTCAAAGATATAAAGCTGTCTTACGGAAGCACGCAGGTCCTGAACGGTGTCAATCTCTCGGTAAAGCGGGGTGACGTGGTGTCGATCATCGGCCCCAGTGGCACCGGCAAGACCACGCTGCTGAAATGCATCAACTATCTGGCCAAGCCGTCGTCAGGAACCATCGCGTTCGATCAGGTTCGGATGGATTACCAGCGTGCCGACAAGGCCGCTGTCCAGGCGATCCGGTTGCGGACCGCGATGGTCTTTCAGCAGTTCAACGTCTTCAAGAACATGACCGTCCTTCAGAACGTGATGGATCCGCTCGTTGTGGTGCAGCGCAAATCCAGGGAAGAGGCGCAGGAAATCGCGCTCAGAGAGCTCGATCGGGTCGGTCTCTCGTCGAAGCGAGACAGCTATCCATCCCAGCTCTCGGGCGGCCAGCTCCAGCGCACCGGCATCGCACGCGCGCTAGCGGTGCGTCCTGACGTCATCCTCTTCGATGAGCCTACGTCATCGCTGGATCCTGAACTTGTCGGTGAAGTTTTGAAGGTGATCAAGGATGTCACGTCGTCAGGGATCACGTCGCTGCTTGTGACCCACGAGATGCAATTCGCAAAGAACATCTCGAACCGGATCGTCTTCATGGACCGTGGCGTGGTTGCCGCCGACGGCAGTCCGGCTGAAATCTTCGACGCGCCTTCCAGTCCACGACTGGCTCAATTCCTGCAGTCAGAACTCGCTTTTCAATAGCTCAACAAGAAGGGAACCCAAGAAATGTCTGCAATCACATCCGGTTTTTCCCGCCGCCAGGTCCTGGCCGTCGCTGGTGGCATCGCAATTGCCCTCGCAACCGCAGGGATCGGCTATGGTCAGACCGTCCGGACGATCAAGATCGCGACGTCTGCCGAATCCAAGCCGCTGGCCTGGGGCGCGATCGGCGTCGAGCCGCAAGGCTACGAGCCCGATCTTCTGAGGGCGATCAATGCGAAGCTGCCGCAGTACCAGTTCGAAATGGAAGGTGTCTCTGACATCGCCCAGGAAACCGGCCTTGCCACCGGGAAGTACGACATCGCCGTAGGTGGCTACTACAAGTCGCCCGAGCGAGAGAAGCAATTCATCATTCCAGAGAACCCGATGGGCGCCAGTCTGATGAAAATCTATAGCAAGAAAGACAGCGGCATAAAGGAAATGAAGGACCTGGTCGGCAAGAGGATCGTTCCGACCACGGCCGGTGGCGGAACCTACAAGTTCATCATGAACTGGCAGAAAGAGAATCCGCAATACAAGCTCGACGTCACGGCATCGAGCGCCGGGATCCCCTACCCGAACCGCCTGGATGAAGTTCAGAACGGCAAGTTCGACGCATTGGTTCTACCGTCTAACCTCGGTGAGCAGACGGTCATCGACAATAAGAAGCTCGATATCGTCGCATCCGATCCGGTCTACAGCAACAACACCTACATGCTGATTCACCGATCAGCGGAAAACAAGGTCCTGGCCGAGGACGTCAACAAGGTGCTCAAGGAACTGAAGGACGACGGCACGATCGACAAGCTCTCACGGAAGTGGTTCGGCGAGGACATCGTGAAATACATGAAGTAACAAGCGTCCTCAACTGCGTTTGGATGTTAGCGGCAAGGCCGAACTGCAAGAAGGAGTGTTCAAGGTGGATGTCTCTGCTATGATTCCCGAGTTGCTCTCGGCGTTGCCGCTAACGCTGGCCATCACTTTTACGGCCCTCATTGCTGGGTTCTGCCTCGCTCTCCTCGCGACAACTCTCCGGGTCCGCAGGGTAGCTGTGATCAGTCACCTGGCGGACCTCTACGTATCCTATGCCCGGAGTGTTCCCGTCGTCCTCCAATTGTTCGTTGCGTTTTACGGGCTTCCCTTGTTGGTAATCCTGTTCGGCTCAGAAGATTTTTTCTCGCCGACGATCGCTGCGATGGTGGCATTGAGCTTTTATCACGGCGGCTACCTGTCAGAAGTCCTGCGACCTGCATATCTGGCCGTCGATCGCGGCCAGCATGATGCGGCAGACAGTCTTGGATATACCTTTCGCCAGAAAATCACGCGGGTCATCGGGCCACAAGCAGTGCACTTCGCGTTGCCGGGCTACGGGAACTCCGTCATCTACCTGATCCATAACGTTGCGCTGGTGATGTACATCGGGGCGGCGGATGTCATGGCGACCGCGCATTTGATCATGGAGCGCGACTATAATCAGTACCAGTTCGAAACCTATCTCGTGCTGGCGGTCATCTATTCGGTGATGTGCCTGATCGCATGGCTCATCGTCCGCTTCTTCGAGCTTCGTTCCCCGATGCAGGCACCAGAGGCTACGACATCTGCTCAGATCAAGAACACACTGATCGCGAGCGTGTGACCTAACAAGGGTATTTGACCATGTTTGATACCGATATCCTGCTCCAGGACTCGCGGGAAATTCTGGGCGCCGTACCCGTAACGCTTGCAATGGCCCTTGCGATCTTCGTGCTCTCGACGATGGTCGGCAGCCTGTTTGCGTTCGTGGAACATAGACGGATTCCCGCACTGCGAGAGCTCGTCATCGCCTACAAGGTCGTCTTCAAGGGCGTTCCGATGGTGATCGTGATCTTTCTCGCCTATTTCGGTCTTCCCCCCGCGCTCCAGTTTCCGTTTGCATTGGTTGGCATAGACTTCAACGCCCACCAAACGCCCAATTGGGTTATCCTTGTCATTGCGGTGACCGGCTGTGTCGCCGCGTTCCAGGCGGAGATTATCAAAGGAGCCCTCAACGCCTTTGACACCGGTCAGGCAGACGCAGCCTATTCGCTTGGCTATACAAGGGGCCAACTGTTTCGACGGGTGCTATTTCCCCAGGTCGCCCTGACAGCAATTCCCGATCTGACAACCTCGATGATGGTTATCATGAAGGCGCTTTCACTTGGATTCGCCATCGAGGTTGTCGATATCTTCGCGCAGTCACAGCTGACCGCCGCGTTGAATTTCTACTATCTCGAAGCCTTCGTGATTGCCGTCGTGATCTACATGGTGATTGCCTATATCGTCACACAGATCGCCGACAGGCTGGAGCAAGCCCTCAGGGTACGGACGTGAGGATGTGGAATAGAATCTTCAGGCTTCGAATATCAGGCCACACCTGGAAGGCAGTTCTTTTGGGTATGAAAGCCTGAGGAGAAGCGCAAGTAGTCGATATATGTATCGGTGATTTTGATCCGATTTGCCTCGAGCCGCGCATCGCCAGGTCCGCGAACCGCCCCGGCGACCGACCTTATCTGGCGCGGCACTGGCCAGCGCCGGAGCCGCGGATTGGGCGTGCCTTCATTCCGAAACATCGAACGGATCGCGATTTTGGTCGACAGCTTGCTGACCAAAGATAAAGTGCCGATATCGATATTGGCGGAGTGCAGGCGTGAGAGTTCTTCAGCAATTGGCATCCCTCCGTTCCAAAGGACGTGCTGCTGTTTTCGATATGGACGACCTGGCGCAGGGGCGCATGACTTCTCGTCGGATAGCAGGCGGACCTGAATCCGAGATGCGGAGGGCCGTATTGGTTGCGACCGCGTTGTTGGCGGCCCTCGTGGCTTTCGTCCAACCCGCGCAAGCAGAAAACCGGATGTGGGTCGCTGGCGAAAATGCTAAGCGGCGCAGTTGTCCATCGATGGAATGCGGCATCGTCGGGATGCTGTTTTATCGCGAGACGGTCATCGTCTACGAGACGGACCACGAATGGTCGCGCATAACCGGCTATTCCAATGCCGGCTGCTACAAGGGAGAGTCCACCTTCGTGGAATCGGGACGCAATGACTGCAGCAAGGAGAACGGCATCTCAAACGGCAAATTCGCCGAATGGGTGAGATCGGATTTCCTCGCTCCGGCAAAGCCACCATACGAGCCCGAGATCGAGGGGTAGAGCCGCGACAATTTGCGGCCTCTCGTTAAGAATGCGATAACCAATTGGTAACGGTGCCTGCCTAGCTTCGTGATCCGATGGCCGGATCGCTCGGCCACATTTTACACGGAGCGGCGACGGGCGGGCGGATGTATCTGGTATTGGAGAAGCTTGTCGCCTTCCCGGCGTCATTGTTGAAATTCGCCTTGAGGATCTCGGTCGTCATCGTGTTTTGCGCCGCCTCTGCTTCCGCCGTGCAGGCCAATTCCAGATTTTCTGGCATTGTCATCGATGCCAAGACCGGCAAGACCCTCTACAGGGATCATGCGGACGCTCCGCGCTATCCAGCGTCTCTCACCAAGATGATGACGCTCTACCTCGTCTTCGACGCGCTAGAGAGCGGCAGGATCTCGAAAGGCACGGCAATACCGGTGTCGGTTAACGCCGCCAACGAGGCCCCCTCCAAGCTCGGACTGAAGCAAGGTCAAACGATCACCGTCGAACAGGTCATATTGGCGCTGGTAACGAAGTCCGCCAACGATGCCGCGACGGCCATTGGCGAGTTCCTCGGCGGGTCGGAGGCCGGCTTTGCACGTCTCATGACGCAAAAAGCACGACAGTTGGGAATGACCTCCACCACGTTCAGGAACGCCAACGGACTGCCCGATACCGTCCAGAAGACCACGGCACGCGACATGGCACGTCTGGGCCTGGCGCTTAGGGATCATCATCCTGGCTATTATTCCTACTTCAACACCCGATCCTTCAAATACAAAGGTCGGCGCTTCGGCAACCACAACCATCTGCTCGGCCGGGTGAAGGGCGTGGATGGGATCAAAACGGGGTACACGAATGCCTCGGGCTTCAACCTAGTCTCTTCCGTCGAGGCGCAGGGCCGCAGCATCGTCGCGGTGGTGATGGGCGGACAGACGGCCAGGAGCCGAGATGCGCGCATGAAGCGTCTCATCAGCCGCTATCTGGCCAAGGCTTCCAACGGTCCCGACCGGTTCAGGATCGATCGTGGCGGAGAAAGCGCATTGGTCGCGTCCGCGGCTTCGAGCGCACCGGTGCCCACTCCGACGTGGAAGCCGGCTCAAGTGACCGATTCCCGAGCCGCTGTCGCGGCTAAGGCGATGGGCGATGTACCCAGGGAGCAGGCGTTGTCTGCTGATGCCATCGATCCGATGAGCACCGCTTCCACCCACGAAGGTCAATGGATCATCCAGATTGGATCGATGCCAAGCAAGGCCGCAGCTCGTGAAATCCTTTCACTAGCGGCTCGCAAGGCGCCAAAACTGCTTTCGAATACTTCTGCTTTTACCGAGGCCTTCGAAAAAGACGGCGATGTGTACTACCGCGCCCGATATGCCGGCTTCGACAACAAGTCGGAAGCGTGGCGCGCTTGCGGGCGACTGGCGCTCAAAAACATCGATTGCTACGCGCTCACTCGGTAGGTGGGACCGAACGTCCATGCGAACGCTGCAACTCGCTTCTCCCGAGGTCGTCTCACCAGGACCATGCGGCAATATGGAAAGATGTCCTCGAGCCCTCTTCGATCCTTCGCATGGGGCTTCGCTGTGAAACGCCGCGGTCGTGCGCCTCGAAGCAACGTCGTCTCGTCAACTTATCAAGACACCGGTTGCGGCTTTTTCGTCAGGGGTAGCCTCCTTCGTTGTTGCCTCATCGCTGCACTATGTGTTGCAACCGTCACAAAGGCCGGCCCTCAAGCTGCCGCCAATGGGATTGCCTTGCCCCGCTTCGTGTCGCTGAAAAGTTCTCCTGTGAATATGCGGGTCGGACCGGGCACCCAATATGACGTCGAATGGGTTTATGTCCGGCCCAGGATTCCGCTTGAAATCTACCAGGAATATGGAAACTGGCGGCGCGTGCGAGACTGGCAGGGAACATCCGGCTGGGTCTTCGGTCCGCTTCTTTCGGGGCGAAGGACCGCTGTAACCGCCCCATGGGGCAAGGACAAGATCGCGCTGCGCCGGAAGCCTTCGGTCTCCAGCCTCGTCACCGCTTGGCTGGCGCCGGAAGTAATTGTCGAACTGGTGCGCTGCGACGGGCAATGGTGCAGGGTCGCGGTCAATTCGCTGGCAGGCTTCGTCAGGCAAACCCGCCTTTGGGGCATCTATCCTGACGATACACTCTAACAGCAGCACTCGTCGGAAGGCTGCTGCTGGTTCGCCGGTGATGGCGTCTCGCGTCGCCTTCAGCCAAATCAAACCTCGCGAGAAGAACGCCTAGTTGAGGGCGTTCCGCACAACCGTGGCTCACATCTGGCCGGCGACAGAGCCCCACCCACCTGTCGCGAGCCTTCGCAACGGCCTGCCCGACTATTCCGGCGGCCGTCGAGCAATGGACTTCCTCAAGTCAGCCATTGCCGAACACTACCTCCGCGGGCAGTTTCCAAACATCATTCGGCAGCTTCGACCGATCTCGATGCCGGCACGATCCGTGCGGCACAATATTTGAACTCCGGGATCTTGCCGTAAGGATCGAGCATAGGGTTGGTAAGCATGTTGGCCGGGCTCTCGGCAAAGCAGAACGGCATGAAAACCATACCATCGGCGACCTCTCGATCGGCCCGCAGAATGGCTTCGACGATGCCGCGCCGCGTCTCCACGTTGATAACGTCTCCCTGCGCCAGGCCGCGGCGCTTGATCTCGTAGGGATTCATCGCAGCAATGCCGTAGGGCTCGATGGCGTTGAGCACCCCGGCGCGGCGCGTCATGGCGCCCGTGTGCCAGTGCTCCAGCAGGCGCCCGGTGGTTAGCACCAGCGGATATTCGTCATCGGGCACCTCGTCGGGAGGCAGGAGGTCGGCGGGCACGATGCGCCCGCGGCCATCCGCGGTCGGGAACCCGGTGGTGAAGACGATCTCGTTGCCAGGAACATCAGGACCATCGGCAGGATAGACGACGGACTCCTCGCGTTCGATGCGCTCCCAGGAAATGTGCTTCAGCGACGGCATTACTTGCGCCATTTCGGCGAAAACATCCGAAACGTGCCCGTAGTTCCAGCCCAGCCCCATGCGTCTGGCAAGCTCGATGATGAGATCGAGGTCCTGCCGCGCCTCGCCGGGCAGGTTAACGGCCGGCCGGCCGATCTGCACCTGCCGATTGGTGTTGGTGTAAGTGCCGAGCTTCTCCGCATGCGCGGAGGCAGGGAGCACCACGTCGGCATGCCACGCTGTTTCGGTCAGGAAGATGTCCTGAACAACCAGATGCTCCAGCTTGGCGAGCGCGGCGCGCGCATGGCTCTGGTCGGGATCGGACATGGCCGGGTTCTCGCCCATGATGTACATGCCCCGGATCTCGCCGTCATGGATCGCGTCGACGATCTCGACGACGGTCAAGCCGCGCTTGGGATCGAGCGTCTGGCCCCAGAAATTCTCGTACTGGCCGCGGATGTCGGCATTCTCCACCGATTTGTAGTCGGGGAAATACATCGGGATGAGGCCTGCGTCCGAGGCGCCCTGGACGTTGTTCTGGCCGCGCAGCGGATGCAGCCCTGTGCCGGCGCGCCCGACATGACCGGTGATCAGCGCCAGCGCGATCAGGCAGCGCGAATTGTCCGTGCCGTGGGTGTGCTGCGAAATGCCCATACCCCAAAAAATCATCGAGCGTTCCGCCTTGGCATAGGTGCGCGCCACCTCACGCAGCACACCGGCCTCGATGCCGCAGACGGGAGCCATCGCCTCGGGCGAGAAATCCTTGACCTTTGCCTTCAGCGCCTCGAAGCCGGAGACATTGGCCTGGATGTACTGCTCGTCATAGAGCCTCTCTTCTATGATGACGTGCAGCAGCGCGTTGAGCATCGCCACGTCGCTGCCCGGCTTGAAGCGCAGTGCATAGCTGGCATGGCGCATCAGTTCCTGGCCGCGCGGATCCATCACGATCAGCTTGGTGCCGCGCTTTGCCGCTTGCTTGAAATAGGTGGCCGCCACTGGATGGTTTGTCGCCGGCCGCGCCCCGATAATGATCACGCATTCGGCCTTCATGGCGTCCATGAAAGGCGCCGAGACCGCGCCAGAGCCAACGCCCTCCATCAGAGCGGCCACGGAAGAGGCATGGCAGAGCCGGGTGCAGTGGTCGATATTGTTGGTACCGAAACCCTGCCGGACGAATTTCTGGAAGAGATAGGCCTCCTCGTTCGACCCCTTTGCCGAGCCGAAGCCAGCCAGCGCCTTGCCACCATGCTGGTCGCGGATGCGCTTCAGCCCGCTGGCGGCGCGCTCCAGCGCCTCTTCCCAACTTGCCTCGCGGAACACTGTCAGCGGGTCGACACTGCGCAGATCAATGTCGCCGGCTTTCGGCGCGTCGTCGCGCCGGATCAGCGGCTTCGTCAGCCGTTCGGGCGACATCACATAGTCGAAGCCAAAGCGGCCCTTGACGCAGAGCCGGTTCTCGTTCGCCGGGCCGTTGCGGCCGTCGACCTGGACGATTTTATTGTCCTTGACGGCGACCTGCGTCTGGCAGCCGACGCCGCAAAACGGGCAAACCGTGTCGACCACCTTGTCGAACGCCTGGACGACACGTGTCTTGCCGGTCTCGTCCATCAGCGATTTCTCGTAGAGCGCACCAGTCGGGCAAGCCTGGACGCATTCGCCGCAGGTGACACAGGTCGACAGGCCCATCGGGTCGTGCATATCGAAGACAGGAACCGAGTGATTGCCGCGCTCGGCCATGCCGATCACGTCGTTGACCTGCACCTCGCGGCAGGCGCGCACGCAAGCGCCGCAGGTGATGCAGGCGTCGAGATTGACGGCAATGGCCGGATTGGTGATGTCGAATTCCGGCTCCACGCCATCCCCGGCGAACTTCGAATTGAAGCGGCTGCCCGAAATCCCCATCGAACCGGCCCATTGCCAGAACGCCGACTGGTTGTCCGGACCGTCGCTCGCCGGTCGCATGTTGCTTGCGAGGAGCTCGAATACCATCTCGCGCGACTTGCGGGCGCGTTCGGTATCGGTTTTCACGACCATGCCGGCGGAAGGCTGGCGAACGCAGGAGGCAGCCAGCACGCGCTCGCCTTCGACGTCGACCATGCAGGCGCGGCAATTGCCGTCGGGGCGATAGCCCGGCATATCGACATGGCACAGATGCGGAATCTTTGTGCCCTGGCGCTTGGCGACGTCCCAGATAGTCTCGCCAGGGGCGGCGCTCACGGTTTGCCCATCGAGGGTGAATACCACGCTCTCGGCCATCAGAGGTCACTCCGGAAATGCGTCAGCAGATGATTGATCGGATTGGGCGCCGCCTGGCCCAGGCCGCAGATCGACGAATCGCGCATCACCGCTTCGAGGTCGCGAATCTTGTCTTCCGGCATGGGGCCCTGCTCCTGCAAGATAGCCACCAATTTTTCGGTTCCCTCGCGACACGGCGTGCACTTCCCGCAGCTCTCATGCTTGAAGAATTTCATGAGGTTGAGCGTGACCTGCTTTATATTGTCGGCCCGCGAGAACACGACTATAGCATGGGAGCCGACGAAGGCCCCCTGCTTGGCCAGATCGCCGCCGAAATCGAGCGGAATGTCCCCCAGTGCCGCTGGCAGGATGCCGCCTGAGGCGCCGCCCGGCAAATAGGCCTTGAACTCATGACCGTCGGCCATGCCGCCGCAGTAGTCGTCGATCAATTCGCGCACCGTGACGCCGGCCGGCGCCAGCTTGACACCGGGACTTTTCACCCGGCCGGACACGGACCATGAGCGGATGCCGGGGTGGCCGGGCCTGCCCTGGGCAGCGAACCATTGCGCGCCCTTTTCGACGATGTCGCGGATCCACCAGAGCGTCTCGACATTATGGTTGAGCGTCGGTCGTCCAAACAGGCCGACCTCGGCGATGTAGGGGGGGCGGTGGCGCGGCATGCCGCGCCTGCCCTCGATGCTTTCCAGCATCGCACTCTCCTCGCCGCAGATATACGCGCCAGCGCCGCGGCGGAGTTCGATGAAGCCGGGCTTGACGATACCGGTGGCCTCGAGCGCGGCGATCTCCTCGCGAAGAATGGCGAGCACCGCAGGGTATTCGTCACGCATGTAAAGATAGATCCGCTCCGCCTCGACGGCGTGCGCCGCGATCAATGCACCCTCAAAGGCACGGTGCGGATCTCGCTCGAGATAGATGCGGTCCTTGAACGTGCCGGGCTCACCCTCGTCGCCATTGATCGACATCAAACGCGGGCCCGGATAGGAGCGTACGAACTGCCACTTCTTGCCAGCCGGAAAACCCGCACCGCCCAGACCCCTCAAGCCTGCATCGCCCAGGGTGGCGATGAGCTCGTCCGTGGTCAGCGCCCCAATCCGTACCCGCTGCAAAAGCTGGTAGCCGCCCGCCTGCCGATACGCCTCCAGCCCGACATAATCGGGCACGCTCACACCGGTCTCCGCTGCCGCGGCCATGCGCCTCAGGCCTTCGGCGGTTGCCTGGTCGATCTCGCGATCGCCGATACGCGCGGCAGGCGCGCCAGCGCAACGGCCCATGCAGGGTGCGCGCATGACCCTGATCGCCGCTGGATCGGCGCCCGCTTGCAATTCGGCCAGGAGGGTGTCGGCGCCCGCCAGCATGCAACTCACCGAATCGCACACGCGGATTGTCAACGGCGCAGGCGGCATCTCGCCTTCCTTCACAACGTCGAAATGGTCGTAGAAGGTCGCCACCTCGTAAACCTCGGCCTGCGACAAGCGCATATCTTGCGCCAGCGCCCGCAAATGCCGCGCCGACAGGCAGCCATATCGATCCTGGATCAGATGGAGGAATTCGATCAGCAAGTCGCGCCGTCGCTGGCGCGCGCCCAGGAGCGCCTGGACCTCGGCGAGCGCGGCGTCATCCAGCGGCCTGCCCTTTGGTCCGCGATCGCGCGGCCGTCGTTCCTGGATCGTCATGTGCTCACCTCCCCGAGTGAAACGCTCTTACCTCTTAACGATATCCCACGGGCCAGGATGTCGACTATGAGGCACGACATGTCCCCTGCACGACCAGCGCAAGCATTGCCTCGCAAATCTTGGCGCCGCCGCCGACGGGGTGCAACTCGTCACATCGTCGCGGGCTGCGTCTTTTCGATCATGAACACGACGCGGTCGCCGTCGCGTTCCGTCGCTTCAAGTCGCTCGCCCATTTCGTTGAGCAGATTGGGGATATCGATGACCGCCAGCGGGTCCGTGCAGTGAACCTCGAGCCGCTCGCCTGGCTTCAAGGCTTTCAGTGCCTTACGAGTCTTCAGTGCTGGCAAAGGGCACTTAAGCCCGGTCAGATCCAACTTCGTCGTGGTTATCATGGTCGGCATGATGCCCGACAGGGCCTGGCCCCGTCAATCGAGCCCGGGTGGCGGCTCTCGTTTCGAGGACGCGGTCCGACGGCTCTCACATAAGACTGGAATAGGGGAGGAACTGGACCGTGTGACCGGGCTCGACACGGACTATCTCCTCTCCCAATTCGACGAGACCGTCGGTCGCGACCAGCGATGACAACAGTCCTGCGCCTTCCCTGGGGAACTTCGTCACTTCGTAGCTACCATCCGCGGCCGTGCGTACGCTTGCTCGCACATACTCGCGCCGTCCCTGCTTTTTGCTATAGGAAAAGGCGGCCCGCATCGCGATCGGGGTCGGCGTTTGCTGGAGGGCCCCCGCAAGGGCGAGGATTGCCGGGCGGGCAATATGCGCGAAGGTGACGAAGCTCGCCACCGGATTGCCAGGAAGTCCGATCAGCGGGGTTCCATCGATCACCCCCATGGCGACCGGCCGGCCCGGCTTGATCGCGACGCGCCAGAACACCAGGGTTCCGGCACTCTCGACGGCGGCCTTCACGCAATCTGCCTCGCCCGTCGACACACCGCCCGAAGTCAGGATCAGGTCATGGCTCAATGCCGCTTCGCTCAGCTTTTCAGCGATCAGGCTACTGTCATCCACGAGGATACCGAGATCGGTGGTGTCGCAGCAGAGTCGAGCGAGCATCGCCGTCAGCATGAAACGGTTGGAGTCGAAAAGCTGCGCCGGTCCGCGCATGTCTCCCGGCGCGACGATTTCGTCCCCGGTCGAGAACACTGCCACGCGTATCCTGCGCCTGACCTGGAGTTCGGTGAGCCCCAATGCGGCGGCGAGCGCGATATCCTGCGGCCGCATCCGGTGGCCCGCCGGGAGGACGGCCTCGCCCAATGCGACATCTTCACCCGCAGGGCGTACATTGGCACCCTTTTTCAGGCCGGGCGGGAGAAGGATCCTGCCCGAGCCGTCGATGCTCACGTCTTCCTGCATGAACACCGTATCGACCCCGTCGGGCATTGGAGCGCCAGTGAAGATGCGTACCGTCTGGCCCGGCGGCACAGGTTCATTCGCCGCCATGCCGGCCTGAACCCTCCCGGCAACGGCGAACGCCGTCTCGACAGCCTGCGGCAGGTCTGCCCCTCGCACGGCGTAGCCGTCGACCGCGGAATTCGTGAAGGGCGGCAGCGGCAGCGAGGCTACCATCTTTTTTGCCAGGACGCGCCCATCCGCCAGCAAGAGCGGGACCGTCTCGACCTCCTGTACGGCGCTGAGTTTCGAGGCGATCAGCGCGGCAGTCTCGTCGATGGGCCGCATCTGTCCGCCGAAAGCGAAGCAGTCATCCGAGATTTGCGCCATTTATATTCCCACTCTACGAGCGTGCCGGCTTCTTCGTAATCGCATCAATCCGGCTTTTTTTAATCAGCTTCGGTTGAACAGCCTGTAAGATACGGCAAGCTAGCGCAGGCGCGAGCCAGAATACGACGTCAGGAGACTGCCATGCATTTGATGCTACGCCAACCGGAACACGCCATCATCACACCCGATCCGCAAGACCAACGGCTGACGGAGCTGGTTGCGGGCGTCGACCATACAGGCGCGACGGTGGAGGTCCGCGTACCGATCGAACGTGCCCTGACGCTCTATCTCAACGCTCAGGAGATCGTCACGATGATGACGGTCAACGACTACCCTGAATATCTCGCGCTCGGCTATCTGCTGAACCAGAACATGCTTCTGCCCACCGATGTGGTGACGGACGTCGAGTATGACGAGGACCTCCAGGTCGTGGTCGTTCGCACCGAGCGCAACACCGACTACGAGCAGAAGCTCCGAAAGCGAACGCAGACCTCGGGTTGCGCCCAAGGCACCGCCTTCGGCGACGTGCTGGAGGCGATCGAGGACATCACGCTCCCGCCTGCTGAGCTTCGCACCTCCTGGCTCTACGAGCTGACGCACAAGATCAACACCACGCCGTCGCTCTATCTGGAAGCAGGTGCCATCCATGGCTGCGTCCTTTGCAGGAAGGGCACGCCAATCTGCTATATGGAAGACGTCGGCCGCCATAACGCTGTCGACAAGATCGCCGGCTGGATGTACCGCCACGCCATCGATCCGGGGGATAAGATCATCTACACGACCGGGCGGCTGACCTCCGAGATGACGATCAAGACGGTTCGGATGGGCATTCCCATACTGGTTTCGCGCTCCGGCTTCACCGCCTGGGGCGTGGCGCTGGCCCGCCAGGTGGGGCTGACGCTGGTCGGCCGGGCGCGCGGGAAGCGCTTCACCGCACTTTCGGGCCAGGAGCGGATCGTCTTCGACCAGGACCTTGCTTCGGTCGGCGAGGAAGCGCCGCGCCACCGCCGCAAGGGTGCCGAGCATGACGACTGAGCGGCCCAAGACGCTGGGCGTCGTTCTCGCCGGCGGTCTGGGTCGGCGCATGGGCGGCGGCGACAAGCCGACGCGCGTGATCGGCGGACGCACGATGCTCGAGCATGTCATCGAACGGCTGGGACCGCAATGCGACGGGCTCGTTCTTAATGCCAATGGCGACCCCGTTCGCTTCGCCCGTTTTGGCCTGCCCGTCGTCGCCGACACGATCGAGGGTTATCCGGGGCCGCTCGCCGGCATGCTCGCCGCGCTCGATTGGACGGCGGACAACAGGCCCGACGTCGAGTGGGTGGTCAGCGCCGCCGGTGATTGTCCTTTCCTGCCGCGCGACCTCGTTGCACGTCTCCAGCGGGCGCGCATGACCGAGCGGGCGGATTTGGCGGTGGCGGCATCCGGCGGTCAGGCGCATCCTGTCATCGGGCTCTGGAAAGTCGCCTTGCGGGACGAATTGCGGCATGCGTTGACCAAAGAGGGCCTGCGCAAGATCGACCGGTGGACCACCCGCTACGGCCTTGCCACCGTGTCCTGGCCGGCAGAGCCGGTGGACCCGTTCTTCAACGCCAACACGGTCGACGACCTCGCCGAAGCCGAGCGGCTGGCCGCGCTGCTTGCCGCTAACCCGGCCGGCTGAATCCCGCGCGCTCCAGCGCCGAATGCACCTCGTCGGTCTGGAGAACTTCGAGGAACGCGTGCACCGCGGGCCGATCCTTTCGCGCGCAAACCAGCGCGAAGTCGTAGTGCTCTTCGGTCAACGGGATAAGACCGAGCCCGGCCGCACGCGCGACCGGCGCGATGGTGACGCCCCAGTCGGCGCGCTTCTGCGCCACTGCCGCGGCCACGGCATTATGTGTGCGCGGCTGGTTCCAGTAGCCGTCCGGGCGTTCCGCGCCGAGGAGTTGGTCGATCAGTATACGCGTTCCCGAGCCTTGGTTGCGGTTGACCATCATGCAATCGGGATCGGCGAGCGCGGCATGGACCGCGTCCTCCGCGCCGAGGCCCTCGAAACGCTCGTCACCTCGGCGGAACACCAAACCTTGCATGCGCCGCCAGCCTGGCACGAGTTCGAGACCGTCACCGAGGAAGGGCGCGTTGTAGTTCCGCGTCTTCGGGTCGAAGAGATGGATGGGAGCGAGATCGCACTCGCCGCGCTTGGCCGCCGCAAGACCGCCCAGGCTTCCCACAGACAGCGAGCGCACCGAAATCCCGCGGCGCGAAAGTTCGCCAACGACCAGATCGAGGCCGACGCAATGACTGCCGATGACGATGAGGTCGGGAACGCGGACCCGCGGCGTGAACAGCGTTACCGGCACGTCGGCACCGGCAGGCACGTGATCGGCCAGGGCCTCGATGCGGATGAAGCCGTCGGCTTGGGTAAAGGATGTTATCGCTCCCGAGCCCTTACCAGTCGGATAGGCCGTCAATCCTCCCTGCCCTTGCACAAGCGAGACCATCACGAATTCGGTCCGTCCGAGTTCGGAAGGAACCCGCAACGGAAGCCTTGCGGTGACCTGAGCATCGACGCGCGGCGACAGCCCCGCCATGCGCCGCAGGGCGGGTACCACCATATCATGGAAGGTGAACATGGCCGAGGTCGGAAATCCCGGCAGGACGATGACCGGCTTGCCCCCGCACACCGCCAGGCAAAGCGGCTTTCCGGGCTTCAGCGCCACGCCGTGGGCGATGATGCCGGGCTTGCCCAGTCGGCCGATAATGCGATGCGTGACATCCCCTGCCCCTTTGGACGTGCCGCCCGACAGGATCAGTACGTCGTGGGCGGCGAGCGCCTCGCGCATAGCCGCCTCAAGCGTTGCCTCGTCGTCTGGGAAGGCACCGAGAAAATGTGCTTCGCCGCCATTTTCAGTGACCGCCGCAGCGATGATCGGTCCGTTGGCATCATAGATGCCGGCCGCCCGCAGTGGCTCGCCCGGCTGAACGAGTTCATCGCCAGTGGAGAGCACGGCCACGCGTGGCCTGCGCGCCACGGCCACTTGTGCGATTCCGCACGCGGCGAGCATGCCGATTTCGCGCGAGCCGATTTGCGTTCCGGTGCGCAGCACGACCTCTCCTCGCGCCATGTCAGATCCTGCATTGGAGACAAACTGGCCGGGCGAGATGCCGCGCCCCACCTCGATGGCACTCAACCCCACCGGATGGGTATGCTCCACCATGACGATCGCGTCCGCGCCACGCGGCAGCGGCCCGCCGGTTGCGATGGACGTGGCGGTTCCGGTCAGAACGGGGAGTTGCGGAACCGTGCCGCAGGCAATCGCTTCCGCATTCAGCTCAAGCCGAACGGGACGGGTTTCAGAGGCGGCAGCCAGGTCGGCCGCACGTACCGCGAAGCCATCGACATTGGAGCGGTCGAAGGGCGGCACGTCGACCGGCACCGCCACGTCTTCGGCAAGAACCAGCCCGAGCACGTCGGCCAGCGTCCGCGTCTCGGTCGGTAACGGGCGGGGAAACAGCGCTGCCTCGAAGCCCGCCAGCGCAGCTTCGCGCGATAATATCGTCAGGAACTGCTCCTGCCCGCTCTTCTGCTGGGCCGATGATGGAGAATTCGTCATAGCGGCTCACTCGATCAAAAGTTGCGGAGCGGAAAGGCGGAGACGGGCGTGCCGACGGCATACCCCTCGCTATCGCCCGGGACCGCAAGCCAGGCGTCGGCAAGCCGCATGGCGTCCAGCGAAAAGTCGCCGACGGCGAGCGGCGTCCACATATCCCGTTCCTTCCCGAGCAGAACGAGCTCGTAAAGTCCGACCGCGGATGAGATTTTCCGCGAGAGCGGCAAGATGATGCCGGGCCGTTCAGATCTGCCCGACAGGCGGTCCAGGACTGGCTGGACAAGCGCAAGGAACCCGGCGAAAGCGTGAAGCGGCGATCCGGCCAATGCGACCACCGGTGTCTTGCCGAGCCGGCCTATTGCCGTTGTCCCTCCGGGTCGTAAGGCCATGCGGTGCCTAATCAACACCCCGCGCCGCCCAAGAGCCTCGGCGGTCACGTCGGCGTGGCCGTCACCAGTACCGCCGATCAGGAGCAGAAAATCGCAGGCCTCGCCATCCAGAGCGGCAATGATCGATGCCGCGTCGCGCTTTACGGTCTCTATATCGGCAACCGAAGCGCCCGAGGCACTCAGGCTCTCGACCACGAGCCGCATGGAGAATGTCTCGTTGCTGTCGGCGGCGACGTCGATCGCGCGCACGCGCGGGCTCCTTACGGCAAGCTGGCTCAGTCCCACTTTGCGGGCGACCAGCAGGTCGGCGACGCCGATCGCCTTTCCCTCAAGCATTGGCGGGCGGGCCGCCGCCATATCCTCGCCCGCCCGGCGCACACCCTGACCGGGCACCGCTTCAGCTACCGCTTGGATCATCGGTCCACTGCAATCGACGAGGCCGGCCTGCAGCACACAGTCGCGATTTTCAGGCATGGCCTCACCCGTCTCGACCCAGATCGGCGCGACCGGCAAAACTAAGGGCGAATAGGCTGATGCCCCCACGAGGTCGAGGGCGCGACACGCCCAGCCGTCGATGGCAGCGATGTCTCGCGCAGGCTGAGCTGGTACGACAGCCGGCATCCCGGCAGCGACATAGCCTAGGGCTTGTTCAAGCGGCACCAAGCGGGGAGTGACGGGCATTACACCATCGAGCAGCGCATCGAGCGCCGCTTCCAGGGGAGTCAGCGGGCCCGTCGAAGAAAACGTTTTCGTCATGGCGCGATATTGAAGCAGACGCGAGCCTGTTTGCAACCAGCTTCAGGAACGCTCGCGCTGCGCGTTCGGGAAGAAGAGCTGCTGGCCGTCGATCTTGTACTCTCCGATCGCCTTCTGGCCCTCCGGAGAAACCAGCCAATCGATGAAGCGCTGGCCGGCCTCCACTTTGACGTTTGGATGTTTGTGAGGATTCACCAGCATCACGCCATACTGGTTGAACAGCCGCTTGTCGCGCTCGACGGCGATGTCCAACTCGCCACGATTCTTGAACGACAGCCATGTGCCACGATCGGAAAGCGTATAGGCGTTCATCGCGGCCGCGGCGTTGAGCGCCGCCCCCATGCCCTGCCCGATCTCCTTGTACCACGGCCCCTTGGCCGCCTCGATGTCGATGCCGGCCGTCTTCCACAGACCCAATTCGGCCGAATGGGTGCCGGACCTGTCACCGCGCGACACGAAGGCCGCTTTCTTGGCTTCGATGGCGATCAGCGCGGCTGCGATGTCCTTGGTCCCGCTGATGCCCGCCGGGTCGCTCTTGGGGCCCACGAGGACGAAGTCGTTGTACATCACGTCGAAGCGCTTCACCCCGAAGCCTTCCTCTATGAACTCCTCCTCCTGCGCCTTGGCATGGACGAAGACCACGTCGGCATCGCCGCGCCGACCGGTGTCGAGCGCCTGACCGGTGCCCTGAGCGACAACCTTCACGCCGATGCCGGTTTTCTTCTCGAACAGCGGCAGGATGTAATCAAACAGGCCAGAATCCTGGGTCGAGGTCGTCGACGCCACGACGATCGACTGGTCCTTGGCAGGTGCGCCGCCCGCTAGCATCAGAAGGACCATAAGCGCAGAGAACATTCGGCGGGTCAGCATCTCAATCTCGGTACAGTTGATCAAAGCACGAGTTCGCCGCGCACGAAGGCAGCGGCTTGCGGGGTCGCGGGGCGGTCAAGGAAATCGTCGGCGTCGGCGTGCTCGCAAACGCGCCCCCGGAGCAGAAAGACGACGTCTCCCGCGATCCTGCGTACCTGGCCGAGGTGGTGCGACGCCATGATGATCTTCGTGCCCGATTGGGCAGCCGTGATGATGATCTGCTCGACAAAACGCGTCGCCGCCGGATCGAGGCTGGCTGTCGGCTCGTCGAGCAGCAGGATTTCGGGCTGGCGCGCCAAGGCGCGCACGAGGGCCAGCCGCTGCTGCTCGCCACCGGAGAGATGCCGTGCCGGACGTGCCGCGAGATCGAGAAGACCGACGCGCTCGAGCAGTTCCTCCGCGCGCGGGGCCCGGAGCCGGCGCGGACAGCCGGCTTGAGCCAGTGCATAGGTGACATTCGCGGCCGCCGAGCGGCGCAGCATCACCGGCTTCTGGAACAGGATCGCACGCCGTGTCGGCGGGGAAAACGTTCGTCCCCCCCAAGTCAGGGTTCCCGCAGAAGGTGCAACAAGCCCCATGCAGAGCCTCAGCAGGGAGGTTTTGCCCGAACCGTTCGGGCCGACGACCAGAGTCGGCGCGCGCGGCCCGATCGTCAGGTTCACCCGGTCCAGGATGGTCGTTGCACCGGCGACAAGCGACACGTCATCGAAGACAAGTGGAAGATCGCTCTGAGCAGCTCGCATCCCTAGCCCGCCCGTTGCTCGGACCAAACCCGCACGCCCCAGGCGGCGGCGTTGATCAGCAGGATGAGGAAAATCAGCATCAGGCCGAGTCCCATGGCGAGCGGCAGGTTTCCCTTCGAGGTCTCAAGTGCGATTGCCGTCGTCATGGTGCGGGTGAAGCCATCAATGTTGCCGCCGACGATCATCACGGTGCCGACCTCGGCCGCCGCCCTGCCGAAACCCGCGAGCAGAGCAGTGACGAGGCTGAAGCGGCCGTCCCACAAAAGCGTGGCGACCAGGCCCGCCGGCCCGACCTGCATCGCAGTCAGTTCCTCACGATACTCGCGCCACAGATCCTCGACAGTCTGGCGAGTCAGCGCTGCAATGATGGGCAGCACCAATAGCGCCTGCGCGATGACCATGGCGGCGGGTGTGAACAAGAGGCCGAACTCGCCAAGCGGCCCGGATCGCGATAGCAGCAGATAGACCGTCAGCCCGACCACCACCGGCGGCAGGCCCATGAAACCGTTCAGCAGCACGACGATCGCCGAACGACCGGGAAAGCGTGCCAGGGCGATAATTGCCCCCAGCGGCAGGCCTGCGAGCATGGCGATCGCGACAGCCGAAAGGCTCACGGCGAGCGACAGGCGCACGATGGCAAACAGCGCGGCGTCGCCGCCCGCGATCAGTTGCAATGCACCCAGCCCTTCCGACATTGCTCCTCGCAGTCCTGTCCAGCGTCAATGTCCTGCAACTCCTCCGTCAGAGTCAAATCCTTGAACTCATTCAGGAATATGCATATCAATGCAAGATGGATTTGCTGACGACGTCCGAAGCCGCCGATTATCTGCGCATTGGCGAGCGCAAGCTTTATGACCTAATCGCGCAGGAGCGTATCCCGTGCAGCAAGGTGGCGGGCAAGTGGCTGTTTCCGCGGCATGAACTCGACCGTTGGGTCATGTCGGGGTTGGTCCGGCCCGCAGGAATGACCCAATCCGAGCCGCCGCCGATCGTCGGTGGCAGCCAGGACGACCTGCTCGAATGGGCTTTGCGCCAATCAGGCTCCGGCCTGGCCTTTCTGACGGAAGGCACGGAAGCCGGCGTGACACGCCTGCAGCGCGGCGAGGTGTCTGCCGCCGCGATCCATTTCCACAGCCGCGACCCGGACCCGAATGTCGCCGCGATTGCGACCAGGCCGCGGCTTTACGATGCGGTGCTGGTCGGATTCGCCCGCCGCGAGCAAGGCCTGCTGCTGGCGCCAGGCAATCCAAAATCGCTCAGCAACCTGACCGACGTACTTGCGACCGGCGCACGCATCGCGGTTCGCCAACACGGCGCAGGCGCGGACATGCTGCTCACGCAATTGCTGGCGGACTCCGGCGCGAAACCAGACGACGTCAACCGGTTGGAGCCGCCCTGCCTGACTGGACCCGATCTCGCGGCTGCCGTGCGCATTGGTAGGGCCGATTGCGGAATAGCCACGCGCGCGGCCGCACGCGCCGCTGGCCTCGATTTCGTTCCATTGGCCTGGGAGAGCTTCGATCTCCTGATGCGGCAGCGGACCTACTTCCAACAACCGATCCAGGCGCTCCTGCGTTTGCTAGGGCAGGAGATCTTCGCCAGCCGCGCGGCCGAGCTTGCCGGATACGATCCATCGCCCGCCGGGCAGATACGGTTCTTCAAATAGCAGCCGACCCCGATCAAGCCGCAGCTCTCATCCCAGATCGATCTCGCCCTCGACGACATGGCGCAGGCCTGCCGGCTCCGAGGTGATGACGGCCCTCACGGTCAGTCGGCCCTGTCCTTTCAGGCCCTTCTCCGCCACGGCTTTCTCGATTGCCTGCTGCGAAGTCACGCCGACCTGCTTGAGGAACTTGCGCATGGAGACGTTGAAGGGATCGGTTTCCATATTCTGGGTCATATGATTGCCTCGAACGGTGTGAACGATATGGCCGGTCCGGCAAGCTTGGTGCCCGCAACGGCGGCGCTGCGCCAACGGAGCACGGAATGGCCCGGGGTGCAATGAGGACGACGCTCGCACTATGTCTGACGGCCGTTGGTCCGTTCCTCTGCGGCGTAGAAACGCGTGGTGCCGAGCTTCGCGGTCATGGCGGAGCGATGCGGGCGATTGCCGTGACGGCCGATGGGCAAACAGCGATCACCGGTGGTTTCGACGCCAAGGCGATCATCTGGCCGGTCAGGACCGGCCAAGCGAGGGAGGTGCTGTTTCACGATAGCCAGTCGGCGACGTCCGCAAGGCCGTTTCGCGGGCACGGTCAGACGGCCCTCTTTGGCGGAAACCAGGCAGCAAGTGGCAATTGACGAAGAGCATGATGCATAGGGCGTTTTTCGCCTGTCAGCGCGCCTTAAGCAATCCTGGTGCCGCTACGAGCATCGAACAGATGCACCTTGGATATCATGATCTCCAACCCAACCTCTTGATCAAGTTTGAAGGGCGGCTGATCCCGCACCTCGGCCACGAGGTCGACTCCACCTGCACTTAATGTAAGCTCCTGGGCCTCACCGGTCGGCTCGACCACTTGCACCCTCGCCTGAGAGTGGCGGCCGCCAACCGAAATGTGCTGCGGACGAATCCCGTAAACTACCCCATCCCTGTCGCCCATCCGAGAAGCCGCCGGCAAGGGTAAGCGCAAGCCCTGATCGGCGACGAATGCGCCGTTGTCGATGCGGCCCTCGATCAGGTTCATTTCCGGCGAGCCGATAAAGCTTGCGACGAACAGATTAGCCGGGTTCTCGTAGAGCTCGGAAGGGCTGCCGATCTGTTCGATCCGGCCTTTGTTCAACACCACGATGCGGTCGGCGAGCGTCATCGCCTCGGTCTGGTCATGCGTGACATAGATGCTTGTTCGGCCGAGCCGTTGATGAAGCTTCTTGATTTCGGCGCGCATCTTGACGCGCAACTTGGCATCGAGGTTGCTGAGCGGCTCATCAAACAGGAAAGCGGCTGGATCGCGCACGATGGCGCGGCCCATGGCCACACGTTGGCGCTGGCCGCCGGACAACTGCCGCGGCATGCGGCCAAGCAGGTCCTGCAGGCCAAGGATTTCGGCAGCCGCCTTGACTCTCGAGACAATCTCTTCCCTGGGGACCTTCGCCAGTCGAAGCGCGAAGCTCATATTGTCGGCCACGCTCATATGCGGATAGAGCGCGTAGCTCTGGAAGACCATGGCTATGTCGCGCGACTTGGCCGGCATCTCATCGACGACACGCCCGCCGATGCGGATCTCGCCGGTCGTCTGCTCTTCCAGCCCGGCGATCATGCGTAGCAGCGTTGACTTGCCGCAGCCTGACGGGCCGACCAGCACCACGAACTCGCCGCTGGCGATCTCGATATTGACGTCGCGCAAAACTTCCACGGCGCCGAAGCTCTTGCCGAGCTGTTCTATCTCAATTGCAGACATCTATTGTCCTCCCGTCCGGCACCACTCATTTTTGTTGAGCATGCCGCCATGCTCGGTATTCGGCCTCGCCCTCGGGGCTCAACGGGTAGTATTTCCGCAGGTCTCCCCCTTGCGCCAGGCGCGAGCGCGAAAACTCTTCCCACTCAATATGCGCTCCGGCGAGCTCGACCAATTTTGGAGCAAGGGCGACCGGCACGACGACCACGCCGTCATCGTCGGCGACGATGATATCGCCAGGGATGACCAGCACGTTCGAGCAGGCGATGGGAACGTTGACGGCGAACGGCACGATGTTGGTTTGGGCGTGGAAATTCGGCGTGACGTCCCTCACCCAGATGCCGATGTCCAAAGCCGCCGCCTGGGCGGAATCGCGGATGCAGCCGTCGACAACCACGCCGGCCCCGCCGCGCCCGGCGAAATAGGTCAGCATCATCTCGCCGAAGATGCCGCTTCCCAGATCGCCGCGCGCATCGACCACCACCATGTCGCCCGGCTGCGTGGGATAGAGCACGTGACGGTGCAACTGCCGCTCCGGCTCCTCATATTCGGTCTCGTTGTAGAGATCCTCGCGCTTCGGCATGCACTGGAGCGTGAGAGCAGGCCCCGCCGCCGTGCGGCCCAGCCTCAACGGACGCGGGCCCCGTATCTGCGGGTCGCGAATGCCCATCTTGTGGTAGAGTTCGCTGGCCAGCGTCGCCGAGCCGATCGCCGCAAGCGCATCGACCAATTGTCTCGGCGGCCGCGAAATGTCCGATATCGCCGGTATCTGATCAGCTGCCATTCCGTATCCTCCGATTGCGCGGCGAGGTCCCTGACCTCACCGATCGTCACTCAGTTGCGTATCCCGTCGTCGAAGCCGTCGAGCGTTTTGGGTGCATGTCCGCCATTCAGCCGCGGACGGCACCGGTGGTGAGACCCTTGACCAGCAGCCCCTGGGCGAACCAGACAAACACCAGGGTCGGGATGACCATCAGGACGCCGGCTGCCGACATGGCGCCCCAGTCGATGCCGAATTGCGAGACGAAGTTGGTGAGCCCGACCGGCAGAGTCTGAGCGGCCTTGCTGGAGGTCAGGGTCAGGGCAAGCAGCAGGTCGTTCCAGGTGAAGAGAAAGGTGATGACCGCGCTGGCGCCAATACCAGGAGCAATCAGCGGCGCCACGATCTGGACCAGCGTGCGCACCGTGCCGGCGCCGTCCGACTGGGCAGCCTCCTCGATCTCTTTCGGCACGTCCTGGATGAAGCCCAGAAGCAGCCAGATGGCGACAGGCAGTTTGGCCGCCGTATGGCTCAGGATCAGCGCCCAGATGGTGTCGAGCATGCCCATGGCGGCAAACACGGCAAAGAGCGGAATGGCAAGCGCGATGACCGGGATCATGCGCATGATCAAAAGCAGCCCAAAAATCAGCGTCGCGCCCGGCATCCTGAAACGCGACAAGGCATAGGCGCAAGGAATGGCCAGCAGATGGACGAGGATGACCGTCGCCACCGAGACGATGACGGTGTTCCAGACATAGTCCATCGTGTCGTACTCCGCGAAAACGGAGACGTATTGTGTTAGCGTCGCGGTCTCGGGGATGATGTGCACCGGCACCGAGAAGATGTCGGCCGAACTGCGGATCGACGTCAGGAATAGCCATACCAGCGGAAAGACGGTGAACGCGACGGTCAGGGCCAGCGCCATATACTGGCCGGCGGTCCCCACCGTAAACCGACGGCGCCGGCGCTTTGGCCTGGGACGTGCGCTAACGATTGCGGCTTCGCTCATATCGCCCTCCGTTTCGCAATTAGCCACGGTATTCCGTAGAGGAGCCCGAGCACGAACAGCGACATCCCCAAGGCGATGTAGGAGACGGCCGCCGCATGTCCGAAATCCACCGCCTGAAACGCCAGCAGGTAGGAATAGACGGTGAGCAGGTTGGTGGCGCCGCCCGGCCCGCCCTGCGTCATCAGCCAGACGACGTCGAAGGTCCGGAACGTGTCGATGATGCGAAGCATCAGGGCGATCATGATGATCGGACGCATCAGCGGCAGCACGATATGCCAGAAGCGCTGCCATGGCGTTGCGCCGTCCACGGTGGCCGCCTCGAGCGGTTCCTGTGGCAAGGACTGCAGGCCGGCAAGGAACAGTAGCACCATCAACGGCGTGTTCTGCCAGACATCGGCGACGATCACGGAGACGAGCGCCCAGGTCGGATGGTTGAGCCATGGAATGTCGGGCAGATTGAACATGCGCAACAGCGCGTCGACCAGGCCGTACTGGGTGTTGAACAGCCACCGGAAATTCAGGCCCACCACTGCGGGCGCGATCATCGGAGGCACCAGGAGCAAGGTGCGCGCGAGCCGCATGCCGCGCAATTTGCCATTGACGAGCACGGCGATAGCCATTCCAGCCACCACTTCAATCGTGATCGAAATGATGCTGAATATGGTCTGATTTCGCAGTGCCTGGTTGAACTGGCGGCCGAAGAGTTCGTCGGTGTAATTTGCCATCCCGATGAAGGGCGCCGAACCGCTCAGATCCCAGCGGAAGAAACTCATGGTGAAAGAGTATCCGAGCGGATAGAGCAGGATGGCCAGCATGACGAGGAGCGCCGGACTGGCCAGAAGGTATCCTCTCGGCCAGGTGTAGGGCAGCGGCGAACGTCGCCGACGCCCCGACACCGTATGCTGTGCGACGGACGTCATCGTCAATCGTAAGCTCCGGCCCGGCGCATGATCTCCTCAGCCTCCGTCGCCGCCTGGTTGAGCGAGTCCGCAGGAGAGACCTGGTCGGTCAAGGCCTGTTCGATGGCCGAAAACATCAGCGTGCAGACTTTCGAGAAGCCGGCCAGCTTCGGCCATTCCTTGCCGTTGGCTATCGTCGTCTCGAGCTGCTGCAGCCACACGGCCTGAGGCCCCTTTGCCGCTGATATCACTTCCTTGGCGATCGCCTGGCTGCTGGGGAAGTTGGTGAATTGGTCGAACTGCAACCGCTGCGCCTCGGGACCGACCGTATACTTGATGAATTCGACGGCGGCGTCCTTGCGTCCGGATTGTCCGTTGAGCGCCATGGCATGCGAAATGGCGCATGAAATCGCGGCCTTGTCCTTGACGTAGGGCGCAGTCGACCACTTGCCGACGACGCGTGAGGTCTCCGGATTCGACAGGGTCGCGAATGCGCCCGGCCAATCGAAATTCGCGTAGACGGTGCCGGACGAGAATTCGGTCGAATTCTCGTTCCACTGATAGCCGACCGCATCGGGTGGCACGATTTTGTGCTTCTGGATGAGATCGCGATAGAAGGTCAGGGCCTTGATGCCGGCTTCGGAATTGAAGGCCGGCTTATTGGCCTGGTCCACCCAATCGCCGCCGGCTTGCCAGAGCAGATCGCTGAAGGTGCGTTGTGCTGGATCGCCCTGCCCCGGCACGACCAGCCCATAATGGCCATTGCCGGTCAGTTTCAGCCCGACATCGACGAGCTCCTCCCAGGTCTCAGCCGGCTTCAGGCCTTTTTCCTGATAGATGTCGCTGCGGTAGTACTGGACGCGCGAATCCATGTTGCGCGGAATGGCCGCCAGGTTTCCGGTCTTGGGATCGCGCAGATACTTGACCGCGACCGGGTAGAATTCCGCGAGTTCGCTGTCGCTGAAATAGCTGTTCAGCGGCGCGAAATGGTTGAAGTAGGAATCGATCTGCGCCGTATGGGTGCTATAGACGTCGTATTGGCTCGATCGCGCCGCGCTCAACGTGACCACCTTCGCCGTCAGCGGGGTGAATTCCAGCAAGTCGTAGCGAACCTTGATACCGGTCTTGGCGGTGAAATCCTGAACGATCTTTTCCCAGTATTTGGGATAGAGCGGGCCGCCGGTGATCAGCAGTGCGGTGATCTCGTTCGCGTCTGCCCTGGCGATCCATGGCGCGGCGAGCGAGCCGGCTGTCACTGCCGCACTCGCGGCCAGGAATTTGCGTCTCGACAGGTTTGCGGACATCATAATCTCCTCCTTGGTTTTGATTGGTCGGCCCATCCAAGGGTCGGCCGATGACTTCAACCTTTCCGGCAAATCCGCGGCGGCTTGCTCCTCCCGCAGCGAGATTGCCTGGATTACGTCCCCAACGACGCTTGCGAGCCCGCCGGGCGATCAGGCACCTTGTTCCAACGCGGCCGGGGCGTTCGCGAAGGCGTCTCGATCCTGATCTCGGACGACGGGAACCGGGATGGGACGACCTCCACCGTTCGATCCTCCCTTCACGCAGGCCGAGTTATAGGCTAGTGAGCACCATGAGATAAGTTGACTGCATATCTAGCTATCAGCCTATAAGCTTATCAGACAAGTGGATGTTAATGATGGATGCCATGGAGGTCAAGCTTCAAACTTTGCCCAAGCAGGTGGCCGGCGTGCTTGCGCGCCGCATCGCCAGCGGCGGCGTCGCCGGCGGCCAGGGACCGTCGGAGCAGCAGATCCTTCAGGAGTTCGGGGTTTCGCGCGCGGTGGCGCGGGAAGCGCTCAAGATCCTGGCGTCTCTCGACATGATCGAAATCGCGCAGGGACGGCGCGTGGTGCTGCGTCCCGCAGACGAATGGGACTACCTCAGTCCATTGCTTATCGACTGGCTGCCGCCCGAGCAGACCCGCGAGATCTTGGCGGAAGCGCACGCGACGCGGATAATCATCGAACCGGCCATCACCGCCATCGCGGCCAAGCATATGACCAAAGAAAACCTTGAGCGTCTTGGCACCCTGCTGGCAGCGATGTCGGCCAGCGAAGACAATGCGGACGCCTATCTGAAACTGGATCTGGATTTCCACATGGAGATTTGCCGGGCAGCCAAGAATAGGATCCTCGACCGCTTCATGTACTCGTCCCGGTGGTGGCAGATGGCAAGCAGGCGCATCAGCAACCAGGTGCCTCATGCCCTGCCCTCGGCGACTGAGATGCACAGAGCGATCTACGAGGCCCTCGTGGCGCGTGATGCAAAACGGGCGGAAGAGGCGATGCGCCGGCACCTGAAGATCACCACGGCCGTTGGCCTGCCCCCATAAGAAATCGCCAGCCGACGCTCCCGAGCGGCGCAGCCAGCAATCGGGCTGGCCGCGCCGCTGCGCGCCGGGAGGACGCGGCGGATATCAGGCGCTTTTTGCTTGCTGTTCCTGGCGCTGGCGCGCGCGAAAACCGAACATGTCGCCCTTGTCTTTGATTTCCGCCCATACCGGTCCGGTAATCTTGTCGATGGCCGCGACGTCCGCGTCGGAAATCGCCCAGCCTGCGCTCTCGGCATTTTCCTCGAGTTCCTTGACCGTGCGCGCGCCGACCAGCGGCGAACTCACGCCCGGCCTGCTGGTAAGCCACTGGATCGCAAGTTGCGGAACCGTCTTGCCGTAGCGCGCCGCAATCGGCTTCAGGGCGTCGACGGCGTCAACCGCGCGCTCGTAGGTGCCCGGCTGGAACAGAACGGTGGTGCGGCGCTCATCGCCTTCGACGAATTTGGTGTCCGGCGACAACAGTCCGGTAAGCAAACCCTGGGCGAGACCACTATAGGGCATCACGCCGATATTATGCTTGCGGCAATAGGGCAGCGTCTCAGCCTCAACCTCGCGCCACAGCATGTTGTAGGGTGGTTGGAGGACGTCGATCACGCCATGTTGACGAGCGTTGTCCATGTCGGCGGTGCTGAAATTCGAGACGCCGACTGCCTTGATACGCCCGGACGACCGCAGCCGCTCCATCATCTCCATGGTCGGGCCGATCGGAAAATCCGAGTTCGGCCAGTGGACAAAATAGATATCGACATAGTCCGTCTGCATCCGCTTCAGCGAACCGTCGAGCGCCGCCTCAATCATGGCGGGTTCGAGATGATTGGGCGCAACCTTGGTCGCGATAACGGCCTTGTCGCGGCGGCCGGCCAGTGCCTTTCCGACGATCTCCTCGGCATGGCCATGTCCATAGGCTTCGGCGGTGTCGATCAGCGTGATGCCAAGCTCCGCGGCGCGTCGGATCACCCGGATCGATTCCTCGTCGTCGGCCGCGCCCCAAAAGGCGCCGGACATACCCCAAGTGCCTAGACCGATCTCCGATACCTTGACCGGCGACGATCCCAACTGTCGCTGTTGCATCCTGTTCCTCCTGATTAGCAGCATGTATGGGCTATCACCCTGCTGGCATCCAATTTATACGCTTATATACTCGTCTAACAAGTAGGCTCCGGCGTATTTATGTCGCTTGGCGCGGAGCCACGAATTTCCCAAATGATTCAACGATAGCTTCCGCTGCGAGGTGCATTTGCGCAAAATCGTTCAAAGGGGGTTTACGTCTCATCTTCTCATCTTGTATGCTTATTGGACAAGTTGACCTAAGCTGACGATATGCGTTTGAAGGCGCCGCGCGCCGTCACGGGGAGGAGGTTTCGATGAAGATCACGGACATCAAGACAGCGGTCGTCGCCTATCACGGCAAGGCGACCCTGATCCGCATCGATACGGACGCCGGCATCTCCGGTTATGGCGAAGCAAATCCCGATGCAGGCGCCGCCGCAATCGTCGGGCTGATTTCGGAACTGAAGTCGGAGCTGATCGGCCAGGATCCGCGAAATGTCGAATATTGCTGGGACAAGATTCGCCGTGACCATGTGTTTTCCGGTGCGCAGGCCGGCATCTTTCTGATCGCGCTGACCGGGCTGGAGATGGCGCTGTGGGACGTCGCGGCGAAAGCCGCCGGCCAGCCGCTTTATCGCATGTTCGGCGGCAAGTTCCGCGACCGGATAAGACTTTATGCCGACTGCGGCGACGGCGATGAGGAATCGGGATCGCCGCAGGGATGCGCGGCACGCGCGCGCCGCATGGTGGCGGAAGGCTTCACGGCGCTGAAATTCGACATCGACAATCTGCGCCATCCGGCGAAGTTCGACGCGGTGAACCATACCATCAACGGCGCCGAACTGCGCTTCATGGTCGAGCGTGTCGCAGCGGTCCGCGATGCGATCGGCCCCGACGTCGATCTCTGCATCGACCTGCACGCGCGCTACGACGTGCTCAGCGCCAGCCGCATAGCGGCCGAGATGGAACGCTTCAACCTTCTCTGGCTGGAAGAGCCGATCCCGGCGGAAAATGTCGAGGCCCTGAAGCAGATCCGCATGCGGACCAAGACGCCGATCTGCGTCGGCGAAAATCTCTACCTGCGCTGGGGCTTCCGCGAACTGTTCCAGAACTACGGCGCCGACGTCATCATGCCCGACGTGCCGAAATGCGGCGGCCTTGCGGAAAGCCGCAAGATCGCGAATCTCGCCGAGATGTACTATGTGCCGTTCGCGCCGCATCTGGTGTCGACGCCGCTGGGCACGATGGCGACATGCCATGTGTGCGCCAGCGTTCCGAACTTCCTCGTTCTGGAGTGGCACGCGCTTGAAGAGCGGGAGGCGTGGGACAGTTATGTGCGCCTTCCGGACGGCGCGAAGTCGATCGTCGAGGACGGCCACATCGTGGTGTCTGACGTACCTGGCATCGGCGTCGAGCTCGACATGGAAGGCGTTCGCAAGCACGCCGTGCCAGGCTTCGGCATCTTTGAATAGCTGACGACCGGACCGGGCGGACTGCGCTGCCCGATCAAACAAATCCGTTGTGAGGGACCCATGGGCAAGCGGATCATCTTCACCGGCGGCAGCGGCAAGATCGGCCGGCACGTCATACCCTATCTGCTCGAGCGCGGGCATCAGGTTCTGAATCTCGACCTGACGCCGCTCGATGTGCTGGGCGTCGACACCGTCATCACCAATCTTGCGGACGCTGGCGAGACCTACAATGCACTGACGCTGCATTTCGGGTTCGACGAATATTTCGGCGGAAGGAGCCGCGGCCCGGTCGACGCGGTGGTCCATTTCGCGGCGATCCCGCGGATATTCCTGCGACCGGACAACGCCATGTTCGCCGCCAATGTGCAATCGACCTACAATGTGATCGAAGCCGCCACCAAGCTTGGTATCCGCAAAATCGTCACCGCTTCCAGCGAAACGGTGTACGGCGTGTGCTTTGCCGAAGGCGACCGCGAGTTCACATCGTTTCCGGTGGACGAGGATTATGACGTCGATCCGACCGACAGCTATGGTCTCTCCAAAGTGCTAGGCGAGAAGATTGCGCGCTCTTTCGCCTCCCGTACTGGAGCCGACGTGTATGCCCTGCGGATCGGCGGCGTCGTCGAACCGCGCGACTATGCCCGCTTCCCGGAATTCCTCGCCGACGCCTCGAAACGGCGGCGCGACGGCTGGACCTACATGGACGTGCGCGATCTCGGCCAGATCGTCGATCTCTGCATCGAGAAGGACGGCCTGGGGTTCCAGATATTCAACGCAGTCAACGACAACATCGTAGCCGAGATGCCGACGGCGGAATTTCTCGACAAGCACGCACCCAACATACCAGTCACACGCGCCATGGACGTATTCGAGGGACCGATCTCAAATCGGAAGCTGCGCGACATCCTTGGGTTCCGGCAAGAGTATGACTGGCGCACACAGCCTGCGGATTCTTGACTGGTGGCGGAGGAGGCTGCGGCAGATGGGATGTTCCTGAGGCCGAGGTTGGCGCAGAAACCAGATTTTCCTGAACTCAAGCAGCGCGCCGGCTGAACGTAGCGCTCGGTCCACGAATATTGCCACACGGCTTCAGGGCCTTTGGCCGGGCTAGTCCAACGTCTGCTCCCTAGCTCACGCAGTTTGGAGCTAAACGGCGGGCTGGAGGCGCAAAGCTCCCATCCGCAGACGATGCGATCGGCGAGCGTCTGGACCATCGCCTTGGCGAACCGCTTCGTAGCCTAATGGCGAATAACGACGATGGTGGGCCCGGAGGGCCGACGTTTTCTACTGGAAAGTCAACACGTTAGCGCACGGTCGGCAACCCGTTTCCTTCATATTCTCTGGTATGATCTGGCGAACCTAAGGACCGGGGCGAGCACTGGTTTTTAATACGCGTGGTATCTCTGTCTTATCGCGCAAAGGGGTCGATGCATGTTGACCCAGGACATGAGCTGACTGCTTAGGGGGCCAATAGCGGACGGGCGACTCCGAAGATATAAAAACCATAGGCCGACTTTATCCTGCGGTCCAACTCGAGGCGTAACACCCAAGTGACAACCAATCGTTTCCTTAGTATCTGGCGATCGCTCTCCGGTGCCGGCATGGCCCTCGGCATGCTGTTCTTCGCGGCCGCCCTGACGCCGACGCTCGTTCCCCGCACCGACCTGACGCAAGGCGTACTGGCGGGCGCGTGCTTCGCCATCGGCTACAGCCTTGGCGTCGCCTTGCGGTGGCTGTGGAAATATCTCGAGATCCCGGAACTGCCGCCGCGGCCGCGCTTGCTGTCCAAGGCGATCATCCTGGTCCCGTGCCTGGGCCTTGCCCTTGTGGCACTGTGGCGATCCGGCGCGTGGCAGAACTCCATCCGCGCGGTGATGGGCATGCCGGCTGTCGATGGCGCCCATCCCGTCAATGTCTGCGCCCTGGCCATTTGCACCTTCATCGTCGTGCTGGCGCTGGCGCGCCTTGTCGCTTGGCTGGTGCGCGCCATCGCCGGGGCACTGAGACGCTACATACCCCGGCGCCTGGCGAATGTCGCCGGCGCCGCTGTCGCCGTGCTGCTCATCTGGTTGCTGGTGAGCGACGTCGCGATCCGCGCGATCTTCGGCGCGCTCGACTCCTCGTTCGCCAAGTTCGACGCACTCATGGAACCGGAGCGCCAGCAGCCGAGCGAAGCCTCCAGGACCGGAAGCCCCGCCTCGCTGGTCAGGTGGGACGAGCTCGGCCGCGCCGGCCGCGAGTTCATCGCGGACGGCCCCGCCGCCGCCGAGATAGGGACCTTCACCGGCCGGCCGGCGCAACAGCCGGTCCGGGTCTATGTCGGACTAGGAGCGGCAAACAGTCCGCAAGCCCGCGCGAAGCTCGCGCTGGAGGAGCTGAAGCGGGCGGGCGGCTTCAGCAAATCTACGCTTGTGGTCATCACGCCGACCGGTACCGGGTGGGTCGATCCGGCCTCGATGGATGCGCTCGAATATCTATGCCGCGGCGATGTCGCCAGCGTCGCCGCGCAATATTCCTATCTGAGCAGTCCGCTTTCGCTGCTGGCGCAGCCGGAATACGGCGCTGAGACGGCCCGCGCGCTGTTCCTCGAAATCTACGGCTACTGGACCACCCTGCCGAAGCAATCGCGGCCGAGGCTTTACCTACACGGGCTCAGCCTTGGCGCGATGAACTCCGAAAGATCGGCCGGGCTGTTCGAGATATTCAGCGACCCGATCAGCGGCGCGCTCTGGAGCGGCCCGCCCTTCGAGAGCCGGACCTGGCGCTCGGTCAGCGATACGCGCAACAACGGCTCGCCGCAGTGGCTGCCAATCTTCCGCGACAGCAGCCTGGTCCGGTTCATGAACCAGAACGGCCCGGCGGTGGCGCCGGACACGCCCTGGGGGCCGCTGAGGATCGTCTACCTGCAATATGCCAGCGACCCGATCGTGTTCTTCGACTATCGCGACGCCTACCGGCAGCCGGATTGGATGAAGGCGCCGCGCGGGCCGGACGTCTCGCCGCAACTGAGCTGGTACCCCGTGGTGACCATGCTGCAGCTCGGTCTCGATATGGCCGTGGCGACAACCACGCCGATCGGCTACGGCCATGTCTACGCGCCGCAGGACTATGTGGAAGCCTGGAGCGCAGTGTTGGGCGTGAAGGACTGGTCGCGGCAGGACCTCGCCGCCCTTAAAACCCATCTTGCCACCAAGGTTGCAGCACAGGCCGACAGAGGCGGCTAGCTGAGGCTTCAGGGCACGGCCGAAATCAGCAGGAACACTCCCTGAAGTCTCGTCGTGCGGCCCGTGCCGAGCGTGAGCGTGCTGACGAACATGGTGAGCAGAAGAATCACCGCGAGCCCCGACATCCGTTTAGGCTCACGACGCAGCCGATTTGCCACTGACGTAAATGGCGGAAAACGGCAGCGGGCGTAGGGAGCCCGCTGCCGCCAGGAGCGAGGCACGACGACTGATTGACGTGCGCGGCTCCTTGTTCCCGCAGCGGCTTGGCGGCAGACATCGCCGCGGGAAATTGCTGGATGTTCCGCGGCTATCGCGGCGGCAGCATTTGGGGCGGGCGCCTCGAAACCAACAGGCTCCAGACCGGCTTCTGTCAGGCCTTGCCCACGGGCACCGCGACGAACCGGCTCGAGTCTTCGCGGGTGATCTGCATCAGTACGGCCTTGCGGCCGGCCTTGGCTGCATCGGCCATGGCCTTGGTGACGTCATCAGTGGTGTTCACCTTGGCCGAACTGACGGCGGTGATGACATCGCCCGGCTGGATGCCACGATCGGCTGCATCACTGTTGGGATCCACATCGGTGACGACCAGTCCTTTGCCATCGTCTGACTTGGCGATGGTCAGGCCAAGATCGGCCAATGCGTCGGCCTTGGCCGGCGCGACTTGCGTGCCGTCGTCGCCGGAGGCCTGCTTGTCGCTGGCCGGCAGTGTGCCGAGATCGACCTTGATCGTCCGGCTTTTGCCATCACGCAATACGGTAAGATCGACCGACTTGCCCGGCGCATAGGCGCCGATCGTGCGGGCGAGGTCCTTGGGCGAATCGACATCCTTGCCGTCGACCTGGGTGATGACGTCACCGGCGGCAATGCCTGCCTTGTTGCCAGGACCAGCGTCCTGAGCGTTCGAAACCAGTGTGCCCTTGTCGGATTTCAGACCAAGCGATTCAGCAATTTCAGCGGTGACCGGCTGGATCTGGACGCCGAGCCAACCTCGCTTGATGGAGCCTTCCTTCATCAGGTCTTCCACGACCTGCTTGGCGGTCGAGGCCGGGATATCGAAGCCAATGCCGACACTGCCGCCCGACGGCGAGAAGATGGCTGTGTTGATACCGATCACCTGGCCATTGAGATTGAAAGTCGGGCCCCCCGAATTGCCATGATTGACCGGAGCATCGATCTGGATGAAGTCGTCATAGGGGCCGGCGCCGATATCGCGGCCCCGAGCGGATACGATGCCGGAAGTGACGGTGCCGCCGAGGCCGAACGGGTTGCCGACTGCCACCACCCAATCACCGATGCGGATCTTGGAGTCGTCGGCGAAGTCGACATAGGTGAACTTGCCGCCGCCATCGACCTTCAGCACAGCCAGGTCCGTCCGCGGATCGGTGCCGACCAGCTTGGCATCGAGTTCCTTGCCGTCACTGGTGACGACGGTGAAGGACGAGCCTTCCGAGACGACGTGATTGTTGGTGACGAGATATCCGTCCTCCGAGATGAAGAAGCCTGAACCCTGCGCCACCGGGCGCGGCTTGCCGTCGCCATGATTGAAGCCGCGCTGCTGCCGGTTGTCGGGCAGGCTCTCGAAACCATCCTGATCGTCGGAACCGTCGTCGGCGACCGGCTGGACCGTGGACTTGACCTTGACGCTGACGACCGCCGGCGAAACCTGCTCGACGACATCGGCGAAGCTCGGCATCTGCGGCGCCTGGACATGCACTGCGTCGGCCAGCGTGGGGACAGTGCCGGAGACAACAGCGCCGATGCCGATAGCGGTCAGTGACGCTACAGCCGCCGCCAAGCGCCGACGAGTTCTGGAATACGAATTGGGAAAAATATTCATGGCCTATCCTTTTGAGTGGGATGCACTGAGCATCCTTGCCAGAAGGGTTAGAAGAAGCCACATTACGGCATCATTTCCATTTCATGAAAGTTTTGTCATTTTCTATCGTAATATTTATAAGACTACATACTTCCATCGTTTGAGAATTGTGAATTTGTAACTTGCATATTGAAGCATTTTTTATTCGATGACATCGAACCCAGTGGACTTGCGATGTCACGAAAATCGAAATCGAGACCAGAAAAGGTGAATGTCCCGTCTGATCTATTTGGAGTGTACGCGACGTTGAGTCGAGGATTGCACCACCGCGATTTCAGGTCGAATTTCATGGCGAGCTGTTTATATAATGATTGCATGGCGGCTCACTTGAAGGTGGCGCGCATGTCATTGGGCGCTCCTTTGTCACCGGAACGCCAAGAGGCCGCCCCGGACTGTGATTCTCAGCAGCGTGAAAGCCCCAGGGGATGATCATCGCCTAAGGAGAAGCGTCGAGAGGTCTGTCGCGGGCTCGCCATAGACCCGCACACGGCCGCCACACCAATGGCCCTCCCATCTCCCGTCACCACCGGCATTCAAGGCACATTGGTGGCGCCCGTCGCGCCAGGCGTCCTCGGCGGAAAGACATACTGTTCGACTGGTCTCATTCATTCCGGAAGCAAGAAATAAACGCTCGATCCACGTTTGGGATTTACAGCATATTCCAAGAAAACGAGGTGCTGGCCTAGAGTTACCTGGATTTGATCTCATCCGCAGCGGCGGGGCGTACGGCGGGAGATGAAGTTTACGGGAGAAGCATATGAAGCGCATCATCGTCGCCGCGATCATCGCAAGCTTGGCAGCCCCCACCTGGGCAATGCCCGTCGGAGCGCTAAGGCCGTCGGTTTCCGATACGGTCACGAACATTGACCTAAGGAGGCCTTCCCGCCATCGACCGGGACATGGAGTACGGCCACCGCACCACAGGCCACCCCATTATCGGCCCTCCCGTCCGCCACGCCATCACCGGCATTCGAGGAACAATAATGGCGCCGTCGCCGCAGGCCTCATTGGCGGAATGCTGCTCGGCGGAATGGCGGTTTCGGCTGCCCGCCAGCACAATCACAGCGCTTGGAACAACCATGTGAACTGGTGCTCACAGCGCTACCGCTCTTTTCGGGTCTCGGACAACAGCTGGCAGCCGTATAATGGTCCACGCCGGCAGTGTATATCGCCCTTCTAAGCGTCCTCTGGACTCCTTGGTCTGGCGAGCCCACGGGATTTGCTGCAACGGCTGAATTCAAGCTTGCACGAGAGTGCAGGCCGACCTGGCAGAGGCCGGCAAAGCCATTGGCGTGAGCTAGCCGAAATGTCCCGCCTGTTCGAAGCGCAGTTCGCGAAGGCTTTTGCCGATCAGTTGATACAGCTTCTCTGTTTGATCCACGCGGATGCGCCAGTTGGGAGGACTATTGTGCAAAAAAATCTATCGATCGCGGCAATTGGCGCGGTGATGATTGTGAGCTTCAATTATTCCGCGTTCGCCACGTCGATCGGGGTAGGCAATCCCTATCCCGTCAGCAATTACAAGTGCGAGGACGGCACGCGTCTGGCAGTGCGTCTTCTGGGGGATCGCGCTTCTGTATCCGTCAACGACGCAGCCGAGGTCGACCTGCCCTCCAAAGGACCGGAAGGAACGACGTACTCGAACGGTCAGTGGACGCTGACCATCGTACAGGGACGCCTGTCGTGGGGCGTTGGTCGAGCTGTGCCGTCTTCATGCGTCGGCGGATGAGCGTCTCACCTCCGGAAAACTGACGAAGATTATTCAGTTCGGTCGCGCACTTCATCAGCTTTCGAGATCTCGCGTCGGCTCCTCGTGCATTTCAGTGTTTCGGCGCGGCCGGTCACAGGAACAATGCCACCCGCGGCGATCTCTGTCCGTCAAACCAACGGTTAATCGCAAGACATACACCTTCGCAATAAAAGCGAAAACAGAGGCGCTCAGACAGAAATGCTAAATGCAAAGAATCCAAGAACTAGGCATTGTGTCTCCAAATATCCAAGCCACCATGCGGAATTATTGACAACGTGTTCGCATGCGCGTGATGTCGGCTTAATTCACCAAAGAGGACGAAAGATATGCGGAGATATGCACTAGCTGCCCTGTTAAGTGCCGCACTCGGCTTTGGCACTCCTCTTGCCACTGTGTCCCCAGCAGGAGCAGTGACCGTAAATATAAATATCGGATCAAACCTTAATAACGGCCGCGCGATTACTTGCGTCCAAGGCCAGCGATTGATTCAGAGCAGAGGCTTCAGGGACGTGCGTCGCGTGGACTGCAGGGGACGCAATTTTGTTTATCACGCGCGTCGTATTGGCGGCAGCACTTTCGAGATAGTCCTGAATGCCCGTACTGGCCGCGTGGTGGATTTCCATCGCATTCGTAGATGACTCCGGGAGGAGGTGCGGGAATGGCACAGTTGTCGGAGGCTCAGCAACCGAGACAGTCTGCATGGGCGAACTCGGCGATCGGAATCGTCTTTATTCTCGCCGGCGTCTTCGTGTTGGGCGACCTGGCGCTGGCCACCACCATCAGCGCGCTCGTCCTGGGCATTGCGATCGTATGCGCCGGCTTTCTCGAGATTGCGCTTGCCGTCTGGGCCGGCGGGTGGCGTGGTTTTCTCTGGCAGACGACGCTCGGCATCCTCTACGTCGTTTTTGGCTGCCTGCTCATCAGCCTGCCGGTGCTGGGATCTATTATCCTCACATGGGTGCTCGGTGTCGTGCTCGTGATATCTGGGCTCGGAAGAATGTCTTTGAGCCTGCGCTATCTGTCCACCGACCGATGGATGATGCTTGTTTCCGGCCTGTTCGGTCTCGCGGCGGGCTTCTTGATACTCATCGGATGGCCATCGACCGGGGTTTGGGTGATTGGAGCGTTCGTGGGTATCGACCTGGTCCTTCACGGCCTGGGCTGGCTCATTACAGGCTTGCGGCCAACGGATACGCCCCGGTGATCCAGCCATCTTCACCGTGACCGGTGCCGCGACGGCCTTCGACGGCGGCCGCTTTTCGCGGAGTTCATTTTGTCCTGGACCATGGCGGACGGCCGCATGACGGGGACCAGCCACCCTTCAAGACGGCGCAGCCTCGCTGATCGTATGGAAGAAGCTCGGACGCCCCGGACCAGAATTCGTCGCGATGGGCCGAGCGCAACCGACGAAGCGGTCGACGTTCAATGTCGAACCGCGAGATTGCCGGTCCGACAGGCGAGCAAAATGAGACGTGCTGCACACTATTCGGATTTCCGGCTCAATCTTTCACTTTCGAGGATGTGTATTACGTGGCCTTGAAGAAGTCTTAGCCTAGGAGTTTCCCATGTCCGATCTGATCGCCATCGTCTATCCGAACGAGGCCAAGGCTGAAGAGGTACGTCAACGCCTCATAGGGCTTCAAAAGGAATACATCATTAAGCTTGGCGACGCGGTTATTGCCACCAAGACCGAAGCGGGCGCGATAAAGCTCAATCAACTCGTGAATACGACAGCGGCAGGTGCCGTATCCGGTAGTTTCTGGGGCTTGCTCATCGGTGTTCTCTTCCTGAATCCGCTCATCGGGCTTGCGGTAGGCGCCACTTCCGGAGCGCTTGGCGGCGCCTTGACGGACGTAGGTATCAACGATGCGTTCATGCGCGATCTGTCAGCCAGCATCCAGCCTGGGGACGCTGCCCTGTTCGTGCTTGCGCACGAAATGACGGCGGACAAGGTGCTCAAGGAAATCAAGGCCTTTGGCGGTGTGGTGCTTAAGACGTCGCTGGATGAGACGAAGGAACAGGTCCTGCGCGATGCGTTGCAACGCGCGACGGCCACAGCCGGCCAAGGCGCCACCGCGACCGCCTGAGCGCGGTCGCCGAAACATCCAGAACCGGAAATCTGCTGGTCGGCAAGGGCGATGGATGGCCGGATAGCAAGTGGGCGATGCAAGCATGTCCGGCCTTGAGACAGCGGTCCTGCTTTTGATCGAAGCCATCTGCGGCGCGGGCGGAGCTTTCGCTACGGTCCGGTTTTGACGCATGGCTGCACTGAGCTGGAAATCTGTCGCGGCGGCTGGCGTCGTGGGTGGGCTGGCCCTGACATTGCTGGCTGGTCGGATTCCCGCCTTGGCAAACTTCGTCGGCAACGTCGAAAATGCTGTCGATGCCACCGCTCGTGGTGTCGGCACCCTCACGCCCGGCGTGCTGATCGGCGTCGGCATTGCGGGCCTTCTTGGCGGCATCCTGTCGGTGTGTGTCATCGGCCTCGTCCAGGGCGCGGAATCCGGACGTCGCTAGGGGCGCGGCCAATCGAATTTCCCAGCGGCTATCACGCGTTCCGCCGATCGGCGGACCCAAGCAATTGAGCGATCCAGAGGGTCGCCGACGATTGCGAGCAAAAGGTAACCAGCGCGATGGTGATGGGCACACCTATGAACGCGCCGAACACCCCCCAAAGAAACGACCAGAAGAAGACCGAAAACAGCACCACAAAAGGCGACATCGCCAACACGTAACCGGCAACCCGCGGTTCTATGTAGCTGCCGATGACGAACTGAATGATGTTGAGGCCCGCAAAAATCGAGACGGCGGCCTGTGGCGATCCGAACTGCGCGAGCGCGTAAAGCGTCGGCAAGAATGTCGCGACGAACGGCCCGATAAACGGAATATAGTTCAAGGTGAAGGCGATAACGCCCCACTCGGCGGCAAACCGCAATCCGAAAGCCGCCGAAAGCGCCCAGACCATCGAGCCCGTTGCAAGGCTCATCAATGTCCGAACCAGCATGTAACGCCGCCATTTCGAGGCCGTCTGACTGCTGCCATTGATCAGTGCGTCCGCCGCCTGGGCGCTCAGCGCTACACGAGCATTGCGAGCCGCCGCTTCAGCGTCGAGAAGACCCAGAAGCACGTAAACGACCACAACGATCCAGAACGAGATCACGGTATTCAGCCTTGCGGTCACACCCTGAGCTATCCGCACGAACCAGCCGACATTGAAATGCTCGGCCCAGGCGCCGGCCATCACGACACCGTGCCCTTCCAACCACTCGGCGAGTTGACTGTAGAGCCCTTGAAAGCGGGCGCTGTCGGCGAGGACCGATCGGCCAATGCGGCCAAACCCCCAACTGGCGATCGATGCAAAGGCGAAGAATGCCAGGACGACGACACAGACGACTATCGCCAGTGCGATCAGCTTTGGAAGAAGCCGCTGCAGGTTGCGCTGCAATGGCCACACCAGCGCGATGAGGAAAAGAGCGCACACGACTGGCGCGAAAATGGAGGCAGCGGCCTGCAGCGCCCATATGACGGCGATAACCGCCAGAATATACGTAGGCGCAAAGAGCGTTCGCTTTGCCATGGTATGGTCTGTTCCCGGCCGGCTGGATGGCGTTACAGACAACTCCGAAATTGGTCCGGAAGCTTACTCAGCGCCCAGACCAATGTTCATCGATATCGCTCAATCAGCTCGATTCATGGCGAATAAAGCTGATCTTACGCATCGCGCCTAGCAACGTTCTGTGATGGGTCGACCCTGACGATCCCGAACCGTGTGGCCCCAGCGATCACGAACCCAGCATTCGCGATGATGCGCGCGCGGTGCCGTCGCGGCGCCGACCACAGCCCCCGTGCCGCCACCGACCGCCGCGCCTACAAGGGCACCTCGACTGCCGTTTGCAAGGCCGCCGATGACCGCACCCGTTCCGGCTCCTGCCAACGCCGTGCCTGCTGTTCGCTGTTTCGTGGCAGTACAACCCGCAGCCATCAGAGCCAAAGCAGAAACAAATATGACACTTTTCATGTCTTTATCTCCTGGTACATTTACATTTTCTCGCCAACAACGAGCATTCCGTCCAAACACGATTGTTCCTAAAGGATTGGAAGCGACTCCAACGCTCCAGAAGCAATTCTGGGCAAACGGTCTTTATGTGCTGGAGGCCATGTGCTGGAGGCCGTCCGACTGCGTATGGCCTTCAGACTATTTGGGAGCCGACCGGCCGCCTGTATCGAGCCTGGCCGGATTGCTATCAATAGTCGACTGCATCACGGATGATAGGGCAGGTCATGCAATGACCCCCGCCCCGGCCGCGGCCGAGCTCCGCGCCTGTGATAGTGATGACTTCTATGCCTTCCTTGCGCAGCAGCGTATTTGTGTACGTGTTGCGATCGTAGGCAAAAACGACACCAGGCGAGGCGCAAACCAGGTTGGCGCCGCTGTCCCACTGGGTGCGCTCGCGCATGTAGTCGTTGCCGCCGGTTTCAACGACGCGCATCTTCTTGAGACCAAGCGAGTCACGCACCGTCTCAATGAAACTGCCTTTGTCCTTGTGGAGTTCGACGCCGCCCTTGCCGTCAGGGCGATAGGAGAATGCGTCAATGCCGTTGACGATGTCCGGATACATCAGCACGCAGTCACGATCGGCAAACGTGAATACCGTGTCGAGATGCATCGCCGCGCGCAGCTTAGGCATTGCGGCGACGATCACACGTTCGGCAGCTCCTTTCTCAAACAGGGCCGCCGCCACCTGGCTGATAGCCTGGCGCGAAGTGCGCTCGCTCATGCCGATAAGGACATTGCCCTTGCCGATCGGCATGACGTCCCCACCCTCGAATGTGGCGAGCCCCCAATCCTTGGTCGGGTCACCCCACCAGACATTGACCTTGTCGGCGAAGTCCGGGTGGAACTTGTATATCGACGTGGTGAGGATGGTCTCCTCGTGGCGCGCGGGCCAATAAAGGGCGTTCAGCGTCACGCCGCCATAGATCCAGCAGGTGGTGTCGCGGGTATAGAGCGTATTGGGCAAAGGCGGCAGCAGATATTCGTTGACGCCGGCCGCGTCACGGATCAGCGCCAGTTGTTCGCCGCCGATGTTTTCCGGGAATTCGAAGGTCGACAGCCCGCCGATCAGTGTCTCGGCGAGGTCGCGATTGGAGAGGCCGTCGAGATAGGAGCGGACCTCGTCGATCAGGCCGAGGCCGACCTGGTTCGGCACGATCTGCTGGTCGAGGATCCACTTCTTGGCTTCCGGAATCGCGACCGTCTCGGCGAGCAGATTGTGCATCTCGACCACCTCGACGCCCCTGTCGCGCATCTTGGTCATGAAGTCGAAATGGTCGCGCTTGGCATTGTCTACCCAGAGCACGTCATCGAAGAGGAGTGCGTCACAATTGCTGGGTGTCAGCCGCTGGTGGGCCCGGCCGGGCGCGCATACCATGACCTTGCGCAACTGACCAACCTCGGAATGAACGCCGAACGAAGTATTGTTTGTCATGACCTTCCTGCCTTCTGTTCAAGGTGCGATGGTGCCCGTCAGCAGCCCGTAGGCTCCGATCAGGCCAGCGACGAGCGTTACGGCAAACACGAAGAGTTCAGTGAGCGTGAACAGCTGCAATTTCTGCTCTCGCCGCGCCCAGACGTAGAGGATGGTTCCGGGCACGAAGAGGACGGCGACCAGCAGCACGTATTTGAGCCCGGCGGCGACGAACATGAAGATCGTATAGATCGCCGCGACCCAGGCGAAGAGCTGGTCACGACCGCGTTGATCCGGCGTCTCTTCATAGCCAACGCCGCTGCGGGCGAGCAGGATGCCGTAGCCGGCCACCAGCAGGTAGGGCAGCAGCGCGGTGACGCTCGTCATGTCGAGCATGAAGTTGAACGCGTCCCTGGACCAGTAGGTGGAGATCACGAAGAGCGACACCACGATGTTGGTGAGCCAGAGTGCGTTGGCGGGGACCCTGTTGCCATTCTGAGCTGCGAAGAGCTTTGGCATGTCCTGCGACTTCGCCGCCGCAAACAGCACCTCGGCGCAGATGAGGGACCAGGCGAGATAGGCGCCGAGCACCGAGATCAGAACGCCGATCGAGATGAAGACCGCACCCCAGTGACCGACGACCGCTTCGAGAACGCCGGCCATCGACGGCTGCTGGACACCGGCGACAGCCGATTGTGGCAGAGCCGCGTAGGGCAACAGCGTGACCGCTACCATCAGGCCTGTGACGCCGACGAAGCCGAGGATCGTCGCCGTACCGACGTCGGAACGCACCTTGGCAAAGCGGGAATAGACGCTGGCGCCCTCGATGCCGAGGAAGACGAAGACCGTGATCAGCATTGTGTCACGCACCTGGGCGATCAGGGACTTCGGCGGCATGTCCACGCCGCCGAAGAAATTCTCGCGGAACTGCCCGAAATGGAAGAAGAAGATCAGGAGCAGGATGAAGACCAGGATCGGCACGATCTTGGCGATCGTCACGACAGTGTTGATGAAGGTCGCCTGCTCGACGCCGCGCAGGATCATGAAGTGGAAAGCCCAGATGCCGATCAGCGAGACGATGATGGCGAAGGCGCTGCTGCCGTCCCCAAAGATCCCGGGAAAGAACCGCCCCAGCGTCGAGCCGATGAGCACCCAATAGAAGACGTTGCCCAGGCAACTACCGAGCCAGTAGCCGAAGGCGGACAGGAAGCCCATGTAGTTGCCGAAGCCGGCCTTGGCATAGGCGAAGACGCCTGAGTCGATGTCTGGCCTCTTCTCGGCCAACGCCTGGAAGACCCGCGCCAGCATGTACATGCCGATTCCCGCAATTGCCCAGGCGATGATCGCGCCGAACGGACCTGTCGCAGTCGCGAACCGGCCAGGCAGATTGAAGATGCCCGCGCCGACCATCGATCCCACAACCATGCTGGTCAGCGCAAACAGCGAAAGCTTCTGATTTTCGTTTGAAGTCATAAACCGCTCTCCTGGCTGCGCGAACCAGAGTTCGCGATCAGACGCCTCGCCGACACGTCTCGGTCCAGCAAGGTTAGGTCTGATCAGAAGCAGTAAATGCGAATGTCGGCAACCGGTTAAACGAACCAAGGCAAAGGTTTTGGACGTCAGGTATACTAGTGGGATTTTATGCCAATCACGTGGGCGCTAGATTCGAGCTAGGTTGCAGGCGTAACAATGAGGCCGCTGGACCGCCGTCCGCCAAAGGAATTGTTGATCCAATTCAATGAACTCGACCGTCCAGCAAAAATTCTCGATATGGACCCTGACGGCTATGGTCGTGGGTTCGATGGTCGGCGCGGGCATCTTCTCGTTGCCGCAGGCCTTTGGTCGCGAAACCGGTCCGTTCGGGGCCATGATCGCTTGGACCATCGCCGGCGTTGGAATGCTGATGTTGGCCTTCGTCTTCCAGACTTTGTCGGTTCGCAAGCCGGACCTTGATGCGGGCGTGTATGCCTATGCCAAGGCTGGCTTTGGCAACTATCTCGGCTTCCTCTCGGCCCTCGGTTACTGGTCTGCCGCCGTTCTCGGTAACGTTTCCTATTTCGTGCTGATAAAGTCGACGCTGGGGCTTTTCTTTCCTGTGTTCGGCGATGGCAATACCATCACGGCGATCGTCATTTCCTCGATGCTTCTGTGGATCGTACATTCGCTGGTCCTGCGGGGCGTCAAGGAAGCGGCGGCGATCAACACCATTGTCACCTACGCCAAGATCATTCCGATCTTTCTCTTTATCATCTTCGTTATCCACGGCTTCAGCGCCGATATCTTCACGGCCAATTTCTGGGGCGGGGAAGAAGTCAGCGTCGGCAGCATCGCGAGCCAGGTTCGCGGCACCATGTTGGTGACCGTTTTCGTCTTTGTCGGAATCGAAGGTGCGAGCGTCTATTCGCGTTATGCACGCAACCGCGGGGATGTCGGGGTCGCGACGCTCCTTGGTTTTCTCGGCGTGCTCTGTCTGCTTGTGCTGGTCACCATTCCCTCCTACGGGATCATGCTTCGTCCCGAGCTGACAGCGCTGCGCAACCCTTCCATGGCCGGCGTATTGGAAGCGGTGGTCGGGCCATGGGGCGCCAAGTTCATCAGCTTCGGCCTGCTGATCTCCGTTGCCGGCGCCTATCTGTCCTGGGTGCTGCTGGCCGCTGAAATCCTGTTCACCGCATCACATCACCAGACCATGCCGCGTTTTCTTGCGCATAAAAACAAGCATGGCGTGCCGTCGCGAGCGCTCTGGCTGACCAATACGGTCGTGCAGGTCTTTCTGGTCCTGACGCTCTTTGCTCAACAGGCCTTCAGGCTTGCGCTCGAGCTGACCAGTTCCATGATCCTCATCCCATATCTTCTTGTCGCCGCTTACGGGTTCAAGCTCGCATGGGGCGGTGAGAGCTACGAGAACGATCCCGCAGCGCGGCGCGTCGATTTCGCAAGGGCAGCGATAGCATTGATCTATACGGCCGGTCTCATCTACGCCGCCAGCGCCAAGCACCTGCTGCTCTCGGCCGTCATCTATGGACCGGGCACGATCCTCTTCGTCATGGCTCGGAAGGAGCGGGGGCAGAGGGTGTTTACTCCCGCCGAGATGGGGATGTTCGTCGTCGCCGCACTTGGCGCGGTCGCGGCAATCTACGGCATCCTTGCCGGCGCCATCGCAGTCTAGGGCCCAAAGCTGTTTCGCAGCAGAAGACCACTCAGCGTGTGCGCCCTGCTGTCAGCCTGCATGATCTGCTGCGAGCTCGAGGCCTGGGCGCCTTGCCAGCCTTCCACGCGGGCCTCCTTTGGCGTAATGCCGAATTCCTTCCTGAACATCCGGCTATACGCCGACGGATCCGTGAAGCCCCAATCCCCGGCAATGGCGGAGATCGGTCGCCCATCCAGGCTGTTGGAAAGTATATCGCGTGTCTTGAGCAGGCGTTTGTGGCGAATATAATTCGAAACACCTCCAGCCGGTTCAAATATCCGGTAGAGGCGAGAGCGGGACACACCGAGTTCGCGGCAAAGCCTGTCGGATGCCAAGGACTGATCATTCAAACTTTGTGCAATGATTTTGGCAGCGCGCTCGGCGATCACGGCGTCGATCACACGCTTCGCCTCGGTGATGCGGTCATGCGAGGGAGACACGCACGCAGCCAGCAGATTGGTGGTGGCAGTGGCAATGTGCGATACATCCACGGCCCTCAAATCGGAAAGGGAACGGTGCAGCAGAAGCATGTAGTCTGCCAGGAGTCTTTTCGACTCCTCACGTATTTCAAACCTGGATGATTGGATGAAAGGCAGGTCGCGTGGCAGGAAAACGGCAAGGAGGGCATCGTTCTCCGTCACGCACTCATAGGGCTCTGCAAAAGATTGCAGCGTCGTTTTCACGACCTGCCAATTTCCAGGATGCCTGCCCTTGGACAAGGGCAGGCTCAAATACCAATTGTCTACCGAAGGGTTTTTCAAATGCCGCCAACGGCAGCGGTAGCCACTGCCAGGCAATTCGAGGAACATGACCGTCAACGTTCCCAAATCCCACACTGTTTCATGCGCTGGAAACGAATGGCTCTGTTTTTGCAGAAGTTCAGTATCGGCAACACCCTGATACCAGCTTCGAAACAGGTCGAATTGCTCGGCAGGTGGTGCCGTGGAGGTATCGATGTCGACGGCGCATTGCAGCGCCTTCTCGGCACCTGCTCCTCTGGATAGCCCAGCGGCATGAACTATAGCATCCATAGCAATTATCCGTCTTTTGTTGGCGCAATACGGACTATCGCAAGTACATTAGTTCGTTCTAAAATAGACGATCCAAGCAGCAGTGTCGGGACGGATGTACTGCCTGTCTACCGTCAGCATGAAATCATGTTAACAAATCGTCAACGTGCCATCTAGCCCACTTGATGTAATCAGTAGCGGACTGGTCTGAATTGCGCCCGACGGCAGTCGCGAAGGTGGCTTGAGTCATATCGAACGCTTTTTCACACGGGTTGTTGTGGTGGCTCTCAACTCAGTATGCAAAGCATCCCAATCATAGACTACCGGTCCATTTTTCTTCTTGGAGGCTGTACTCCCTGAAACGTCTTGTGGACTAATGCCCGGAGACCACGTGCTCAACGGGGATCGGTGAGGATGATCCAGCGCCCTCGCAGGCATCACGAGATCCAACATGATCCTCATCCGGCAGGGACCACAGCCATGGCGAATGAAACCAGCGAGGGCCTCGGACGTCGCGACTTCATGATCGCATCGGTCGCTACGATCGGCGCCGCCGCTGCGCTCATCGCCGGGCCGGCGCAGGCGCAAACGGGCTCGGCAGCTGCAAGTGCGTCTCCCGCAGGGACGTCGGGGACCATCTATACCGGCGATGTCATCGACGGAAAGAAAGTCATCAGTTCGCTTGACATCGCGGATCTGGAACCAGGCAAGCACAGCTTTTATTTCCAGGGCGTACAGATGCCGACGGGCCAGCACTGGTACGTCTCGGTGATGGTCGCCAAGGGGGCAGCCCCGGGCAAACGGCTGGGGCTGACGAGCGGGGTGCATGGCGACGAAATGAGCCCCATTCACACGGTGCAATCCGTAATGCGCGAGCTCGATCCGGCCGCGATGTCCGGATCCGTGATGGCCGTATTCGACATTTCACGCCCCGCAATGGAGGGCATGGAACGGCGATGGCCGAATTCTGGGCGCGGGATCGACCTGATCGACATCAATCGGTTGTTCCCTGGCAATGAGGGCGCTCCCGACGCCCCGACGCGCCACGCCGGCCTGATATTCAACCGGCTTTTGCGGTCAAACCTCGACTACGCGATCGATTTTCATACGGCCGCCACGGGTATGGACGCGACGGCGTTCCACCTCGCGCGCATGGATCTCCCCGAAGTGCGCGCGATGGCGGAACTCTATCCGGTCGATCAGATTTTCGACAACTTTGGCGAGCCGGGCCTTCTTGCCAATGCCCTCATCGATGCGGGCATTCCAGCCTTCACGCCCGAGATCGGCAAGCCGCGGATCTTCGATCACGCGATGATCATCCTGTTCATCGAAGGGACGATGAACGTCATCAAGCATCACGGAATAATTTCAGGTCCTGTCGGCAGAACCAGCAAGGATTCGAACGTTTTCGTCGCGGACGGCATGTTCCCCGTCATCGCAACGCATGGCGGCTTCGTCGAATTGCTGGTCGAGCTCAATGAAACTGTGCAGCCCGGCCGGAAGGTTGCCATCCAGAGGAACACGTTCGGTGAAGTCGTGGCGGAATATCCCGTGACCCTCGGCGGCAAAGTTGGCGCCAGGCGGACCGATGCGACAGCCGAACCCGGAACTCCGATCGTATTCCTCATCTTTGACAGCGCCAATCCTGTCGGCGGCGATGTGTTGGTCGAGTAACGGGACCTGAAACGACAAGAACCGCGACACGAAGCCGCCGTCGGCAACGTGCAGTGTCGCTCAACCGGAGGCAAAAGAGACATGCTGCGGCTAGGCTCGAAGTACGGTCACCTTGTTCACAGATCCGGTTGCGGCTGTTTCAATCCCGATCTTCAAAGGGCTTCCCGTCGCCTGGAAGCCTTTTCCCGGCGTAGCTTTCTTTCCGGCATCGGGGTCGCGACCATTGCCGGCGTCCTGACCAAGCCGTCGTTCGCGCAGACGGCTACGCCGCCCTCCAAAATCCTGTTTCGCGAGGTTCGGTTATTCGACGGCAAGTCAGGCATGGTGAAGGATGGCGCTCAAATCCTGGTGGAGGACAACAGGATTTCCGGAATCGATATGACGAATGCCCCTCCCCCGAACGACGCTACCATCATCAAATGCCGCAATGGCGTCCTCATGCCAGGGCTGATCGACGCGCATTGGCATGCAATCTTCGCGGCGGTCCCTGTCAACATCCTGCTCAACGGCGACCCGGGAATTATCTTCGCCGCGTCCACCGCCGAGGCGGATCGCACGCTCAGTCGCGGCTTCACCGCCATACGCGATCTGGGAGGCCCTTCCTTCTCCTTCAAGCAGGCCATCGACACGGGGCTGATCCCTGGCCCGCGCATCTATCCCTCAGGCGCAATGATCACGACCTCCGGGGGCCACGCCGATCTTCGCCTGCCGAGCGAGATTCCGCGCGACGGCGGCAAGCTCAGCAAAGGAGAGCTGCTGGGCGGCTCGGCCATAGTCGACGATATCGGCGACCTGAAGATGCGTATCCGGGAACAGCTTCTTCAAGGCGCCTCACAGATAAAGTTGGTGGGCAGCGGTGGCGTATCGTCGCCGCGCAGTCCGCTGGACATAGTCACCTTCAGCGAAGAAGAGTTGCGGGCGGGCGTCGAGGTGGCACAGGATTGGAACACCTACGTTACCGTGCACGCCTATACGTCTCGCGCGATACGGCGCGCGCTGGCAGCCGGGGTGCAGTCGATCGAGCACGCGCATCTGATGGACGAGGACACGGCGGCCATGATCGCCGAGAAGGGCGCATGGCTCAGCACCCAGCCTTTCCTGACAGCGGAGGACACAGGCCCGCTGACCGGACCTAGCGCCGACCGCGCCCAGCAGCTTTTCTCAGGCACGCCGAAGATATATGCCTTCGCTCGCAAGCACGGCATCAAGACGGCCTGGGGTTCCGACGTGCTGTTCTCGCCCGCGTTGGGTCCGCGCCAGAGCATGATGCTCACGCATTTAGCCAACTGGTACAAGAACGCCGAAGTCCTGCAGATGGCGACCTCCGGCAATGCCGAACTGCTCGCGCTCTCCAATCTGCGCAACCCTTATCCTGGCAAGCTCGGCGTCATCGAGGAAGGAGCTTTCGCGGACCTCCTGGTCGTGGACGGCAACCCGCTCGACGACATCCGGCTGATCGAGGATCCGCACAAGAATTTCGTCGTCATCATGAAGGACGGCCGGCTGCACAAGAGTACCCTTTGAAAGCCAGCGGAAAGCCGTATGCCGCATTCACGTCGCAGCGATCAGTATCCGACACGGCCTCACGGACCTGACGAAGCAAGGGCGCAAGAAGATCTCGACCACGCAGCCGTCGTCATCGGGAAATCTCGCCGAGAGGCGGCCAGACTGGCTCCTGACGTTCCGTCCGGTCTGTCCGCAGGGTGCGAGATCGATATTTAGAACCTGCATGGAACGGGGACATGCCAGAAAAATCAGATCACCCGCCTGCAACGCCATATGAACGGGCCGAAATCGAGCAGAGCAAGTGGCGCAGGTTTCTGCTCTTTGGGATCCTCCTGCTTGCGGGCGGTGTTTTTTCAGTCGCAGTTCCCACCGTTTCCAATTTCGCATCCAACGTCGTGTTCGCCGTGGCCCTGATGGCAGTCGGCGTCATCAAGGTCATCCAATCTCTCTGGATCAAAAGTTGGGCGGGTTTCGTGTGGCAGGAACTGACCGGCTTCTTCGAGCTCATCGGCGGCATCATGATTTACTTCAACCCTATAAAAGCATCGGCCGCAATATCACTGTTCATAGCATTTGTACTATTCGTCCACGGTATTCTTCAACTAATCATTGCCACGGAAGTCAGGAAAGTCGGCGGCTGGTATTGGTTCGCCGTTTCCGGAATCGTCGCCATATTTGCTGCCTTCTCCATACTGTTGAAGTGGCCGATCGTCAGAGAGATGCCAACTGGCTTGGTGGCCGGATTTTCCATGATGATTGCCGGACTGGCGTATCTCGTCATTGCGCTGAGCGTGCGCAGGACGAAGGGTTGGCTTTAGAGCGGGATGCGAGGGCCCATGATGAAAAGCAATTTTGATTTTCGAGCCAAGATCGTGGCGGCTGCAATGCTGGTCGGCGTGGCCGGCTTCGCGGGCGCGGCACGTACGCAGACCGCGCAGCCGGCGCCCGTGCCGGTGGTCGTGCAGAAAGTCCAGTCCGGTCCAGCAAACGCGCCGCTGACATACAACGCGCAGGTCGAGGCCATCGACGCGGTCGACATTCAGGCGCGCGTGTCCGGCCTGTTGAAGGAGATCCGGTTTTCGGAAGGCCAGCGTGTGAAGGAGGGCGATCTGCTTTTCGAAATCGAGCCGGATCAACTGTCGGCGGCGGTGATGTCGGCCCAAGCACAAGTGGCGCGATCCGAAGCCACCCGCAATGCCGCGCAACAAAGCCTGTCGCGCGCCAGGGACCTGCTCAATCGCAGGACTATTGCTCAGGCCACGCTGGACGATGCGCAGGCTGCATTCGATGTCGCCGCGGCGGATGTCCAAAGCGCCAACGCTGCGCTCCATACGGCTGAACTCAATCTTTCCTATGCTCAGATCAGGTCTCCCATCGATGGCACCATCGGCCGCTCCCTGGCGACGCGCGGCAATCTCGTGGGGCCCGGCTCCGCGCCATTGGCGCGCATCGTGCAACTCGACCCTATTCGCGTCGCATTTTCGATCGCCGACAGCACCTTGGTCGACATCAGGCAGAAACTGGCCGGCGGCCAGAAAATCGATCCGAACGGGTTTCGCCTGAGCCTGTTGCTCGCCAACGGCACCGAATTCGCTTCGCCGGGGCGGGTGCAGTTCATCGACAATGAGGTCAACCAGCAGACCGGCACCGTCGCCGTCCGCGCGCTGTTCCCCAACCCCGACCATATATTGGCGCCAGGCCAATTCGTCCGGCTGACAGTCGTCGATGAAGACGCCAGAAAATTGCCGATGGTGCCGATGGCGTCCGTTCTTCAGGACCGCCAGGGCAAGTTCGTCTTCGTGCTCAACGACAACAATACCGTGACCAGGCAGGCGATCACGACCGGTGCGCGCATCGACAATCGCTGGGCAGCGACGAGCGGATTGAAAGGCGGCGAGACGATCGTCGTCGAAGGACTGCAGCGCGTTTCCGATGGTCAGCAGGTCACCCCGCGCGAAAGCGAGGGCACGCAATGATCTCGGACCTGTTCATCACCCGCACCCGGCTCGCGATCGTTATCTCAATCATCATTTCGATCGCCGGTGCGATAGCGGTGTTTTCTCTTCCCATACAGCAATACCCGCAGATCAGCCCTCCAACGGTGACAGTGTCGGCCTCCTATCCGGGAGCAAGCGCGGAAGTCATCGCCGACGTCGTCGGTGGCCCGCTGGAGACGGCCATAAATGGCGTGGATCACATGATGTACATGTCGTCCACCAGCTCCAACGCCGGCCAATACACGCTGTCGGTGACCTTCGAAGTCGGAACCGACCCCGAGACGGCGCAGATCAACGTACAGAACCGTGCCCAACTGGCGATCTCGCGCCTGCCGGCGGCGGTTGCGCAGCAAGGCGTGTCCGTGCGCGCTCGCTCGCCGGATTTCATCCTTGGTATCGCTTTCTATTCACCGGACGACAGCCTCGATGCGCTGGCGATCACGAATTTCATCACCACGACCATCGCCGACACGATATCGCGTGTGCGGGGCGTCGGTGAGGCTTCGGTTGCGGGGGCCTCGGAATACTCGATGAGGGTATGGCTCAACCCACAGCGCATGGATGCGCTTGGGCTGACGCCCGACGATGTCTCAGCCGCCATCCAACGCCAGAACATCCAGGCGACACTCGGGCAGGCGGGCGCGCCGCCGCAGGCGCAAGGCTCGGAGCTGCAGTACACGCTGGTCGCGCAGGGGCGGCTGAGGAGCGTCGAGGAGTTCGGCGACATCGTCGTGCGCACGGGCTCGTCGGGGGCCAAGGTCTACCTGCGCGACATCGCGCGGCTCGAGCTCGGCGCGCGAAACTATGCTTCGAGTGCCAGCTTTGCCGGACACGCATCGGCGATGATGCAGATCAACCAGTCGCCCGGCGCCAACGCCATCCAGACCGCGGCCTCGGTACGCGCCGAACTGGAGCGCCTTTCGTCACGCTTTCCCAAAGGCATGCAGTACCACATCGTCTACGACGCGACCCGCTTCGTGAATGCCAGCATCTCGCTGACGACCCGAACCCTGCTTGAAGCGTTCCTGATCGTTCTCGCGGTCACCTATGTCTTCCTGCAGGATTGGCGCGCCACGTTCATATCGGCGCTTGCCATCCCGGTTTCCATGCTCGGCGCCTTGGCGGTGCTGTTTGCCGCCGGCTATTCGCTGAACATGGTTTCTCTTCTGGCGCTGGTGCTGGCAATCGGCCTGGTGGTGGATGATGCCATCCTTGTCGTTGAGAACGTCAAGCATGTGCTGGAGGATACGCCGGACATCGGGGTCGCCGACGCCACGCGCAAGGCGATGCACCAGATCACCGGGCCGATCATATCCACGACCCTGGTGCTGCTGGCCGTGGTGACGCCGACAGCGTTTCTCGGCGGCATAGGTGGCCAGCTCTACCGGCAGTTCGCCGTGACGCTGTCTTCGGCGCTGGTGATTTCCTCGTTTGTCGGATTGACCCTGAGCCCGGCGTTGGCCGCACTGCTTCTGCGGCGCCATGCGGGTCATTTCAAGCGCGGCCCCTTGGCCTGGTTCACGGCATTCATGAACAGGACGCGCGACGGCTATGGACGCCTCGTCGGGTTTCTGGTGCGGCATTGGTACGTGCCTTTGGCGGGATTGCTTGCCTGTTTTGGCGCCGCCTATCTAATCTTCACCGGGCTGCCGTCGACTTTCCTGCCCGACGAGGACCAGGGCGCGCTGTTCATCGACATCCAGTTGCCCAATGCCGCTTCACTCGATCGCACGAAAGCCATCGTGGAGGACGTGCGCAAGATTCTGGCCGACACCGGCGGCGTGCAAGATGTCATCACGGTTGCGGGATTCAGCATCCTTCAGTCGACGAGTTCGCCCAGCGGCGCAATGGCGGTCGCGGCGCTGAAGCCCTGGGACGAGCGCACGTCCAGGGAACTGCAGCTCGCCGGCATCCTGCAGGCGCTGCGGATGAAATTCTCCCAGATCCCCGGCGCGAATGTCGCCGTGTTCGCTCCGCCGGCGATCGCCGGCATCGGCTCGGTCGGTGGCTTGGACTTCCGCCTGCAGGCGCTAGAAGGGCAACCGCCGCAGGAGATCGCGCAGGTCGTCAGCGCCCTGCTTGGCGCCTTCAATCACCTGCCCGAACTCGGCGGGGCCGCCACCACCTTCAGCGCCAATGTCCCGCAAGTCTATGTCGACGTGGACAGAACGCGTGCCGAGGCGCTCGGGGTAAGCGTGTCGGACGTCTACTCCACGATCGGCGCGGCTTTCGGGTCGCGCTACGTAAATGATTTTACGCTCAACGGCCGCGTGTTCCAGGTCAATCTGCAGGCCGATGCCGATTTCCGTGCCCATGCGGAAGACATCTTGGACCTGCACGTGCGCAGCCGGAACGGCACCATGGTGCCCTTGAACACTCTGACGTCGCTGACGACGATCCTGTCGCCGTTCGCCATCCAGCGCTACAACCTGTCGGTCGCCGCTCCGATAAACGCCATTACCGCACCTGGAAGCTCGAGCGGCGGCGCCATGGACGCAATGGAGAAGACAGCGGCCCAGGTTTTGCCGAACGGCTATGGTTTCGAATGGTCGGGCCTGTCGTTTCAAGAACGTCGCGGCAGTGGCCAGGAGGGTCTGGTCTTCGCGCTGGCGTTCCTCTTTGCCTATCTCTTCCTTGTCGCCCAATACGAGAGCTGGTCGCTTCCGTTGGTCGTCATCCTTTCGCTCGGAGCGGCTCTCTTCGGCGCCATCGCGGCATTGAAGGTCTTCGGATTGCAGAACAGCCTCTACGTGCAGATCGCCATGGTGCTGCTGATTGGGCTGGCGGCGAAGAATGCCATCCTGATCGTGGAATTCGCCAAGGAGCGCCGCGATGAAGGACAGAGCATAGTGGAGGCCGCGCGGACCGGGGCCGAGCAGCGCTTCAGGGCGGTCATGATGACCGCGGTCTCCTTCATCCTCGGGATCATTCCTCTTGTCGTGTCGACCGGCGCGGGCGCCGGCGCGCGGCGGGCTGTTGGCGTCACAATCTTCGGGGGCATGGCCGCGGCTACCACGATCGGCCTGCTGATCATTCCCTCGGTCTATTTTGTCGTCCAGAAAGCAACCGAGTATCTGTCGTTCCGGCGTCCGGAAGACCGTGCGGAACGCCTCGATACGATCGAACCATCCCGTTGAGGTTCGTCCTCGCCAAAGGGCGGCCGAGATGGTCCGCGGCCATCATCCATATTCTTGGAATCTCAATTCTTGGCTTTGCGTCCATTTTTCGCCGAATGGACTCGTTTCCCGAACCGCGACGATAGACTGACGGCCGGATGTCAGTACATTCGGCGCAATATTTTGGCGAAGCTGCCCCGCCAGAGGCCGGTTTCCGGGCGGCCTTCGAATTCAGTGACGCTTCGCCTGGAGGCTGCAACCGTGAGCCCAGATTCCTGCTCGTCTCCACCATTAGCCGCTTCACTTGCGGTGTTGTCGGTGTTCGCCACCGCGACCGGCAATGCAGAGGCCGCATCGCTGACCGCACGCGGCAACGAGCCGAGTTGGCAGATCAGTATCTCGGACACCGCGCTCAGCTTCAACGCCTTAGGGGGCGAGACCTTCACGGTTAAGCCGGCTCCGAGCCCTACGAGGCAAGGCGACGCCGACACCTATTTGGCAACGGTCGGCGGCCGGCAACTCGCGGTGACCGTCGCTGCCAAAATATGCGTCGATACCATGAGCGGAATGCCATACCCCCAAACCGCGACCGTCATCCTTGGCGACCGGAAATTTGAGGGCTGCGCCGGAGAGCCGGGCGACCTCCTTCACGGAGATTGGCTCGTGGACGAGATTCGAGAAGAAACCACGGTCGCGGGTTCGAAACCAACCCTTGCCTTCGAGCCGAATGGACGCATCCATGGGAATGGTTCGTGCAATCGGTTCTTTGGCGGCTTCGCCTTGACCGGGGAAGCGCTGACGATCTCGGAAACCGGCTCGTCGAGGATGATGTGCGATCAGCCACTCATGGATCAAGAGCGCAATCTTCTGAAGGCACTCGGGTCCGTCCATCGCTTTGAAGCCCCACAGACAGGACGAGTGCAACTGTTGGACAAGGATGGCCAAAGGCTGGTGAGTTTACAAAGATAAGCCGGCGCGGCCAGCAGGATGCAGAACCCCGCAGGACGATTTGTGTTGGTTATCTCGCTGGCGTTGCTGGTGCAAAGCTGCGCCGGTCCAAGAGCCGTGACGGGCCTTGCCTCGCCTGTACAAATTAGCAACGAAATGTCGGCTATTCGCTTCCTGGTCGCCACCACGCGCACAAGATCCCCTATCTCCGAACCACCCTATTCGCGGGATCGTTCCCCGACATTGAGTTTTTCGCAGTTGACTGTCGTCGTGCCGGCTACACACCGGCCGGGCGTCGTCGAGACGTCATCGACATCACCCGATCCGAAGCGCCATTTTTCCGCTCGTGATCTTGTCCGCTTCGAGAACAGGGCATCCTTCGCAGGTCGGTTAAACGGTATGCTGGCGAAGCGTCCGCCTTCGGAACGCGAGGTGTTTATCTTCGTGCACGGCTACAACAACAATTTTGCCGAAGGCCTGTTTCGCAATGCCCAAGTCGTCCACGACTACCATATCTCCTCGGTGCCGGTTCATTTCTCCTGGGCGTCGGCGGGATCCATCGGCGGCTATCTTTTCGATCGCGATAGCGCTCTGCAGGCGCGGGACGGCTTGGCCGAAACGATCGAAATCGCAGCTCGATCGAACGCTACCGGTGTTTTCATCGTCGGCCATTCCATGGGCGCGTATGTCGTGATGGAGGCGCTCCGCACCCTTGCGTTGCAAGGCAAGGCGGAGGTGACCTCAAGAATCCGCGGCGTCTTGCTTGCCGCGCCCGATATCGATCCGGATGTCTTCAGCAGCCAGGTTAGGGACATACACCAACTGCCACATCCCTTCACGATCGTTGTCTCTCGGCGAGATCGTGCCTTGAGCGTGTCGCGCCGCATCGCAGGTGGCCGGCCACGAGTGGGCAGTGGCTTCGAGATTCCGCTCCTTCAGAAAAAGAACATCCAAGTTATCGATATTTCCGGCGTGGACGGCGGCGGACACAGCGGCTTCGCAACATCGGAAACACTGATGAAGCTGTTGGGGTCCGGGCATCTGCTGCGTCGTCTCATCGTGAACGAAGATATGCCGGTCGAAGACAAAGCCGAAGAGGCCCGGCAGATCATCTTCAACAACGCCTTCCTCGTTCTCCACCTGCCGCTCACAATCCTGAAGCGGTCGGCATCCCAGCAATCCGTGTCCCGGCAGCCGGCGCCCGAGATCGGCGCCATGTGATGAAAGCCCTGCATCTTGAATAAGACGGAATGAACATTTGGAAGCTGAAGTCGCGATAACTCAATCAATCCTGCTGAAGCTTGTGCTTGCGTTGCTGCTCGGCGCGCTGATTGGTGCGGAACGCCAGTACCGGCAACAGTATACAGGACTTGTGACGTACGCACTGGTCGCACTGGGTGCGGCAGCATATTCCTCGCTGCCGGGCGCTCTCGGCTCAGGTCTCGATCTTCGAATGGGGGCTCAGGTCGTAACCGGCATTGGTTTCCTTGGCGCCGGCCTGATCATCAGGGACGGTTCCAACATAAGAGGGTTGAGTACGTCCGCGACGATCTGGAGCACTGGCTCTGTCGGAGTGTTCGTAGGCTTTGGCTTTCTGCTGCTGGCCGCGGAAACCGCAATGCTGATTATCGTACTCAATTCGCTTCTTCCTAATTTCTCAAGATTCTTTCGAAGGCACTCTCAGGAACAACCTGCCGTCGAATACACGTACACCATAGAGATCGTATGCCCACGGGATAATGTTTATTTGCTCAGATCGATCCTGCTTCAGACCATCAATACAAACCTCCTCCGCCTACGCTCCCTTAACAGCCATCCCATCAATGAGGGCGACGCCATGAGAATAGAAGCAACGTTGTTCAGCAACCGTGATGATGCGCAATCAGTCGAACGCGTCGTCGCTCACCTCGCGCTCGACTCGAATGTTCAGTCGGCTTCCTGGGAGCCGGAAGAAAAGACCGAATAGAGCGAAAGCCAGAAAGACCCTCGACACCACCTCGAAACGTCAAATTTAAGGAGCTGCGACAATGGAAGGAACCACCAAGGCCCTGTTGGCAAACAAATTGATAGCTATCGGCCTCTTGCTCATAGGCTTTCTCATTTTTGCATCGGGCTATCGCTACGGCTCTCCATCGAGCATCACGGTTGGCTGTCTTCTCTTTGCTATCGGAATCATTCTCCTGATTATAAAGATCGCCCGCAGAAACAAGCCGGACTCGGTTGCTTGACTTATCGAGTTGGACGAAAGCGATCGCGTCCAACCCCAGTCCGGACAAAAGACTTGGAGAGGCCCTCGTTGTTGGAGGCTCCTAACTGGTACGCCCGCCAATATAATTCCGTGGTCGCGCGCACCCGCGAGTCTGATCCCGACGCGGAATTCCATATCCAGCAGATTGGCGAGCAGCGCCATGCATCGAGCCTTGCAACGATAGACTATGGCGACACGTTCGTCCTCGATTTGCGGGACAAGGGTGGCATCGCCATGGCTGGGGCGATCAATGACGATGCGTTGACGGCGGTGTTCCTCTGGGGCGAAGGCACAACCTTCAACGGACAACGGAGTGAAGTACCGCAATTGCGGATCATCGGCCCGGGAACGGAATTCAAGCTGGAGATGCCAGGAAGCTATCGCCTCATGCGGATCGGTCTGCGTGGGTCCGCGCTCGAGTCTCTGCGCACGGCATCAGCCTCCCACCTGGGCCAGAGGAGCTCGTTGACGCCAGGGATACATGAGCAACGCCTCACGGCAGGAGCCGAACTGGAGCTTCAGCAGAAGCTGCTGCGAACCGTCGGGTTCGCGGAAGCTGCAGCACAGCGTGGCTATGACCTAAGTGCCGGCCTGGCCGTTGCGGCGAGCGAAGCGGGCGCCGCGCTCGCGCGGGTGCTTTCCCTCACAGAGCAACCGTCCCCCCGCGCCCCCGGCTCCAGCGATCGGCGCGATATCGTTGACGCTACCCTGGCCATTCTGGAGGCAAAGCCTCATAGCCCTGTTTCCGTCAGTGCAGTCTGCGAGGTACTGGGCATTGGCGAGCGAATGTTGGAGCGCGCCTTTCAGGAACGTCTGGGAGTCAGCCCTCGAGCTTACGAGCGGGAGCGGCGGCTTCGGGCCGCGCACGGCCTTATCCTGACGCAGGGCGATCGCCTCTCGATCACCGATATCGCCATGAGCTTTGGTTTCTGGCACCTGGGCCGTTTCGCTGGAGCCTATATGTCAATCTTCGGATGCTCCCCCAGTGAGGCGCGTCGACGCTTCTGGAGACACACAGCACCAGACCGATGGGATGCCCAACCTGCCGATCCGAGGCTGGTTAACGCGGGGCCCCAGGCATTTTGATCAGGATGGAGCCGTCGGCTCCTGTTGGACGGAGGCAGTCGGCAGAAATGCCGGCCCCCCGGTCCCAAGCCAAGAACATACCTACGCATAGAGCCTCATCACAGCTTGTGCAGCCCGCATTCGGCCTATTGCCTACTGAACCACCCCAATCCCGAGAGCTTTCACGCACTCCGTCGGAAAGTGGATAGAAATTGGTTGGCCGTCAGGAGATTCTCATGTCGCGACCTCTGTGGGTCGCAACAGACCTTCCGACCGGTTGGTCGCAAGCAAGAGAATGCAAGGGTCACTCCACATGGCGCGCTCGGCGCCGACGAGAATGGCCATGGTTGCAAGGGTAAATACGATGGGAAAAACGCTGTCCCCGTTTCCACGAGAAATAAACGCATTGCCTATGTTTGGGATTCCTAGCCCACTCTAGGGGCGTATCTCCGGCTTAAGATTGTCTCAAAATCGATCTCATCCGCGGCGGCAGGTTGAGGCGTGTTTTATTGTCGGTTTCCTTGCGGGAAACGGCCTGCCGACCCCTTGAGTTGCCTATACTTCGGCGTCTCTTGTACGACAGGAGTTTGTTATGGACGCGAGAGTAACCGCTGCCGGCGTTCCCACCGACCCTTTTGCGGATGAACCTCTAAGATGCGCCATCGACGTAAGTAGCTTGTTGGCGCCCCCAGCCGAACAGTTTGATTTCTATCGATCATGGTTTACCGGGGTTGCCGAAATACAGCTTCTTCGAGCTGAGCACTCCGCGTTCCCGGCTCGTCATCAGGTATGGCAGTTGGGCGATCTGGCGTTGAGTTCCATCGAAATTCCAGGCGCCGGTTACGAGATACAATGGGAACATCGCAGACGACCGCTGTTGGATCACTGGATGCTGTCGGTGCCGTTCTCGCGTTGTGCCGGGGGCGAGATGATATCTCGTCGGCCCCGCATGAGGTGTCTGGCCCTGCCCGATGTTGGAGTGAGCAACGACGACCTGTTCATCACACTTTTTCTGCCGCGCACATAGCCGGCAACCAGATCATCGAAAATCGAAGCCAGCGACGCAGCGCTTGATTTTCTTGCCCACTACGCGGTTCTTCTGCACCGCTCACTTCCTCACTTGAGAGAAGCGGATCTACCCCATATCGTTACCGCGACCGCCAATATTTCCGCGGCTGCTCTTATGCCGACAAAAGATCATCTGGCAGAGGCGCAAGGGCCTGTGAACGCCGTGTCTGCCGCTCGGATTGCCAAGCGTATCGCGGAGAGGTTGAGCGATCCCGACTTGACGCCCAACAAACTCTGCCGTGCGGTCGGTGTCTCGCGCTCCCGTCTCTACCGGATTTTCGAGCCGGTAGGCGGTGTGTCCAACTATGTGCGACGCAAGCGGCTGCTCAAAACGCGCGACGCCCTGGCGGACAGTTCGGACAAGCGAACGATCTCCAGCATAGCCGAAGCATGGGGCTTCCACGATCCGTCTACCTACAGCCGGATGTTCAAAACAGAGTTCGGCATCTCTCCAAGAGAAGCGCGCGAACTCGGGTGGCAGGGCGTCAAGCATTCGACTTGGCTGACTGTGGATGAGCCAGTCGCGGATGCTGGCATCCTGAGCAACCTTCTGATCAACAATTCATTGGGATTGTCCCTTTCTTCAAGACAGTGACGGATTCCTGGCAGAGGTCGGGGGCGCCTGGAGATCATCACACAAGCTACAAGAAATATACGTCAAACCCATATTATGGATTCCTCGCATATTTTTCAAAAATCGATGACCGTTTAAGCTCGGCCGCGCTCTCGTCATTAGCATCACGATTTTCGATAACTCCACCCTGGATTTTTAATTGTCAGGACCGTCTCCTTGCGAAAGGCACATCGTTCATTGTTGATCTGCTAGCGCGATAGGAGCTTGTGATGGAGGTAACAGTACGAAGCGATACTCTTGGCGAGCCGATCGCTGGAGCAGTTGCCATACACGCGGCCGACATCCGCACATCATCGATTCTGCTGGCTGGGCGAGATGTTCTTGTCGACTGGCTCCATACCACCCAAGCAGGTGCGGGTGTCGGGATTTCAAGTCCCATAACCTCGATCTCGCCGCGGCTACATCCGCCGGGGATGAGCCCGACACGTCTGGTCTCTTGATCGAGAACTCCATGGGGTTGGCGTCACCCTCTTTCAAGCAATGAGTTTGCCTCAATGCAAGACAAGCCATCAATTGTCAGCGAAAGTGAAGCGATCGGGACCGCGGAACCTCTAAGATGCGTCGTAGACGTTGATACCTCGCAGGTGCCACCGGCCGAGCAATTCGACCTGTTCCGGAGTTGGCACTCAAATATTGCCGACGTCGAATTGCTGCGAGACGAGTTCGGCTCGTTCTCGGCGCGCGAGCGGGCGTGGCGATTGGAGAGCCTCGTGCTGGCTTTCATCGAATATCCCGGGATGGGGTACCGTCGGCGGTGGCGCAGCAGAAAGAGTCCGGTGTTCGACCACTGGGCTCTCTCGGTGCCCCAGACAATCCCCGCGGGCGGCGGCCCGCCAAGAATGGGACAGCTACGCTGGCAATGCCTGGGTGCACCCCATGAAGATCAGGGTGAGGATGACGGTGTCCTTGCGCTATTCCTTCCGCGGGATTTCGCCTTCTCGCAACCCTTCACGCTCGATATCCGGCCCGAGATGGCTACGTTCGTCGCCGACTATGTTCTGCTGCTCTATCATTCCTTCCCCGATCGCACGGAAAACGACGTCCCGTATATCGCATCGGCGACCACCAGCCTGCTTGCCGCGTGCATTTCCCCGTCCCGGGATCACTTTTTCGAAGCACAGGAGCCGATCGACGCGGTCATCATGGCCCGCGCAAACAAGATCATAGTAGCCAATCTGGCCGACCGGAACCTGACACCGGGAAAGCTCTCGCAAGACCTCGGCATTTCACGCTCCCGACTTTATCGGATTTTCGAACCAGCCGGAGGCATCTCGCACTATATCCGGCGACAGCGGCTGCTGAAAACGAGGGACGCGCTCGGGAACATCGCGGATGGACGCCCGATTTCAAGCATTGCGGAGGAGTGGGGCTTCATGGATCCCTCGACATATAGCCGGACATTCAGGCGCGAGTTCGGAATTTCGCCCAAAGAGGCACGGGAGGCGGGCTGGCTGGGCCTCAAGCATCCTCCTTTGGCGGAGCGGTCGAACAACGGCAAACCTTCCCTGAACAGCCTCCTGGCTAACAATTGCCTTCTCAGCCATCAGCTTTCGAGTATGTGATTGGAGTCTCCGGCTGAGGTAATCTTGTCGAGACAAGAGTGAACCCATTCCTTGGCGAAGCCGGAGATTGGACGCCGGTCGAACTGCCCGCCGGGAACACCACGCAGCCTGACGAGGCGCTCGTACGGCATAAGAGATTGCACCCTCAAGCGGAGAGGCCGATGTCAGAAATGTTGGTCCCGATAGCACAGGCTTATCGAAACTCACAAAATACCAGCCAACAAGTCATTATATTTTGGAGGTTCATTTGGTGAATTCTTTGAGCAGACGATCCCTGATCGTTGGGGGAATATCATTTCTGGCGCTGTCCGGGCGTGCGGAAGCTTCCCAAAAAAGTTGGTATATCGGGAGAATTCCAGATCAGCCGTTTGACATCCCTCTCGTAGACAAGACGCGCATCCCCCAGCAATTCCGTCGGCAAACGGTGCCTTACTTGGGCAGGGAAACCGCCGGAACCATCCTAATCAACAAGCAGGAGCGCTTCCTGTACTATGTCGAAGACGCCGGCAGGGCGATCCGCTTCGGCATCGCAGTCGGTCGGGACGGACAGAGATGGGATGGAGAGGCAATCGTTGGACGACGAGCCCAATGGCCGACCTGGACCCCCACCGCCAACATGCGACGCCGTAACCCGAGCTTGCCGCAGCGCGTTCCGGGAGGCCCAAACAATCCTCTCGGCGCGCGGGCGCTGTATCTGTATCGCAATGGCCAGGACACGCTGTATCGCATTCATGGGACCAATGAGCCCTGGACCATTGGAAAAGCTGCATCATCCGGCTGCATCCGGATGTTGAACGAGCATGTTTTTGAACTCTTCGGGACAGTGCGCAACGGCGCCCGCGTTATCGTTGTCTAGCCTGCGCCAATCATGGATGCCATGGTGCGGCAGCCTCTAAATGCCGAGGCCGGCGCATGGAGACATCGTCGTCACAGGATACCGTCTCTTTCGGAAGGTTGAGCGCAAAGGAAGCCGGCACTTCTCCGGTTTCGTCTGGCTACCGTACGACCAATACAGGCACACTTCCATCCGCGAGAACCTCCGATGTCTGGCTTCCCAGCAAAAGCTTTCTGATGCCACGACGGCCGTGGGAAGCCATCACAATCAGGTCGCAGCCCCGTGACTTGGCGGTGTCGATAATCGCCTTGGCCGGGTGGGCATCCGGGACATGTAGAAATTCCGCGGATACCCCCATCCGGTCAGTTGCCTCCCTGACTTGATCGAGGACTTGCCCTGCGAATTCCTTGCTCGCGGCCTCAAAACTATCAACCTCCTCCTGCGAAGGAATAGACCCGGAGGTAAATCCGGTTCCATAGTCAATCAGCATTGGCTCCGTGACAGTGACAACTGTCGCCTTGGCAGCCAAGGCTTTCGCCAAGGCTATCCCCTGCTCAACGCCCTTCCTGGCGACGTCGGAGCCATCCGTGCTCACGAGGATATTGGTGTACATCTGAGTTCTCCCTGCCTGGTCGATCACGGTTCCGGCAACACCAACAGTAGTCGAGATATGCACGTTGGTGCACTGCAAGTCCGGAGGAATAGCGCTTGCCCGGCCCGCCGATCACCAATCGCCTTCTCATGTACCAGCTATGGTTAAATCACAGACAAGACGACAGATGTTCGCAATGCCTTTGTTGCCCGCTCAACCTACAATTCATCGGGTCATTGCGTTATGTGCAATTTATCCCAATGAATTGCATCTCGTCCAATTCTTCTTATTGCGATGACATATGTTAGCGATACCTCTTTCGACCCCGAAATCGAACAATATGATTTGATCAATGTATCTTTCGGTGGGGATCTCCACATGAAAAGAAGCCCATTTCTGACTGGAGGGGCGGCAGCCGTCACCGCCTGTCTGTAGAGCCCGCATTTTCGCGGTCGACCTCGGAGACGGCCAGCCGCTAACTGTCACCGATTTGAAGAACTCGGCCGCTCAGCTTCGACCCGCTTTTTCCCGGGGTTTCGATCCCGCCTGGTGAGTGTCCATCAGGGTGAACGCGCGATGCTACCGATGATCGACACAGCCCGAGCCAAGGCCCCGATTTGCAGGTCCGAGGGTAAGGAAACAGTGCCTTCGCACGCCTAAGTCCTCCACCACGGTACCTGAATGCCGGAGCACAGTGCAGGCTCGCGCTGTGTCGAACCTCCCGCCGTGGCAGACCGACTCCTTCTGCGAAAGCCACAGACGCCAAGCGTCCAAACGCGCGGCACGACCGCGCCGCCCTCCACGGGCCAAGGTTGCCGGACAGCACGGATAACCTTCGCCTTGCTCCTGCGCAGCGGCCGGGATCCTGTTGTCCTCAGTAGTGCTGCGCCCCTATGGGGCTGGATCAAGATGCTACGGCTTTCGCTTTTTGCAACGGTGCCCCCCGCGCGGCGTCAATCCTGCTTTCGCCGCCACAATTGCGAGACCAGCGCGGTGATCAGGCTGCCTACGACAATCCATGCGGCGATCTCGCCGTCATGCACTTCAGGCCGGCGCGGCGTGTCTATCTTGTTGCCGCTCAACACCACTACCGGCGCAAGGTCTGGCCGGCTTCCACGCCTGACCGAGTAAGCGCGCGTAATTTCTGCACCGAAGAGGAAGATCTGCGCTGAATAATACACCCAAAGCAGCACCACCATCAGCGCGCCTGCCGCTCCGTAGGAAGTCGCTATCGCGCTGGTGCCGATGTACCAGCCGATCAGCGACTTGCCGATGGTGAACAGCAACGCAGTGACCACCGACCCGACGGCAACATCGCGCCATTTGAGCGTGCGATCCGGCAAGACCTTGTAGATCGCTGCGAAGAGCAGCCCAATCAGCAAGAAAGAGACAACCGTGTTGACCGTGCTGAGCACCAGTTCGCCGAACGGCAGGTGGTGATTGATGACTTCGCTTAGCGCGGTGATCGCTGCGCTTGCCGCCAGCGATACCATCAGCATGAAGCCCAGTGCGGCAACCAGGCCGAGACTTACCGCACGCGCCCGCACCAGGCGCGAAAGCGACAGGCCGTCGGCTTTTACCTTCCAGATCTCGTTCAGCGACTGTTGCATCTCACCGAAAACACCGGAGGCAGTGAAGAAGAGCGTCACCAATCCGATGACCGTGGCAAGCGTCCCGGACCATCGGTGCGAAGCCGTCTCGATCGTCGCCTTGAGTAGATCGGCACTCTGCGCGCCCATGGCACCGGATATCTCCGCCGACAGGGCGAGCTGGGCCGCATCCTTGCCCACTGCCAGACCAGCGACCGCCACGACGATCAGAAGGATCGGCGCCAGCGATGTCGTGGCGTAGAAAGCCACCGCTGCCCCGTGGCTCAACGCATTGTCGTTGATGAAGCCGGTGACGGCATCCTTCAAGAGAATCCAGGCACCGCGAACCCAGTGTGGCATCTCCCTCATCCGTCACGCCATATCGGACGCGGAGCGTCGTGGCCTGTCACGATCGGCGGAAACTGCCCTGCACGTCGGTCTCTGACCGCTTCCGCCACTGCCAGCACCGCGATGCGGACCCCGGTCTGGATCGCACGGTCGGCGTCAAGCGCTTCATGGCTCGGCTCCCAGTGGCCGATATAGCGCGCGAGTTCGGCCACTTCGCCAATGGGATCAAGCTTCATCGAGCGCAGCCCGTCGGTAAGGCTGACGCGGCGAGATGGCGTGGATAATCCCATCCCGCGAGCTCGGCCTCGTTGGCGAGCTTTACGTCGCAGGGTGATGCGTCAGCCATTTCGGGCCGCGCAATTTTTCTTGAGCCTTATGATTGCCGACATGTGGACGGTAACCACACCGCCACAGTCAATCCGTACGCTCAGCTTGTTGGTTTCAAGATCGACCCGAGTGACGTCCCCAACAAGAACGACTTTGTCTCCGACGTGAGTTCTGGGGGGCGCATCGATTGCATAAGGACGATCATAGGAGGGGATGCTCACCCTAGCGCGTCCACTGGGAAGCATGTCCATGACCGTACTCGTCAGGGCAACTTCATCACCGATTGCAACTTCTCGAGGCAGGTTGAATTGCAGCATGGCATTTCTCCCGAGACTGTCCCAAATCAATGCTGGCAGCTCGAGTTGGTTGCCTGAAATCGCACCTACATAGCAGGCAATCGGAGACCTGCTGACGCGCATCGCGAGTCGCGAGCTCAACAGCTCGCCGGGGAGGAACACACGGGGCGGAACCTTTAAGAGCCAAGCCAGCCGATATTGCGTGATCGCGAAACGTCCCAGCGCGCAACGGCGTCTCGCCCGAGTTTGGGTTGCATCTTGTAGGGCTCGCGTTCGCCATAGCACCCGAGTGGACATTTGCTGTCCATTTCCGCAGGAGAAGCATCCGGCCTCCAGCACGTTAGGCGCAGTCTCTTTCGCGAAGTGTCGAGGCGAATTGCGTGGCCGACAAGGCAGGCCGACCACGCGGGCCAGCTTGCCGTAGCGCTGACGTAGAACAAGTTGAGATCGGAGCGTGGGGCGCGCGAGACGCTCCGTCATCGATGCAGTGGCCGTCGCCGTTGGAAACAAAAGCGCGCCTTTGCGGAACAAGCAGCCCGCGCCGCAGTTATGCAGGTACTCATCCCGGGGACGGCGGCTGGCTGTGATGTTTTGCAGTGTTACACTGTTGTAGTCGAGGCCTATCGCTTCTCTGGATTTTCGCAGCGGTTACCCTGTCGGGTTGCGCGGGAGGCGTGCTCGACCCGCAGGGACCGGTCGGCGCGGGGAACCGCACGATCCTCCTGAACTCACTGGCCGTGATGCTGGTCATCGTCATTCCGACGCTGGTCGCGCTGCTTGCCTTTGCCTGGATATTTCGTGCCTCGAACAGCAGGGCTCGGTATGATCCAGAGTTCACGTATTCCGGCCGGATCGAGCTCATCGTCTGGTCGATTCCGACGCTGACCATCCTCTTCCTCGGTGGCTTGATCTATTATGGATCGTACCATCTCGATCCTCGCAAGCCGATCGACTCCAGCCGGCCGCCAATCGAAATCCAGGTGGTGGCGCTCGACTGGAAATGGCTGTTCCTCTATCCCGATCAAGGTGTCGGAACGGTCAACCAGCTGGTTATTCCAACCGGCATGCCGGTACGTTTCAGACTAACTTCGGCCAGCGTCATGAACACCTTCTTCGTGCCGCAGCTCGGCAGCATGGTCTATGCCATGAATGGCATGCAGACCGAGGTCAACCTGCAGGCTGATCGCGAGGGCGAGTACTTCGGCCTTTCGGCGCATTTCAGTGGCGATGGCTTTTCGGACATGAATTTCCGTGTCAGGGCAGTCTCGGCTGACGCCTTCGCCAGTTGGGCCTCCTCCTTGCATGGCGGAGGCGGCGTGCTCAACGCCAGCGCCTATCGCCAGCTTGCCAGGCAAAGCATCAACGCGCCGGCATCCTCGTTCGGCCATGTGCAGCCGGGCTTGTTCGATGCGGTCGTGCGCCAGACGCTGCCTCCAGGGCCGGGACCTGCTGGAACTGCCGCCGGAGGGCCGCAGGTGAGCCCGAAAGCTGAGCCCAAGGCGGGAGCGCCGCCCATGGCTCATCAGCACGATGAAGGAGGATGACGATGCTCGGCAAGCTCGACTGGTCGGCCGTTCCCTTTGACCAGCCTATTCCGCTCGGCGCGGCCCTGATCGTCTTCCTGGCCGCCGCCGCCGTTCTGACCTGGGTAACGATAAAAGGCTACTGGCCCTATCTTTGGCATGAGTGGATAACCTCCGTCGACCACAAACGCATTGGCGTCATGTATATCGTGCTGGCGGCGCTGATGCTTCTGCGCGGCTTCGTTGACGCCGTCATGATGCGCACCCAGCAGGTGCTCGCCATCCACGGACCGGGATACCTGCCGCCGGAGCACTACGACCAGGTCTTTTCGGCCCACGGCACGATCATGATCTTCTTCGCCGCGATGCCCTTTGTCATTGGGCTGATGAATTTCGTCATCCCGCTGCAGCTCGGCATCCGCGACGTCGCCTTCCCGACGCTGAATTCAGTGAGCTTCTGGCTGACCGCGACCGGCGCGCTGCTGGTCAACATTTCGCTCGTCGTCGGCGAGTTCGCGCGCACCGGCTGGCTGCCTTATGCACCGCTGTCGGAGACGACCTACTCGCCAGGCGTCGGCGTCGACTATTATCTGTGGTCGATTCAGATCTCCGGCGTCGGCACCCTGCTCACGGGCGTCAACCTGGCGACCACCATCCTCAAGATGCGCGCGCCAGGCATGGGCTATCTGCGCATGCCGATGTTCTGCTGGACCTCGCTTGCCTCCAACATGCTCATCGTCGCCGCATTCCCTATCCTTACCGCAACCCTCGCCATGCTAACCCTCGACCGCTATCTCGACTTCCATTTTTTCACCAACGAAGCCGGGGGCAACCAGATGATGTTCGTCAATCTCATCTGGGCCTGGGGTCACCCCGAGGTCTACATCCTCGTGCTTCCCGCCTTCGGGATCTATTCGGAAATCTTCTCGACCTTCTCGTCGAAACCGCTGTTCGGCTATCGTTCGATGGTTGCGGCGACGATGTTCATCTGCATCGTCTCCTTCATGGTCTGGCTGCACCACTTCTTCACCATGGGCGCCGGCGCCGATGTCAATGCGGCTTTCGGCATCGCCACCTCGGTTATCGCCGTCGGCACCGGCGTCAAGATCTACAACTGGCTCTTCACCATGTATGGCGGGCGCGTGCGCTTCGAAACGCCAATGCTGTGGGCGCTAGGCTTTGTCACCACGTTCATCATCGGCGGCATGACCGGCGTGCTGCTCGCCGTTCCGCCGGCCGATTTCATGCTGCACAATTCGCTCTTTCTCGTGGCGCATTTTCACAACGTCATCATCTCGGGCGTGCTGTTCGCGGCCTTTGCCGGCTTCACCTACTGGTTCCCGAAAGCCTTCGGGTTCCGGCTGCATGAGGGTTGGGGCAAGGCGGCGTTCTGGGTCACGCTTGCCGGCTACATTCTGGTATTCGTGCCGCTCTATATCGTCGGCCTTCTCGGCATGACCCGCCGCCTTCAGCATATCGATATGGATATGTGGGCGCCGTGGCTTGTCGTGGCGGCCTTCGGAATCGTGGTGATGATCGTCGGCGCCGCATGCCAAATCACGCAGCTTGTCGTCTCGATCAGGCATCGCGACGAGTTGCGCGACGAGACCGGCGATCCTTGGGACGGGCGCTCGCTGGAATGGTCGACATCCTCGCCACCGCCCGTCTTCAACTACGCGCGGCTACCGCATGTCGAAAACGAGGAGCCCTACTGGACCATCAAGCAAAGGGCAATGGACGAGCAGAGTCAGGAGACCGAAGAAGACTACGAGGCGATCGAGATGCCGCGAAATAGCCCCACAGGCTTCATCACCGCCTTCTTCAGCACTCTGATTGGCTTCGCGCTCATCTGGCACATCTGGTGGTTGGCGATTGTCGGCTTCATCGGGGCCTATGCCACCTTCGTTGTATTCGCCTGGCGCGAGCATGGCGATTACGAGATCCCTGCCGACGAGGTCGGTCGCATCGATCTTGACCGCAAGGCAGCCCAGCTTGCCTGGATGCGCAGACGCGAGCGTGTGGCATGAGCGACATCTCCGCCGACACCGCAACGCACGATCCCTACCGGCTGGGTCGCACCGCAGGGCATGGCCATCACGTGTTCTCGGCGACCGGCCACGGCGAGGGTGGCCCCGCCTCCAAGTTCGTCACGGTTGCCTACGGCTTTTGGATCTTCCTGTTGTCGGACATCATAATGTTCTCGGCTTTCTTCGCCGCGTATGCCGTCCTGTCCAATTCGGCGGCGGGCGGGCCAACAGGCAAGGAGCTGTTTGAGTTGACGCGCGTCGCGGCACAGACGGCGCTGCTGCTCACCTCGAGCTTCACCGGCGGCCTTGCGATGCTCGCGACCCACCGCCGGTCGATGGCCGCCACCCAGTTCTGGTTGCTGGTGACCGGCCTGCTTGGTGCAGCCTTCCTGTTCCTGGAGGTGCAGGAATTCGCGGCCATGGTGAATGAGCAGGCGGGTCCATCACGTAGCGCCTTCCTGTCCGCGTTCTTCGCCCTTGTGGGCTGCCACGGAACCCATGTTGGACTTGGCCTGCTTTGGCTCGGCACCATGATGGCGCAGCTCTGGATAAAAGGCTTTCGTCCCGACATATTGCGCCGGCTTCACTGCTTCAGCCTGTTCTGGCACGCGCTCGACATCATCTGGATCGCCATCTTCACCCTGGTCTATCTGCTGGGAGCGTCATCATGAGCGAAATGGACAGCCGGAACGAGGACATGCTTGACCGCCGCGATTCCGCACCAGGCGAAGAACGCAGCGAGGAACACGAGGTGGCGGGAGGCCTTTCCGGCTATCTGCTGGGCTTTGGCCTGGCAATCCTGTTGTCAGTGGCGTCCTTCATCGCGGCACAAACCGATCTAATTTACCAGCCGGCCGTGATCTCGGCCCTGACGGTGCTTGCCATCGCCCAAATGGGCGTCCATCTCGTCTTCTTCCTGCACCTGACGACAGGACCTGACAACACCAACAACGTGCTCGCGCTCGCTTTCGGCGTGCTGATCGTGACCTTGGTCGTTTTGGGCTCGGTGTGGATCATGAATCATCTCAGCCAGAACATGGGAGCGATGGATGCGCATCAGGCTCACATGATGCCATGATGCGGTTCCAGCTCCGTGGCCTGGGCGCAAGACCGCCCGTCCATCGGTTCGGCTACCTTGCGCATAGCGTCTGCACCTTCAGGCGTCGAAAATCCATAGGTGCGGAGAGCCAAGCCGATACCACTCGTACCCCCAGTGATGACGATGCTCTGTTGGAAAACTTGCCCATAGCTCACAGTCCGCACGGCGTTTGCACCTTGGACGCTGCGAAATACATAGTTGCGCCGGATTAGCGGGCCAGGGTGTGATGAGGGCAGGCTCCCTCGCCTTCTGGCAGCCGCATGCCCCGGTCTTGACCTGGACGCGATCCCGTAGCGCTGGCGACGGCGGATCCAGGGCGGCATCGAGGACGAAGGCGAACTCGGACGCATCATTTCCCGTCACACCTTGCCGCTTCGGATGGTGGCTTAGACTACCTCGGACCTCGGCTGGCCGCATGCGTGACCAAGCGTGTTTTTCCGGGCTGTCATCCTGCTGCGGCCAACATGGAAGGTGACCAACGAGCTGCGTCGATGCCTTTTCAATGAGCTGCTGCCTATGTCGCAGCGTCTATGCCTTTCATCATAATTTCAGGAAGTAGGAACATAGGGGCCTCGTCCGAGTTCCATTGAAAGTGCGGGAACATAGCTCAGTTTGCGAGGGGATTCCTTGCTCTGTGAGCGCTCTCACTTTCCACGTTGTGTTCAACGAATGCTCCGGATCATGGGTCGCCCACAGCTTTTCTCCCTGGCTTTCAGCCTCCTGGTACTCGTTAATTGCGCCTTGCTGCAAAGCAGGGCTTGGGCACAGCTACCCTGCCCCGCCGACCACGCCAAGCTCCTGGCTGCCCTCAAGGCAAACGTCAAAGCAAGCGGCGGCCCTGCCAATGGCGGCTTCGAGACCAATGAATGGGCGGCGATCGTCACGCGTGACGGAACAGTTTGCGCTGTTGCGTTCAGTGGCCCCACCAGCGATGCGCAGTGGCCCGGCAGCCGGCTGATCGCAGCCGAAAAGGCCAGCACGGCCAACGGGCTCAGCGTTGCCCAGATGGCTCTCTCGACGGCGAACCTATATGCGTCTGTTCAGCCAGGCGCCCCCTTGTTCGGCTTGCAGCTTACCAATCCTGTCAACCAGGCAGCCGCCTATGCCGGCGACAGCAAGGCCTTTGGGAGTGCGAGCGATCCGCTGATTGGCAAGCCGATCGGCGGCGTCGTGGCATTTGGCGGCGGCCTTGCTCTCTACGACGGCAAAACGATTGTCGGCGGGCTTGGCATCAGCGGCGACTCCTCGTGCGCCGATCACAATGTCGCTTGGCGGCTGCGTGTGGACCTAGGGTTGGACAAGGTTCCGGCGGGCGTCAATCCCAACGCCAAGGACGCTATCATCTACGATCTCGATCCCGGCGGAAAGAGCGCCTCCGGTTGGGGTCATCCGTTGTGCGCGGGAACCGAGGCGGACATCGCTGCGGAACTCGGCGCCGGAGTGGGAGGTTCGATCCGCAAATGAGGGGATTGCTGAAACTGGCGGGGAAATACGCATGGGCGACACCAGACGGTCGAGGAACGGAAAGGGGCCGGTGTTTTGACTTTAGGCCGTTGAAGTGGCTGGTGCTGGCCGCAGGCTGCTCATTGCTGAACGCCGCGGCCGCGCAGTCTGCGGTCACACCCGCCATCGCACCGCCCGCCGCGGCCGCGCCACCCGATGACGGCCAGTGGACAATGCCGGCTAAGAATTATGCCTCGACGCGCTACAGCGAATTGGCGGACATTAACGAGGACAATGTCAAGAACCTTCAAGTTGCCTTCACCTTTTCGACCGGAGTGAACAAGGGTCAGGAAGCGGCGCCACTCGTCGTCGGAAACACGATGTATATCGTGACGCCTTTTCCAAACATCGTCTACGCGCTCGATCTTTCCAAGCCGGGCGCGCCGATGAAATGGAAATATGAGCCAAATCCTGAACCTGCCGCGCAGGGCGTTGCCTGCTGCGACGTCGTCAACCGCGGTGCGGTCTTCGCCGACGGGCGCCTCTTCTTCAACACGCTGGATGGTCACACGATCGCGCTGGATGCCGCCACTGGCCAACCGGTGTGGAACGCGCATGTCGGCAACATCAATATCGGCGAGACCATAACCATGGCGCCGCTTGTGGTGAAGGGCAAAGTGCTGGTCGGCAATTCCGGCGGCGAGATGGGGGTGCGCGGCTGGGTCAAGGCGCTGGACGCGGGCGACGGACATGTCGTCTGGACGGCCTACGGCACCGGACCCGACAAGGACGTGCTGATCGGACCGGATTTCAAGCCGCATTACGACATGGACAGGGGCAAGGACCTTGGCGTGACCACATGGCCGCCCGAAGCCTGGAAGATCGGCGGCGGCAACATGTGGGGCTGGATCTCTTACGATCCGGACCTCAACTTGATCTATCACGGGACCGGCAATCCAGGGCCGTGGAATCCGGACCTTCGGCCCGGCGACAACAAATGGACCTCCGGCATCTTCGCGCGCGACCCCGATACCGGGGCCGCGAAATGGTTCTACCAATGGAGCCCACACGACCTGCACGATTACGACGGCATCAACGAGCAGATCCTGCTCGATATGAATTGGCAGGGTAAGCCGCGCAAGGTGCTGGTCCGCCCGGAGCGCAACGGCTATCTCTACATTCTGGATCGGACCACCGGGGAGGTCCTGTCGGCGACACCCTATGGGGCCGTTAATTCCAGCAAGGGCGTCGATCTGAAAACCGGGCGCCTGATCGAAAACCCCGACAAGAAAACCGGCACCGGCAAGGTGATCCGGGATATCTGCCCGACAGCATCCGGGCTCAAGGATTGGCAGCCATCCGCGTTCTCGCCCAAGACAGGGCTGCTCTACATCCCACACAACAATCTGTGCATGGACGAAGAGGGCCTCGAGGTGAACTACATCGCCGGCACCCCCTATGTCGGCATGAATGTGCGCATGATCCCGGGCCCGGGCGGCAACCGCGGTGCCTTCACCGCCTGGGACATCGCCGCGGCAAAGCCAGCCTGGAGCCTGAAAGAAAATTTTCCGGTGTGGAGCGGCGCGGTCGTAACCGCCGGCAACGTCGTCTTCTACGGCACAATGGAAGGCTGGTTCAAAGCTGTGAGCGCAAGGACAGGGGAATTGCTTTGGCAGTTCAAGACCTCGTCCGGGATTATTGGGCAGCCGGTCACCTATCGCGGCCCCGACGGACACCAATATGTCGCGATCCTGTCGGGCGTCGGTGGTTGGGCCGGCGCGATCGTGTCAGGCGACCTCGACCCGCGCGACGCTACCGCCGCGCTCGGCTTCGTCAACGCGATGAAAGACCTGAAGAACGCGACCACGGCGGGAGGCACGCTCTATGTGTTCCGGCTCCCCTGATGCTTTCGAGTTGACGGCAGTTCGAAGACGCGAGGCGAACGGACATCTTGTAGCCGCGGTGGTAGCGTTTGCCTCGCTGCTCTTCGCGGTTGCCGCCGACGCACGTGAACTCAAGGTGTGTGCCGACCCTAACAACATGCCGTTTTCCAACGCCGCTGGACAGGGCTTCGAAAACAAGATTGCCCAGATCATCGCCAAAGAACTGGATGCAAGACTTTCCTATACCTGGTGGGCCCAACGCCGCGGTTTCGTTCGCAACACGCTCAAGGCAGGCCTGTGCGATCTCATACCCGGCACCCCCGCCAATCTCGAAATTCTCCGCGCCACCGCTCCCTATTACCGCTCGACCTATGTCTTCGTGACGCGGAAGGACAGTCCCGAGATCACGTCTTTCAACGATCCACGCCTGCGCACTTTGCGCATCGGCGTGCAGCTCATCGGCGATGACGGGGCCAATTCCCCACCGGTCCAGGCACTCGGCCGCCGCGGCATTGTCGGTCATCTCGTCGGCTATCCAGTCTATGGCGACTATTCGGCCCCCAACCCGCCCGCGCGCATTGTCGAGGCGGTGGCCAGCGGCGAGATCGATGTTGCCGTCGTCTGGGGCCCGCTCGCTGGTTATTTCGCCGCCAAGCAGAAGATACCGCTGCGCATCACGCCCGTGACACCTCGAATCGACGGGCCTCAATTGCCAATGGTCTACGACATCTCCATGGGCGTCCGACGCGGGGACGACGCGCTGCGCGACGAAGTGGATGCAGCCCTTGCCAAGCACAAGGCTGAGATCGACGCGACCCTGGCCCGATACGGTGTACCGCGCCTTGATACCGGCGGGAGCGCGGACCGATGAGGCGGAACCTCACCGTGCTCTTGTCGGCGATGCTGGCCCTTGCCGCTTGCCAGCGGGAAGAGCGCGAGACACGTCCGCAATCGGCCCTTGGGTCCGGCCAACAGCCAACGCCGGTGACTGCGTTGGAGCCAGGCGGCCAAAGGCCATCCCCAAGCGACAACAAGGCGGCCAGCTTCGAGGCCAACGCCTTTCATCTCAGCGAGGGCAAGCGCCTGTTCAGCTGGTTCAATTGCTCGGGGTGCCATGCCAATGGCGGCGGCGGCATGGGACCGGCGCTGATGGATCAAAAGTGGATTTACGGCAGCTCGATCGAGAGTATCCACGCAACGATCCGGGACGGTCGGCCTAACGGCATGCCGAGCTTTCGAAACAAGATTCCCGATGATCAGATTTGGGAGCTTGCAGCCTTCGTGCGTTCGTTGGGCGGCAACGCGCCCTCCTCCGCCGCACCGCAGCGTAACGACGACATGATGGTCCATCCGTCGGAAAATCGCCTGCCCGATGCCGCGACGCTGGGGAAATCGCCGTGAAACGCTTTTTTCCAAAAGCGTGTTGCGCAACCGCTCTCTTGGCCCTTGCAGGTTGCAGCGGCTGGCAGTCCGCTCTTGATCCGAAAGGCCCCGCCGCGGGCGAGCTCGCCTGGCTGATATGGTTCTTCACCGCACTGTGCGCGGCAGTGTGGATGCTGGTGATGGTCGTGCTGGTCGCCACCCTGTTCCGGCGGGCTCGAACAGGAAAAGATCCGCTCGTCCTCGACCTCGCTTCCGAACATCGCAAAATGCGCGTGGTCGTGACTGCGGTTGGGGTGACGGCGGCGATCTTAATTGGGCTAACCCTGTTGAGCTTCTTCGCCAACAGGACCCTTGCCGGGATCGGATCGGATGAGGCGCTGACGATCCGCGTGACCGGCCACCAATGGTGGTGGGAAGTGCGCTACGAGAATGCTCAGCCAAGCCGCATCCTGACGACGGCGAACGAGATCCACATTCCAGCCGGCGAGCCGGTTCGGCTTCTTTTGACTTCGACGGATGTAATTCACTCCTTCTGGGTGCCAAGCCTTGCGGGCAAGCTCGACCTCATCCCCGGATATATGAATGTGCTGGACATCAGGGCTGACAAGCCAGGCGTCTATCGTGGTCAATGTGCTGAGTTCTGCGGCGCGCAGCACGCCAACATGGGCACCTTCATCATTGCCGAGCCGCGGCCGCAGTTCGATGCCTGGCTGGACGACCAGTTGCGGCCCGCCGCCGCTCCGGCGAACGCCGAAGCCAAGGCCGGCGCCGACCTTTTCCTCCGGCGGCCCTGCGTGATGTGCCACAGGATCGGCGGCACACCCGCGGGCGGCACAGTGGCGCCTGATCTTACCCACATTGCGAGCCGGCAAACTATCGCAGCCGGAACGCTGACGATGAGCCGCGGTAATCTCGCTGCCTGGATCGCCGACCCGCAAGGCATCAAGCCCGGCTCCCATATGCCCGTAATGGAACTCAATGGCGACGAGCTCAATGCCATCGTCGCCTATCTCGAGGGGTTGAAATGAGCAGCGCCGGCCTGACGAGCGGACGTGACCTGCGGGCGGAAGACGAAGCAGGCTCCACGGGAGATCTTGCTCCCGAGCAGGACGGACCGCGCGATACCGGCATGGAAAAAGCCGACCTCCAGCGGTGGCTGGAACGCACCTGGCGTACGCCTCCCGGCATCATCGGCGCGCTTTCGAGCGTCGACCATAAGGTCATCGCCAGGCGGTATCTGATCACTGCCTTTATCTTTCTGTGTCTGGGCGGGCTCAACGCAGTGGCCATGCGTGTTCAGCTCTCGGGCCCGCAGCGTGGGCTGATCGGGCCGGACCTCTACAACCAGCTGTTCACGATGCACGGCGTCACGATGATGTTCCTGTTCGCGGTACCGATCGTTCAGGCGACCGGCATTTATCTGGTGCCGCTGATGGTCGGCACCCGCAACATCGCGTTTCCGCGGCTGAATGCATTCAGTTACTGGGTCTATGTCTCGGGCGGCCTGTTCGCCTGGGTGTCTTTCGCTCTCAACATGGCGCCGGATGTCGGCTGGTTCGCCTATGTGCCGCTGTCCGGCCCCGAATTCGCCCCTGGCAAGCGCGCCGACGTCTGGGCGCAAATGATTACCTATACCGAAGTATCGTCGCTGGCTGTGGCGGTAGCGACGATCGTCACGGTCTTGAAGCAGCGTGCTCCCGGCATGTCGCTGGACAAGATCCCGCTATACGTCTGGGCAATGCTGGTCACCTCCTTTGTCGTCGTCTTCGCAATGCCGGCGGTGATGATCACTTCGACATTCCTGATTCTCGACAGGCTGGTCGGCACGCACATCTTCAACCCGGCCGAAGGCGGTGACGCCTTGCTGTTCCAACATCTGTTCTGGTTCTTCGGCCACCCCGAGGTCTACATCATATTCCTGCCGGCGACCGGCATGGTTTCCTCGATCATCCCGGCCTTCGCCCGGCGACCGATGTTCGGCCATCTCGGCCTGGTTCTGTCGTTGATCGCGGTCGGCTTCCTGTCCTTCGGCCTGTGGGTCCACCACATGTTCGCGACAGGCCTGCCCAAGCTCGGCGCCAGCTTCTTCACAGCTTCCAGCATGATGATCGCTATTCCCAACGGGGTGCAGATATTCTGCTGGCTGGCGACGATGTGGGACGGCAGGCCGGTGATCCGCACGCCATTGTTGTTTGTGTTCGGCTTCTTCTTCATCTTCGTCATCGGCGGTCTCACCGGCGTCATGCTGGCCTCCGTGCCGCTGGATCTGCAGGTGCACGACACCTACTTCGTCGTCGCGCATTTCCACTATGTGCTGATCGGCGGATCGGTATTCCCGCTGCTGGGCGCGGCCTATTTCTGGTTTCCCAAAATCACCGGCCGCATGATGAGCGAGCGCCTCGGCCGCTTGCATTTCTGGCTGGCCTTCATCGGCTTCAACGCAGCCTTTTTTCCCATGCACATCGTCGGCCTGTGGGGCATGCCGCGACGGGTCTATACCTATCCAGCCGAGCTTGGCTGGGGAAACATCAACCTGTTCATAACAGCAGGTGCGGTGGTCTTCTTCCTGAGCTTCGTCCTGTTCACCTTCAATCTTGCACATGGCGCGTCGAAAGGCGCGCCGGCAGGCAGCAATCCGTGGGATGCCGGCACGCTGGAATGGGCGACGTTCTCACCACCGCCGAGCTATAATTTCGCCCGCATTCCGGTCGTCACCAACGTGGAGCCACTCTGGGCCGAGCGCGACGCCCTGCCTGTAGCGACCGGGCTTCGCGTCGACACGCGCGAGCTGCTGGTGTCAACAGTCGCCGAAGCCCATCCCGACATCCGCGAGAAATCGGCGACACCCTCGATCTGGCCGCTATTTGCGGCGCTCGCCGTAGGCAGCACGTTTCTCTATTCGATCTTCACGCCCTGGGCCATCGTGTGGGGCGCCCTGCCAATCGCCGTCACCTTGATCGGTTGGTTCTGGCCAAAAGGTGATCCGGAGGACGAGGAATGAACGAGCGTCCCGTCACAGATGTTTCCGGGCTCCCCACCTTTGGGCATGGTCCGCGCAGCCCTACCTGGTGGGGCACGTTGGGCTTCATGGCTCTGGAGGGCACCGGCTTTGCGCTCGCCGCAGCCGCCTATCTTTACCTGGCGCTCTCGTGGCCTGAATGGCGGTTGAGTGCACCGCAGCCGAACCATTGGCCAGGAACGATCGTCACGCTTCTGCTGATCGCCAGTCTGGTGCCGAACCACATCCTCGACCACTATGCCAAGCAATGCGCCATCGTACCAGTGCGGATCGGGCTGGTTGTCATGTCGCTGCTCGGCCTCGCCCCGCTCCTTGTGCGCTGGTTCGAGTTTCCGGCCTTGAACGTCTATTGGGATACGAACGCCTACGGCTCAATGCTTTGGGTGCTGCTCGGGCTCCACACCACGCATCTGATAACAGACGTCGGCGACACGATCGTGCTGACGGTGCTGATGTTCACGCGCCATGGTTATAACGGACGACGCTTCGGCGACGTCGGCGACAACGTTTTCTATTGGGATTTCGTGGTCGCAACCTGGCTTCCGATCTATGTGCTGATTTACTGGGTACCGAGGCTCGGCTGACATGCGCGCGGTGCAGTTAGGAACGTCCTGGGGTGGACTTTTGTCGGGCCCGTTGGGTTGGGCGGTCTCGACCCAATTGAACTACGCGCTGGTGCCCTGGCAATGCAATCACCAGGTGCCGGTCGTGCTTCCCGTAGCGTTGCTGCTTGCCTTGTTCTCGCTTCTGGGCGGTGCTCTGTCCTGGCAGGCAAAGCGGCAAGGCGGCGCCGCTTTCAAACCATCGCGCACGCGCGGTACTGAGCATTTCGTCGCCGATCTCGGCATGCTGGCGGCTCTGCTGTTTGCACTGGTCATCATCATGCAGGGCAGCGCCGCACTCATCCTGGACGAGTGTCTGCGATGAACCTGGCCACGCTCTTCTCCACCTCGATCTGCTACGGCTCCGGCGCGCCCGAGGCCGGATGGACACTTGCGCTTCCCATCACGGTTCCGCTGACTGCCGTTGCGCTCATCTACATGGCCGGTGCGATGCGCCTGTGGCGCCGCAGCGCTCGCGGCCGTCCCCTCAGGATGCGTCAGGCACTGCTGTTTGCCGCCGGCTGGAGCGTGCTGACGGCGGCCTTGGTGAGCCCGATCCATGCTCTCGGCGAGCGGCTGTTTGCCGCGCACATGATCGAGCACGAGTTGCTGATGGCGGTGGCTGCGCCGCTGCTGGTCATCGCCTGCCCCGCCCCTGCTCTGTTGTGGGCATTTCCCGTAACGTTTCGGCGTGCCCTGGGTATGGTTGGGCGTGGCAAATCGCTGCGAGCGCTCTGGACCTTTGCGAGCCGGCCTGTCACCGCAACGATTGTTCACGGGATCGCGATAT